>CALINC010000141.1 GCA_938045195.1 uncultured Treponema sp.
CTCTGTTCTGCAAGGAAATTGATTGTACATATCCGCTAAAGCGGATAGCGAATCAGAGCCTTTCGGCTCTGTTCTGCAAGGAAATTGATTGTACATATCCGCTAAAGCGGATAGCGAATCAACTTCTGAAAAAGTTTTTTCCTTGGCTTTTGCAACGAAGTGAAAAAGCACATAATATAATGCGACGTTTGCCGATAAGGCAAACTCAAAGATAAACATGGGGGCAGAATTCCTGCCGAGCTGTTTATCCCACATTAAATCCAATTCAAAACAGGATAAAATATAATAAGGCTTGTTTTATTAGTCAAGAGGGCTAAGCACGGAGGGCTAAAACACGGTCTTATTATATTTAGACATCTGTAAAAACTTTGTTAGATTTTTACACATTCCCGATGGGCTTTTCGTAAGTCTTTGTATATCAATGACTTACGAAAAACATTGCAAGTAAGCTTAAGGTAAACCGGTGAGCAAAGTTCACCTTCTAAAAACTGAGGTTTTTAGAGGTTCCCATTTATAGGGTTTATTCATGCGGAGGGTTTAATACCCTGTTGCTGCGCAACGTATGCTCTGCGTCGTAATAAAGGTATTAAAGCCGACTGCAACCACCTTATAAGAACATACAATGCGAAACATTGAGCATTGTACCCCGATGCTCTGCGTCGGGGTTGTTGATTTGAAAATGCGAGATAAAATTAAATACTTTTCTTTTTTTTAGAATTATGATATAATTCCACTAATTGAAATAGGGCGGCTAACTCAGCGGTAGAGTGTTACCTTCACACGGTAGAAGTCGGCGGTTCGAACCCGCCGCCGCCCAATTACATTTGCATGGGAGCAGCATATTATGAAAGAAATGGTAATCGGTGTTTTCGGTGCCGAACAGCAAGAAATAACACTTTTAAAAAAACACTTAGCAGGCGAAAGTAAAAAAATAGCCGGTATAAAGTTTTATGCAGGATTTATTGCCGATAAAAAAATTGTTCTCGCATGCAGCGGAATAGGAAAAGTGAATGCCGCTTTATGCTGTCAAATTCTTATTTCGGAATTTGGCGTAAATGCAATTATTAATATTGGAACGGCAGGAGCCCTTATAGACGAACTTAATGTGTTTGATATTGTAGTCTCAACCGATGCCGTTCAACACGATGTTAATGCTGTAGATTTTGCTTATACTGCCGGACAAATTCCAGGAACAAAAAGCCCTTATTGGGTTGCCGATAAAAAATTAAGAACCCTTGCCATAAAGGCTTTTAATCAATTAAAGGCAAAATCTGCCGCAGCGAAAACAACCAATGAAGAATTTAAAACTGTAAAACTTGTTGAAGGCAGAATTGCGTCGGGCGATATTTTTGTTTCGGATAAAAAATTACGGACACAGATTATAAAAAATTTCGCTCCGGCATGTGCTGAAATGGAGGGTGCCGCCGCAGCTCAGGTTTGCGTTTTAAATAAAATTCCTTATTTAATTTTACGCAGCATTTCGGACAATGCCGGAAAACAAAGCCCTGCACAAATTTCATATCAAGAATTCTCAGCCCAAGCCGCAAAAATTTCTGCACGGCTTGTTCTTGAAATGTTTAAGCTAATGTAAAGTTATGGATACTTTTTCGTTTACAACAATACAGGGAAAAACCGATGTTTTTTACTGCGAAGAATTTGAGTTGCCGCATATTAATAACTCCGATGCTATTTATATTGCAGATACAAACACTGCCGCTCTTGTAAAAAACGCAAAAAACTTTTCCGGCAATATTCCGCTTGTAGTGATCGAAAGCGGAGAGGAAAATAAAAATTTTACTTCGCTTCAACTTATTTTAAAAACAGCTCTTGATGCAAATCTTTCGCGTAATTCCGTTTTTATAGGGATAGGCGGCGGCGTTATTTGCGATTTAACCGCATTTGCGGCTTCCATCTATATGCGAGGTGTAAAATGCCGCCTTGTTCCCACGACGTTGCTTGCAATGGCTGACGCTTCAATCGGCGGTAAAACTGCTGTTAATTTTGAAAATTATAAAAATACTATCGGTACATTTTTTAAATCGGATGAAATTTATATTGCCCCAAAGGTTTTGTATAGTTTAAATGATAAAGAATATTTTTCAGGGCTTGCTGAAATTTTTAAAATTGCCCTTTTATATTCTCCTACACTTTACAGAATTTTTTCAACCGAGACCGAAAAGATTTTAAAGCGGAACGGCGATACGGTTTTGGAAATAATTAAACGCTCTGTTGTTGCAAAAGCAAATACCGTATGCCGCGACTTTAACGAAAAAAATGAAAGAGCATATTTAAACTTCGGGCATACATTTGGACACGCACTTGAGTCCGTGCTTGAGTTTAAAGACTTTCCGCATGGGTATGCCGTCGCTTGGGGGATAAGCAGAGCTTTACGCTTCGGTGAAAAATTACATCTTACCAATTCGGAATATGCAAATGAGGTTTGCACTCTTATAAAAAAAATGGGGTGGGACGCGGACGCTGTTCCCCAAGCGGCAAAAAAAATACAAACTGAATTTGCCGAACGTATTATCGCTGCAATGAAAAAAGACAAAAAAAATCTTCATAACAAAATAAGACTTATCTTACAGGAAGACCTTGAAAGTCCTTTTATTTACGAAGCGGAAGAAAAAGACATTAAGGCGGTGCTTTTATGATTTATTTGGATTGGGCGGCTTCTGCAATTCCGCAGCAAGAAGCATGGCTCTTGGGAATAAAAAAAGCATTTGAAAATTTTGCAAACCCTTCTGCAAAACATTTTTTAGGAGAAGCGTCCCGTAATTTACTTGAAGCCGAACGTGCTAAGATTTCTTCACTGCTTGGACTTACAGAAGATGCCGATAAACGAATAATTTTTACATCCGGAGGAACCGAAGCAAATCATATTCCGCTTTTGGCAATGATGAACTTACCGGAGCAACGGACTGTCTGTATAAGCAGCATTGAACATGCCGCAATTCGGGAACAAGCTAAAATTATGCAAAACTGCGGTAGAAAAGTGTTGACTATTCCCGCAAACAAAAACGGAATAATCACTCCCGAAGCCGTTTTAAAAACAGTGGATGCAGAAACTTCTTTTGTAACCGTAATGGCTGTAAATAATGAAACCGGAGCAATTCAGCCGATTAGCGATATAGGAGCTGCCTTAGAGGAATATTCCCGCGGTAAACGAAAAATTCATTTTCATACCGATGCAGTGCAGGCAATCGGAAAAATTCAATTTTGTTTGCCGAAACTTCCTATTCATTCCGCTTCTTTTAGCGGACACAAAATAGGTGCTATGCGTGGAATAGGGTTTTTATATCTTGCAAAAAATATTGAACCTTTTTTATGCGGCGGTGGACAGGAGAACGGTTTGCGCTCCGGTACCGAAAATCTCGCAGGAATTATTTCGCTTGCGGACGCTTTAAAGAATTATTATGCAGATGAGAAAGATGCCTTTTGCCGCGCTCAAAAATTAATGTATTATCTAATTGAAGAATTAAAGCAAATCAATGGAATAAAAATAATTCCCGAAAATAGGATTTCACAACCTGAAAACTATTCGCCTTGGATTTTGCAGTTTGCTTCGGTGCAATTAACGGGCGAAGTTTTAGTCCGCTGTTTTTCAGATAGAGGCATTTGCATTTCGACAGGTTCGGCTTGTTCTTCAAAAAAACATTCCCGCCCTGTTTTGGAAGCAATGGGTGTAGAGCTCGGCTTACAAAAAAATGCCGTAAGGGTTTCGATAGGGCGTACAACAACATTAGACGAAATTGAAGAATTCGTTTTAGTCTTAAAAGAAATTTTAAAAGAATTTTAGCTATTTGGAAATTATTATGCCGTATAAAACAAATGTCTTAATTTTAATTTGTGCCGCCTTGCTTGATTTGATTTTAGGCGATCCGTATCGGTTTCCTCACCCCGTAAAACTCATAGGTAAAATTATATCTCTAGAAGAAAAAATTGCACGCAAAATTGCAAGTTCCAAAACGGGGTTAAAGATATGCGGTTTTTTTATTGCGGCTGTAAATGTTACGGCATCTTTTTGCCTCACATTTTTTCTATTACGTCTTTTAAAAGAATATAAAATAATTCATTTTTGTTTTTCAGTGTGGCTTTGCTATACGTGTATTGCCGCCCGCTGTCTTCACAAAGAAGCCGGAAAAGTTCTCCGATCATTAAAAATAAACCTTGCATCTGCGAGAAAGAGCCTTTCAAATATAGTGGGGCGCGACACTCAAAATTTAAGCGAAGAAGGCATTGTGCGTGCTTGCGTTGAAACCGTTTCAGAAAATTCAAACGACGGCATTATAGCACCGCTTTTTTTTATGATGCTTTTAGGTGCTGAAGGCGGCATTGCCTATAAAGCGGTAAACACAATGGATTCAATGCTAGGTTACAAAAATGAAAAATATTCAGCTCTCGGTTTTTTCCCTGCAAAACTTGACGATATAGTAAATTATATTCCCGCGCGCATTTGCGCCGCTCTTATGCTATTAGGCTCGATATTTTGTTTCGGGCAGCACTTTAACTTAAAAAACGGCTTTAAAATTTGGCGTAGAGATTGCCGTAAACACGCAAGTCCGAATTCGGGGCATCCGGAAAGCGTTGCGGCGGGGTTACTCTGCATTAAATTGGGCGGTCCTAATTATTACGGCGGCATATTGGAGCAAAAGCCATATATAGGCGACGAATTAAAAAAAATAGAGCGGGCTGATATAACCCGCTCCATTATTTTGATGTATTCGGCAGAATTTTTTTTATTCCTATTATACGTTACCCTTGCATATTATTGAAACGGAAGCATACGGCTTTAAGATTATAGAGTCTTTCATTGTGTATTACGGTGTAAAAATAACTTCAACAAATATCGGGTCTTGAATGCAAAGAATTTCGGTAAGCGGAATATTTGCCGACGCTTTTGTGCCGTCCTTTTGTCCTCTGCCGAAAGGTGTAACCTTTATGTTTTGTACTTTTTTCGGGCAGGTAACCGAAACATGTAATACTGATTTTTTAAGCTCTGCTGCAAGTTTTTCTCCGTATGCGGATTTAATAACTTCAAGATATTCCTCAGAAGTAATATTTTCGCCCGTAAGTGCAGGAGCCATCAAAAGTTCTACATATTCGCGGTCGTCTGAAGAAAGCATATTTATAAATTCTTTGATATTATCGGGACCAATTGCAAATAAAAGCGTCCCTTTTTTCATATCCACCTTGATAAAAGAATTATCATCTTGCATTTGTTCTTTAAAAATTTTTATTTTTGCGTTTATTCCTGCAAGAGATTGAGTTCCTATTGAAAGAACTTTAACTCCTTTTTCTTCAAGCTGTGCTTTAATTTCTTCCGTATTGAATATCGACTTATTAGCGGCTTTTTCTTCCTCCGAAAAATTGGAAATACTTTCAATTAGAGTATTCATTATCGGCGAAGTTTTAATATCAAGCGTTAAAACGGCATCGCCGGAAGGTTGTACAAAAATATCGGTTTTCGGCGTACATGATGCAGCAAGTATTATTCCAAGCGTAATAAGAATGAATTTAAAAGAGTGTTTCATTTTAACCTCGTCAATGTATATTCCCAACAGTTTAATGATTAAACTGCTTATAATAAAAAAAACAAAGCCGGCAAAAGGTTTCATAATAAAATGCCAAAACATAAATTTTTTAGTGATTGACAAATATGCAGGATAATGTTACTATGCTTCTGTGGTAATACCACAAAAAATGTAAACTAAATTTAGGGAAACAGCAAGATAAAAATGAAAAGACTTGAATATGTTGATTATGACATTGTAGTTATAGGCGGGGGACCGGCAGGAATGGCAGCGGCTCTTGCCGCTTCAGAAAAAAATCCCAAAGCTCGAATTGCTCTCATTGAAAGAGAAGCGGAAATAGGCGGTATTTTAAAGCAATGTATTCATGACGGTTTTGGGCTTATACGTTTTAAAGAACGGCTTACAGGCCCTGAATATGCATGGCGGTATAAAGAAATGGTGGAAAATGCAGCCCATATAAAGATTTTCAAGTTTACGTTTTTAACAAAGTTAGAAAAAATTGCAGTTTCTTCAAAAGAACTTTTTAATATGGAATTTACCAGCCCTGAATATGGAGTTTTTAATTTAACGGCAAAAAGTTTGGTTGCTGCTATGGGTTGCCGCGAACGGACGGATAGGCAGGTAAACATTCACGGTGATAGACCTGCGGGGATATTTACTGCCGGACAGGCTCAGGCTTTTATCAACTTGTACGGATATATGCCCGGCAAAAAATGTATCATTCTCGGTTCTGGAGATATTGGTCTTATTATGGCACGCCGTCTTACACTGGAAGGTGCAAAAGTAGAGGGTGTATACGAAATAAAACCGGCACCTTCAGGACTTACCCGCAATATTGTTCAATGTTTAGACGACTATAACATACCGCTCCATTTAGCAACTACGGTTACCTCTGTCGAAGGAACTAAACGCGTGGAAGCCGTTTGGATTGCACAAGTTGATAAAAAAATGCATGTAATTGCCGGAACCGAAAAACGGATTCCATGCGATACGTTAATTTTAAGCGTCGGCTTAATTCCCGAAAATGATATACTCTTAAATTTAAATGTTCCGATTGATAACAGAACTAAAGGTCCGATAGTAAACCAGTTTATGCAAACGAAAATAAACGGCTTATTTTCTTGCGGAAATGCGCTGCATGTAAACGATTTGGTTGACTATGTTTCGGAGTCGGGTAAAATTGCAGGTGAAGCTGCCGCTGAATACGCTTTATATTCGGATAACACAGAAGAGACTGCTAAAACTTTAAATAAAAAAAATACGCATTGTAAGATTGAACTTGCAGGAAAAATTCTTTATTTGGTTCCGCAAGAAATAAATACGGAGGCATCAGGGCAAATTATTTTTTATTTCCGTTCATCGGAAGAATTGCAAAATGCAAAATTGGAATTAAGCGCAGACGGTAAAACTATTTTTGAAAAAAAATATGCAATGTTGAAACCGCCTGAAATGGAAAGATTTGTTTTGCAAAGTGAAAAATTTGCAGGAGTAAAAAAACTTATGCTGACGTTAACAACATAAGGAGAATAAATTATGGAAACAAAAAATTTTACTTGCACCGCCTGCCCGCGCGGATGCAGTTTGACAGTTCAAATTGAAAATCAAGGTGAAAACCTAATTACGGTTAGCGGAAATAAATGTCCTAAAGGAGAAACCTATGGGAAGCAAGAAGCTGTTTGCCCGATGAGGATGCTTACTACGACAGTTGCTTCTTCGGTTGCAGGAACCCGCAGAATTCCGGTTAAAACAAGCGATGTTGTTCCGCTTAAATTCTTTGCTCAATATATGAAGAGAGTCCGATCTATTATCGTTTCGGAAAAATGTAAACCCGGTGATATTATCGTAAAAAATTTTTGTGAAAGCGGAACCGATTTAATTGCAACAGGCGGCATTATATGAAAACTATTTTAACTGTTGACTGCGGCACGCAAAGTTTGCGTGCAATGCTTTTCGATTTGCACGGTAATATTTTGTACTCAAAACGGGTAGGCTATAAACCTTATGTTGCGCCGCAGCCCGGTTGGGCGGAACAAGATGTAAATGTGTATTGGAATGCATTAAAAGACGCTGTTTTAGAATTAAAAAATAAAGTTCCGGAAGAATTCGGTCAAATTGCAGGAATGGGTGTTACCGCAATGCGCGCAACAACGGTTTTAATTGATAAAGCCGGAAAAGTTTTGCGTCCTGCTATTGTTTGGCTGGATAACAGAAGCGCACGAGGGCACTATCATCCGAATAGTTTTATACACTGCGCTCTTAATGCCGCAGGGCTTTATCATTCTATTGTTACAATACAATCTAATTGTAAAACGAATTGGATTCGAGAAAATGAACCGGAGATTTGGAATAAAACATGGAAAATGCTTTTTCTTTCAGGATGGTTTATTTTTCGTCTTACCGGTGAAATTTGCGATACGGCATCGTCAATGGTGGGCTACATTCCATTTGTAAATAAAAAACGAGATTGGGCGGAGCGTCCATCAATAGAACAGCTCTTGATGCCGTTAGAAAAAGAAAAACAGAATAGAGTTGTTGAAAGCGGAAGCATTATCGGAAGTCTTACAAAAAATGCAGCGGAAGAATTAGGTTTACCTGCGGGGCTACCGCTAGTAGGGTGCGGAAGCGATAAGGCGTGTGAAACAGTCGGCGTTGGAGTAGTGAATTCTTCAACGGCATCTTTGAGTTTCGGTACTACCGCAACTATCGAAGTTTGTTCAAAAAAATATTTTGAATATAAAAAATTATTTCCGGCTTATTGCGGAATTTTACCGGACACTTGGCTTTCGGAATTGGAAATTTTCCGCGGCTATTGGATGATAAGCTGGTTTAAAGAAGAACTTTGCAAAGAAGAATGTAAGCAGGCGGAAATGCTCGGTGTAATTCCCGAAACGATTTTAGATAAACTTTTGCATGCCGCTCCCGCAGGCGGAAGCGGGTTAATGCTTCAACCCTATTGGGGTGCAAGTATTTTTGACCGGTATGCAAAAGGAAGTATTATAGGTTTTGGGGATGTTCATGGACGAGATGATTTATACAGAGCAATAATTGAAGGCTTGGCATATTCACTGCGTGAAGGTTTGGAAATAATAGAAGCTAAAGCCGGAATAAAATGTGCAACCGTTGCGGCTTCCGGCGGAGCGTCTCAAAGCGATGCTATATGCCAAATTACCGCAGATATTTTAAATAAACCTTTAGTGCGCGGTAGAACTCCGGAGGCATCTTCTCTTGGCACTGCTATTATAACAGCAAAAGGACTCGGCGAATATTCTTCGATTGAAGATGCTGTAAGACAAATGGTTTCTTATAAAAAAGAATTCTTACCGAATACCGCACACAGAAATTTATATGATAATTTATTTGCAGTTTATAAAAAAATATATCCCGCACTAAAAAATATTTACAAAGATATTCAAAAAGCAACAAATTATCCTGAAGCAAAAAAATGAACGGATAAAGATAAGGAGAATTAGAATATGGGAAAACGTTACACGTACAAAGATTTTAAACCGGTTTGGGAACAAGTTCCTCCGCCTAAAGGAAGTTTCCGTTCCGTATTAAAATGGGGAAACCCCAATGAGTTTAAAGAACCTAATGAACGGCTTTACAAATATATGAAAACCGTTTTCGGGATCGGCGATGATATGTTTAAGCAGAAAAAAAATGAAGGGCTTAATTCTCTTCCGGCTTCTCTTGAAGTTAAACTTGAGGCAAAACATATTGAAAAATTAAAAGAAATTTTCGGTGATGAAAATGTCAGCACGCTTGTAAAAGACAGAGCTTTCGTTGCGTACGGAAAAACCATGTACGATTCGTATCGTCTGCGCGAGGGACTTTTAGAGAACGTTCCGGACGTTGTTGTTTTCCCGTCGGAGCATGAGCAAATTGTTCAATTAGTTGAATACTGCAATTCAAATAAAATTCCGCTTTATGTGTATGGCGGCGGTTCTTCCGTTACGCGCGGTGTAGAAGCCGTTAAAGGCGGAATTACTTTAGATATGCGTAAAAATTTTAATAAGGTTTTGGAATTCAACGAAACGAATCAAACAATAACGGTGCAAGCGGGAATGTCGGGACCGCAACTGGAAGCGCATTTAAATAATGCACAAAAAGAATTTAATGCAAAGCGTGCATATACGTGCGGACACTTTCCCCAATCATTTGAATATTCATCGGTAGGCGGTTGGGTTGTAACGCGCGGTGCAGGACAAAACTCAACCTATTATGGCAACATAAAAGATATTGTTTTCAAGCAAACTTATGTAACTCCGCAAGGAATTGTAAAAAGTTACGGACTTCCCGCTCATGCGGTAGGACCTGATATTGATGAAATAATGATGGGCAGCGAAGGGGCCTTTGGAATTCTTACAAATGTAACGCTGCGCTTTTTCCGTTATATGCCGGAAAACAGAAAAAAATTCAGTTTTATTTTTAAAACTTGGCAAGATGGAATGGATGCCTGCCGAGAAATTATGCAAAACGAATCGGGCTTCCCTTCTGTATTTAGACTTTCGGATGCGGAAGAAACCGATATGGCTTTAAAACTGTACGGTGTTGAAGGTACGGTTATCGAAAGCGCAATGAATATGATGGGCTATAAGCCAATGCAGCGGTGTTTGTTTTTAGGCTGGACTGAGGGTGAAAAGAATTTTTCAAAACAACTTTATAAAAAAATAAAAAAAATTTGCAAAGCGCATGGAGGTTTCTTTTTAACCGGAAAGCCTGTAGACGGCTGGGAACACGGACGCTTTGCAGATCCTTATTTGCGAGAGTCGCTGCAAGATTACGGCGTAATTATTGATACAATGGAGTGCAGCGTAACTTGGGAGATGATGCCGCGTGTCCATAAGGAAGTGCGTAAATTTGCAAAGTCGCGTCCGCATACGGTTTGTATGACGCATCTTTCGCATGCGTATCCTCAAGGGGCAAACTTGTATTTTATTTTTATCGGGTTATTTGAAAATAAAGAAGAATATGTAGAATACCAATACGGTATTTTTGATAATATTCAGCTGCAAGGAGCCGCTATGAGCCATCATCATGGAGTGGGAAAAATGACTGCGGCTTGGGTAGAACAAGCAATCGGTGAAACCGATTTTGAAATTTTTAAAGCACTCAAAAATCATTTTGACCCGAATAATATTATGAATCCGGGCGGGACGCTTGGTCTTGATATGAGCGAAGAACAAAAACGCAAACCGAAATTTGCAGGAAAAACATGGAGATAAAATATTTCGATTAAATTTTAATTAATGGGCTGCCTTAAAAATTATAATGTATAATTTTTGGACAGCTCGTTTAGTATTCAACTTTACCGGAAATACCTGCCGTAATATTTAACAAAAAAGAATTCCTGTCGGTAGAAGATCCTGAAAATTCTGCAAATAATTTTATTTCACCGTGTTCGCCTATTTTTGTTATTTGAGAATGTTTAAATGAAAGCGTATAATTTAATTTTTTTGAATTTATTTTTTGCGATAATTCTATAGAAAATTTTTCTTCTCGGCTGTCAAGCAATTTTATCTTGCTGAATGATTGAATAATTAAATGCGGTAAAGAATAATTACTTTCCGAAACAAAGCTGAAACTGATTTTTTCTTTCCATTCTTCAGATTTTATTTTTGACTCTTTAAGTTTTATTGCGGTACAATTAAAATCATTTTCAAATGTTATACGGCTTCGTGCCCCAAAAAAATAATATAAACTATGAAAAGAATTAAATTTGAATTTAAAAAATTCTTTTCCGAAAGAAAAATTCCATTTATATATTCTATTTAGTTCATCTTGGTCATACCAATTAAATAAATTAAAATATCCGTATTTTCCGGAAATATTTAAAGCGGTATATTTTATCAAAAAATCTAATGAGTAAATATTAGAGGCTTGAGTAAATGATTTTTCCGATTTTACAATTCGCGAGAATTTTGTATTAAATTCGAGCGGTAAATATAAATCGCTCATTGTTGTACTGATAAGCCGTGAAATATTTAAACTGTAAGAATTATAAAACATATAGTTATGTAAATTATTTAATTGTATCTGTTTATTTATTCTTTTGTCGATTAGGTCATAAAATATCGGTTTTGAAAAAAGCCAATACTGTTCACCCATTCCAATAAATAAATAGTGAATATCATCGGAATATTTTTTTTGATATTGCATTTCGCTTCCGGTTTTTTGTTTCACTATTTTACGTTCAAAAATAGGAGTAAAGAAAATATTTTTAACTTCAAACGGAATGGAAATTGAAAATTTAGTTTCTTCTTCGCATTGAGGATTGTTTGAATTATATATTTTTGCGGCAGCAATTCCCTCTAAATTAAATCCTAATAACTTAGTGTTTTTTATAGATGCAGAAGTGTCCGAAAATAAATTAAAAATTATTTTTAATTCCGAATTTCTATTTTCAGCGTTATTCACCCCTTCAGAATACATATCAATTAAACTTTTTATCCATGCCTTAGTGTAGCCTAAATTGGATGTATTATAAAGCGTTTTATATTTTTGATTAACCGAGAAGCTAATAGCACTGTAAAGTATTCCAAAATCTTGCTTTGGAATTATCGGGGAAATAACAGCTTGGATTTTTTGATTTGTGAATTCTTTGTTATAATCTATTGCCGTCAAATAGTTTAATGCTGCATATTTTTCAAAACCGAGCATACACGTCCGCCGCAAAACTTCTTCATTTTGATTTATAAAAAAATATTCGGACGCATTAAAAAAATAAACGGGAATCATAACCGAATGCCCATAGCTTTCTATAACATTATTGTGGTTTGTATTGCTTTCATTTTTATTTTGAAGAGACAATGTTCCAGCCAGATTTATTTTCCATAAATCTATAGAGGTTTCCATTTTAGAATTAATTTTTATACTTTTATTTTGCGATATAGTTTTAAAATTGCCGTCAATATAAATGTGCGGATTTGAAAATACCGGCTGATTATTTTTTTCATAGATTATATCATTTATCGTGTAATCGAAATAAGTTTTATTATCAAAAATATAATTTTGTTTTCTTATTTTTTCATTTTTATTTACAACTACATCGAACCCGAATTCGGAACCGGTTGTAATATTATATTTTGCCAACTTTATTCCGCTTGAAAATTTATAACTGTCCGATAGTTCTTTCTTTTGCTTTGATATTTGCCAATCGCCTGCGCCGGCAAAAAATATATCAAGTTCTTTTATCGGATGCCAATGTATTCCTCCGGCAAATTTAATTGTTCCGGAATCGGAATATGTTTTTCCTTCTTGCCATTGTATTTCAATTAGATCATTAGGTAAAATTTCATGTTCTAATGTTATTATATTTGTATTTTCATTGTAATTAAAATTGAATATTTCTATTTTATTTTTATATACATGAATAGTTCCCGGTATTGTATTTTCATTTAAAAGAAATTCCGAAACTGGAATATAATTTCCATATAAAATGAATTTTGAAGACGCTTTATTGTTTAAAGTATTAGGTATATATATTTCCTTGTCAGTATTGACAAATGGAAACATTTGTTTTGGATTATTAAAACTATATTCTTCGTCTTTAGCCGAAGTTTGAATAAATGTTATTTTTTCAAAATTATCGGTAAATATTTCGCTTGAATTTATATATATATCAAAACCGTTTGCTTCATTTTCGCTTGACGCTTCAATGAGTTTTATAAAATCATAAGTTTTGTTTTTTGAAATATTATAACGCGAAGCGATTTCAAAAGGTGAAAAAGAATCTTTTTCTTTTAATAACAAGAAGCCTTTGCCGTTAATATCCGTTTTGTAATTGGTAATATCTGTTTTTATTGAATAACTGGATGCTTCAACGGAATCAAAATATGTTTTTACGCCGGATAAAAATTCATTTGCATCAGACTCTTCAGTTGGTGAAAAAAAATATTCCACAGCGGCACCGTTCGGGAAACTTTTTTTTAAGGCAAGTGTTTGTTCTCTTGGGTTTATGCTAAATTCATCAGGCGGTAATTCTCGCCAATCGGAATTTGAATAATCTTTTACAAATACGCGCAAAGTTTTTCCGTATAAATTATCGGTGTGGACGGGGATATAAAAATATTGAGCTTTCGCCCAGTTGTTTATATCAATTTTTGTTTTTATTACTTCATTTTTTCCATAAAAGGTTTTTGAATTATATTCAGCACTTTCATAACGGAGCATTATATCTGCGTTCCAATTCTCTCCTGCAAATGTACCCATAATACCGGGAGCAATTATATTTCCTCCGCCTGCTTTTATGAAGCCGTAATTCGACGGAAATTTAATTCCGCTGTTTCCTGCACGGATATGTTTTATATAAGATTCGCCTTTTCCAAAATAACCTAAAGCCAAAACGCTTTTTTTATAATCATCTTTATACAGAATGTCAAAATAAAATTGTTTATTTAAAAATAACCATAATGACAAATTTGCTTTTTGTTTAAAAATAGGCTGGAAAGAATTTATTTTAGAATAACCTTTAAAAAATTCAAAACTTGCAGAGGCGAATAATTCTGCATCCCAGAAACCGTCTAAAAAAAGCACAGCTTTATCCTGTTCTATATTTTTAAAATATATCCCCGCTTTATTTTCTCCCGTACGGCTTTTAATAATTTCGGTTTCATCTATTGCATTTGTAGTATCTGGAATTTCAGAAAATAAAATAAGGAAAACATTAAAAAATAAAAATGCAATAAATTTTTTTTTCATTCAATGTCCTCATTTCCGGTTTTTAAAAGGCGCGCAGGTTTTAAAATATTTTTACCTTGTTTTTTTGTAAGCGTATATATCGTTTCTTCAATTTTTCTTTTTTTTAATTTTTCTTTGCTGCAAAATAATTCAAGCTGTGCTTCCGGTGAATTGTTTTCAATATTCATAACGGATACTCCCAATAATCGAATAGAAGTTTTATTATCAAATTTTTTATAAAATATTTTTTTTGCACGTTCATATAAATTGTGCGAATCATTTATGATCTCGCCTGTTTCTTGAATTGAAACTGTTGTAAAATTTCCATAGCGTATTTTAATACCGACGGTTCTACTTTTTACTTTTTCATCTATAATCCGATACATTATTTCATTAGATAAAAAGAAAAGAGCATCGTCAATTTGTTCGCGGGAACATATATCATACTCAAAAGTACGCTCAGTACTTATCGAATGTTGTTTTGTTTCATCGGAAAAAAGCTCAGTAACTTCTCCGCGCACGGCTTTATATAAAAAAGTCCCTCCTGCATTTCCCAGCATTGAACGTAATAATTTTTCACTCTCATTACTTATTTGAGTAACTGTCTTTAATCCGCAGGCGATAAGTTTTTCGCGTGTTTTTTCTCCGATACCCCAGACATCCTTTAGCTCAAGCGATTTCATAAATTCACTTTCGCCGCCTGCAGGTACAATAAACAGTCCATCAGGTTTTGATTTCCCTGAAGCAATTTTCGCAATATATTTATTTGAAGCACACCCTATTGAAACGGTAAGGCCTGTTTTTTCTTTTACTTCTTTTTTTAATGCAATGGCTGCTTCTTGAGGCTCTCCGAAAATCATTTCCATTCCAGTCATATTTAAAAATGCTTCGTCTATGGATATTTGCATAACATCCGGAGTGAAGTTATTAAAAATAGTCATTACCTCTTTCGATTTTTCATGATAACGTTGCATTCTTCCGTTAAGAAAAATTCCATGAGGGCAGAGTTTATGAGCCTGCATTATCGGCATCGCAGAATGAACGCCAAACTTTCTGGCTTCATAAGAACACGTAGAAACGACACCTCTTCTGGAATTGCCTCCAACAATTACCGGATGACCGCGGTATTGCGGATTATCTAATTGTTCAACTGAAGCAAAGAAAGCATCTAAGTCAACATGAAAAAAAACTTTTTGCTTCTCCATGTTAATTCTCCGTATTGTATTTTTCTTGAGGCTTTAAAGAAAAAGTTTTGGTTATTTGAAATATGAGTTTTTTATTTTTGTTTTCCTCAAAATATTTTTTTAAATTTAGTTCCGGAAGTTCACCGTAAAACCAAGCATTTATTTTTACCGAAAGTTTATTATCTTTTTCTCCTGAGAATTTAATTGAAAAATCATCGGATGTATTAAGTGGTGATAAAAAACTTATTGTATTACCGGAAGCCGACGTTGTAAATTCCGAGTCGGCTTCATATATCGGAAAACCGTCTTCACGCGTTATTAAAATATTTATAATGGTACTTTTTAGAAGCGGGGTAACTTTAATTTCACCGATACTTCTTTCAAAATAATTTTTTAATTGATATTTAACTGAAATAAAATTATTCTCATTTATATTTTTTAATTCTTCAATAATTTTTAAATCATCTTTCGTAGCGGGTATTACTCTAGAATTTACAACCGCTTCGGCAGATTTTTTTTGATTTTCAATTTTACATATTATAAAAAATTCTTTATTATTTTGCTGTATAAAATAAACTTGAAAAAGAATTATTAAAAGACAGCATGCCGAAATGCATCCCATAAGAATACGAATTATCAAGCCGGTTATTTTAGATTTATGGTTATCTTTTTGTATTTTTATAAAAAGCCGTGAAACCATCAAATAATAAGGCGTAACAAAAAAAGAAGCAGCGGCATTATTTGCATAAAATAATGCCGCAATTAAATTATCCGGTTTAAAAAATATTTGTGAAAAATAAAATAAAAGGATTACAATATTTAAAAGTAAAAATATTATTTGAAAATATATTTTGTTGAATTGGCATGATATAACAGATAAAATATAAATTTCTAAAAATAAAATTGATAAAGACAAATCAAAACTCGAAAATATAAAAATATTTAAAAAGCAAACTAAACTGGTTAAATATCCGTATATAAATGTACTTTGCGGTAAATTCACTTTTTTATTTAATAATAAAATTATCGAGCTAATCATAAAACCTAAAGCAAATTTAAAAATTACCGCTGCGAGAGGAAGTTCGTTTATAAAATCTGCGGTTCCGAACCTCAATCGGAATATAAGCAAGACAATATATTCGCTTAAATAAAAAGAAATTAGATTTATGATAAAGAATAAAATAGGTACGCTCCAGAGTTTTAATAAGTCTTTAATATGTTTTTCTTTTTTTTTGCCGAATAAAAAACTAAACATAAAAATATAAAATAGACCTATTAAAATTACAGCAATCATTACAATGGTCAAAATTCTTTCACTGATTATTCTATAGCCGAATAGTTTTTTTACATTATAATGTTTATCCCACTCATAAGGTATGTTTTGAGAATACATATTTGCAATATCCATTAAGGAATCCGTTATATCAATATTAGTAGATAATTCGATTGCAGGGATTTCTTCATTTAAATATTCCGCTAATATTTTGTTATCGGGTAAAAAGCCTAATCGTCTTAAAATTATATTATTCGGATTAAATTCAATATTTATTTTATCTTTTTTTAACTGGGTAAATAAAGTTGAAAGCATCCATGCCGGGCTTGTCCTTCTTCCGGAGCCTGCCGTTATTTTAACCGTATTTACGGCACCGTCTGATAAAATAAATACTGCGGAATATTTTTTTTCGTGTATCTTACCGATAAGATCTTTTGTATTTTTATGTCCGCCGGCGGGAATTGGTTTTGGCAAATTAGGTTCATCATTATCAGTAATTGCAATTATTACTTTTCCGTTTAATTTTTCTGCATTGAGTTTTTGTGCAAGTTTATGTAAAATTGTTGTTGAAAATGTCTCTTCATTATTTACATCCCGAGATGCCGTAAATACAACAATTTGATCCGTTTTTGGACCTAATTCATAAATTATATTTTCGGAATAAAGTTTTATAATTGAGAAAATAATTAAACTAAAAACAATACAATTCTTTTTCAAAATATTTAAGCCTTTATAAATTTAATTCTTTCTCTGTTAATATTCTTCCCTCTTTAAACCATACTTCTATTTTGCGGTATGCATTATTTATTCTACAAATAATTTTATTGGCGTTATGTTTTGCTTTTTCTGTTTTTACAATATCGGGGTGATGTTTTTTTATTAAATGTTTCCATGCTTTTTTACAATCTTCTAACGGAACTCCCGGTAAAACATTTAAAATAGCAAAATCTTCTACAAGTTCCGGAGGAACGGGAACGCGTTTTATCATAATATCTATTTTTGGAGGAGGCCGCCGTTCAATATGTATTGAAGTTCTTCTGTAGTTACCCTTAGGCTGCATTGCCGCTGCAAAAGGGTCTTCATCGGAAGCAAGAGCATCGTGCAAAATATTTCCTATTTTATCATAATAATTATTGCTCATATTTATCCTCGCGCAATAAGATCTTCTATAACGGTACCGCTGCCTGAAGTTACATCTCTTTGCAAAACAGCACCGGCAAAGATGTCAAACATCTCAGGATGTGCTCCTGCCGTTAATACTTTCTCAGTACGTAAAATTGCAATGTCGTCTTTTTTAATTATGGAATTCTTTTTTAAGTCTTTCATGTAATGAATAGAACGGTTTGTTCTCCCATAGTTTTCTTTTTCGGCACTGCTTAATTTTTTTTCACCTAAGCCTATTACTTCATTAATCTTTTTAGCCGAATAATTTAATTTTATCAAATCATTAATAATTTCATCCGGCGAATATTCTGAATATTTTTTTAGTGCATGACACATTTGTTTAAACATATCCGGTTCTAATGCAACAGGATCATCTAAGCCGTTTTCGTTACGTGAAAGACAAATATGTTTTTCGATAATAAAACATCCATACGCTAAACTTAATGCGGGTACTAACACTGCATCCATAGAATGGTCGCTTAGACCGATAGGTAAATTAAAAATCGCATTTAAATTCCGTATAAGAGAAACATTGTACTCGCTCTCTGGTGCGGGATATGCCGTTATGCAGTGTAAAAGTGCAATTGGCAGTTTTTCATTTATGGAATGAACAGCGCCGACGGCTTTTTCTATATCTGCTAAAAGAGAAACGCCTGTAGACAAAATCATCGGGAGTGATTTTGCAGCACAGTATTTTAAAAGTTGAATATAATTTAATTCGGGGGAAGCAATTTTTATAAAATCCGGTTTAAGTTTGGCAAGCTCGTCTGCGGAACGTATTCCAAATGGTGTTGCTGAAAACAAAAGGTCTTTGCGGCGGGTATAATCTGCAAGTTCGGCATAAAATTCGGCAGGAACTTCAAGTTCCTTAAAGCGTTTATAAAGCGGAATTGCACCTGTAGGGAGATTTACATAACCTGTATTGGGATGAAGGATTTCATCTGCATATACAATTTGAAACTTAACGGAATTTGCTCCTGAAGAATAAGCCGCGTCAATTAACGTTTTTGCACGGTTAATGTCTCCATTATGTCCGGTCCCTATTTCCGCAATTATAAGAGGATTTGTTTTGCAAAAAGTTTTTCCGTTTAATTTCAGACTACTGCCGAGTGCTTCTATCTTATTCATATTATCCTATAACAAAATATTAACGCAAATTGTTTAAAAAGACAATCGCAAGTTAAATCTAAGGGAAGCCTCTAAACAATCGAAGTTTTTAGAGACTCCCATTAAAAATAAATTATCTTCTAAGCCGTACACCCTCAATATCCGAACTGAATAATTCCCGTAGGTCGTTTAAGCCTAAAGCCATTAAAGCCATTCTATCAATCCCGATGCCCCACGCTAAAACAGGGACATCGACTCCCATAGTACGCGAAACTTCGGGCCGCAAAATACCCGAACCGCCTAGTTCAAACCAGCCCAAAATAGGATGCTTGATATGAACTTCAATTGACGGTTCTGTAAAGGGAAAATAACCGCCTACATATTTTACTTCGGTTGCTCCGGCAATTTCAACAGCAAACATTTTTAAAATTCCTAAGAGTGTTTTTAAGTTTACTTCATTGCCCAACACAATCCCTTCAGTTTGGTAAAAGTCCGATAAATGCGTAGCGTCAACTTTATCATACCTAAAACATCTTGCAATGCCGAAATATTTACCGGGTATTTTTGCCTTTGCCAATTGATGTGCCGAAAGTACCGTCCCCTGACTTCTTAATAAAAGCCGTTTTGTAAAGTTTTTATCAAAAGAATAATTCCAGCCTCGGCTTCCGGTATTACCGCCCGTTTCATGTGCTTCAGCAACGCGGGATAGAAAAGGTTCTTCTATGCTTTTCGCATGTGTCGGATTTTTTATATAATATACATCATGAATATCGCGCGCTGCGTGAAACTGCGGCATAAATAAAGCATCTGAATTCCAAAAATCGGTTTCGACGAGAGCTCCGTCAAATTCTTCAAAGCCCAAACCGACGAGTTTATCTTTTACGCTTTCAAGAAAGTCGCAATAAGGATTTGTCCTTCCCGAAATAATACGCGCAGGAGGGAGGTTGATATTGTAACTGCGGAACGTTTCATGCTTCCAGCTGCCGGTTTTTAGGCTTTCGGCGGTGAGCTGTCCGGTCTCTTCGCCGGTAATACCGGCATCTTCAAGTTCTTTTTGAATAGCCGCAGCGTTCTCGGTAAACGTATATACGACAAAATCCCTCTCTACTATTTTGAATGCGCTATCACCTGCACCGCGTTTTTTTGCGATTGTGTTTATTGCTGCAATTTCTTCTTTAGTTAATCCGCTTTCGGCAATGGTATAGTCTTGCGCTGAAAGTCCTTTTTTTAATAAAGAATTAATAAGCTGCAATCTTCCGGAAGAGGGTTCGGAAACAAACTCAGCTTTTTTTTCACTGTCCATCTTTACCGCCCCCTCTTTTGAAAGGGTGCCGAATGCGGAACCTACATCTTTATTTTCAAGTTTAAGCATAGCGGCAATTTCAGGAAGTTTTAGCCCGCCTTTTTCTTTCAGCAGATTTAAGATACGCTGTTCGGGCGTTCCGTTTTTTGCAAAATCAATTCCCGTTTCGGTGAGTTCAAAAAAAATGTGAGTTGTGCGGTTTGTTTCCGTTATAAGTGCTTTCATTTTAAGCCACGAAAAAACCTGATTAGCGTGACCTTCTTTGTATTCCAATTTTTCCGTAAGTTTATCGCTATCAAGGGTTTCCCCCATTTTAAAATTTTTTAAAACCTTTATTTCCAAAGGGTGTAAATTTTTTACAATAGATTTAATATCCATTCCGAACTCCTGTCTTGTAATACTTGAATTAACGAGACCCTATTGTATCACATTATAAAACTAAAATCAATGTTATAATAGCAACGCTCTTGTTTTTTTTATCCCGTTATGCTATACTCATTTTGCCGGGGTGCTTTTTAGCTGAGAACATACCCGCAAGGATGTCCGCATGGATGTCCTATACCTGATCCGGATAATACCGGCGGAGGGAGCTTATGAAATATTTACGCTCTATTTTATTTTTTACTTTTTTAATTGTTGGTTTTGCCCAGCTGTTTGCAGGCGGGGCAAAAGAATCTTCAGAAAAGAAACTGACCATTTATACCACAAAATCATTTGCAGCCGATTACGGACCGGGTCCGAAAATAGCTGAAATGTTTACAGCAAAAACAGGCTGCCGTATTGAATATGTTGTTTGCAAAGAGGGCGTATTAAACCGCTCTGTAATTGAAGGCAAAAACACGGAAGCCGATGTTTTAATCGGTATTGACAATCACTTGCTTGAAACAGCACGCAAAGCAAATATTCTTATTCCATATAAATCAAAAAATGCAAATCGTATTTCAAAAGACATAATGATTGCAGATGATTGGCTTTTAACGCCGTTCGACTACGGCTATTTTACTTTTATGTTCGATACAAATTCAAAATTACCCGTACCGCAGCATTTAACCGATTTAACAAAACCTGAATACAAAGGAAAGATTGTAATTCTCGACCCGCGTACAAGTACGCCGGGTCTCGGTCTTATTGCATGGACACGTGCTGTTTTCGGTTCCGCCTATCTTGACTATTGGAAAAAATTAAAGGATAATATTTTTACAATGGCACCCAAATGGAGTGCCGGCTATGATTTATTCATCGCAGGAGAAGCTCCTTTTGCTTTTTCATATACTTCCAGTTTGGCTTCTCATATTTTATATGATAATACGACGAGGTATCAGCCGCTTATTTTTTCGGACGGGCATATTGTTCATATTGAGGGAATGGGTATCTCCTCATATACAAAACAGCCGGCGGAAGCAAAGCTATTCATTGATTTTATGCTAACCGAAGATGCTCAAAGTTTAATTCCCGAAACTCAGTTTATGTTTCCTATAATTGACGGAATGAAGCTGCCTTCGTCTTATAAAGATGTTCCGGTACCTTCAAAAATTTTGCGTATCTCTTCGGAAGACCAAACCGGATATATAAACGCAGTGCTTGATGTTTTACAAAAATAATTTTTCATCATCGAAAATACTTGCCGCAGTCCTCCCGCGCTTTGTTTTATCTGCGGCGGGTATTCTTTTTATAATTACCGCCCTTTCTTTTTTAGTTCCGCTTGTATTTAGTTTTGTTCCGCTATTTTCTTCCCGTTTTGATTTTACGCATATCACCGGAGGGCTTACTCAAGATAAGGCCGGTGCCGTCATTAGAATTTTACGCATAACGCTTTTTACGGTTACACAGGCTTTTTTTTCTGCATTACTGGCTGTCGGCATCGGGTTACCGTCTGCATATTTTTGTGCAAAAAAAAACTTTAAGGGCAGAAAATTTTTGCTTGCACTTTCAAGTGTCCCGCTATGCGTACCCGCAATAATAATTGCACTTGCATTTATACTTTTTTTCGGCAATAACGGAATTATCAATTCTGTATTAAAGCAGCTTTTTAAAAGCGATAAACCCATAATAAGTTTTTTATTTACTATGCGAGGCGTAATTTTGGTTCACGCATTTTATAACTTTCCGATTGCAATGCGGACTATTGCAGATGTTTGGGGAACCCTTAATGAAGATGAAGAACATGCCGCTATTCTTTTAGGTGCGGGAAAGTTTAGAATATTTAAAACAATCACACTACCGGCATTGATGAATGCGATAGCGGCTTCTTTTTTACTCATTTTTCTTTTTTGTTTTTTCAGTTTTATAATTGTTTTGCTTTTCGGCGGTTTAGGAATTACAACACTTGAAGTAGAACTTTACAAAACTGCCCGTGCAAGTTTGAATATGAATCTTGCTGCAAAAATATCTCTTATCGAAATTATTATTGCAAGTGCCGTAATTATGGTATATGCAAATATTCAAAAAAAAGTTGAGGGCATAAATCAAAATTTAAAGCAAAAAAATAAAAGAACGGAATTAAAAGGCTGTGCGGAAAAAATAATATTTATGGTTACTATTTTTATTATTTTACTTTTTTTAATTGCGCCTCTTTTTTCTATTTTTTTGCGCTCGGTTTATAATGTAAATTATACTTCTGTTTTTGATAAATTTATTTCGTTAAAAGCATGGAAAAAAGTTTTATACTCATCCGTGTTTTGGAAAAGTGTAAAAACAACAATTTGGACAGGGCTTTGCACAGCCTCCGTTACGCTTATTACTTCATTATTTTTTGCATATCTTACAATTTTTTCAAATTTGAAAAAAACCGCAGCTGCCGTCCCTTATTTTCCGCTTGCCGTTTCATCGGTAATGTTAGGATTCGGATGGATGCTTTTACGTCCGAACGGAAGTATTGCAATGCTCATTTTTGCACAAAGTGCATTGGCATGGCCTTTTGCGTGGACACAAATACAAACTTCGCTTTTACGTATACCGCAAAATATTTTTAATGCAGCTCTTTTATTTTCCGTAAATAAAAAGGATGCGTTTTTCCGCACACTGCTTCCATTATGCAAACACGGAATTTTTTCTGCTTTTGCATTTGTATTTGCAATCAGTGCCGGCGACGCTTCTCTTCCAATAATTTTAAATATTAGGCAGTTTCAAAATTTGCCGCTGCTATTATATGATTATTCCGCTTCATACCGCTTCGCAGAATCTGCGGCAGTTGCAGTTATTTTAGCACTATTAACCGGATTTGTATTTTTTTTACAGGATGGAGTTTTATTAAAAGATGAATGACACAAATGCTTTTTTGACGGTAGATAATTTAGTAAAAAAATTCGGAGAAAAAAATATTTCTATTTCTTTTAATTTAGAAAAAGGAAAAGCCCTCGCTTTGCTTGGACCGTCAGGTTGCGGAAAAACAACAATTTTAAAAATGATTGCAGGCCTTCTACAGCCCGATTCTGGCTCTGTATTTTTAGATGGGCACAACATAACAAATCTGCCTGCCGGAAAGCGGAAAATCGGAATGGTATTTCAAGATTATGCTCTTTTTCCGCACCTAAGCGTTGAAGACAATATCGGTTACGGTTTGGTTTCGCAGGGAATGAATAAAAAAGAAGCGCGGAAGCAAGCGCATATTATAATGAAGTCTTTTAATTTGGAAGGTTTGGAAAAACGCAAAACAGCTTTTCTTTCGGGCGGAGAAAAACAGCGGGTCTCTTTGGCACGCAGTTTAGCAGTACATCCGTCGCTTATTCTTTTTGACGAACCGCTTTCGGCATTGGATTCTGACCTGCGGTTAAAACTCCGAAAAGATTTACGCGAAAAACAAAAAGCACTCGGATACACTGCAATATACGTTACGCACGATAAAGAGGAAGCATCCGAACTGACCGATACAATTATGTATATGAATGTCTTTAGCGAATAAACACTTGATAAAATCGCATAAAACCTCCAAGATGGATTAATCAGGTATGCCGTTTCTCACTAGCGTTACGAAACGGCGGAAATTTGTCAATCCTAGATTTTGAGAAAATCTGCGATTGATGAATTTATCGGAAAGCTTATTGGGAAATTTAATCCGGACAATGATGTTACATAACTTCCATAAACGGAATAACCGTAAGCCTCATTGCATTTTGCAACACAATTTGTGCTGCCTGTGCCAATTTTAAACGCGTTACGCTTAAATCGGCATCTCCTGCTGATAAAATCGGACAATCTCGATAAAAACGGCTGAATGCTTTTGATACTTCATATAGATATGAAGTTAAAACACTGGGGTCTTTCCGCTCGCCGGCTCTATTGACATGGTTGGGAAAATCTTCAAGGGTTTTTAAAAGTTCCCATTCCGATTTGTGCGAGAGCAGCTCCGGTTTTACGTTTCCGTTTTTTAAAAGCTCTTTTGCTTCAGATGAATCCGCTTTGCGCAAGATAGAAGAAATTCTCGCGCCCATATATTGAAGATAGGGTCCCGTATTGCCTGTAAACGACAAAGATTCTTTCGGATTAAAGAGCATATCTTTTTTAGGACTTACTTGGAGAAGAAAATAATGCAAAGCACCAAGGGCGATATTTTCAGCAACGGCATTTACATCCCCGACTTCTTTTTCACGTCCGTTTTCGGTAATTTTTTTTAAGGCTTCTTCATGAAGCGAATCAATTAAATCATCAGCATCTACAACCGTTCCCTCACGGCTTTTCATTTTTCCTTCCGGTAAATTTACCATTCCGTAAGAAAGATGATACATATCGGCTGCCCACTTAAAACCAAGTTGTTTTAAAATATAGAATAAAACTTTAAAATGATATTCCTGCTCGTTTCCGACGACATAAATCATCTGATTAAATGCCCAGTCGTTGTGGCGTAAAATTGCAGTTCCTATATCCTGCGTTATATAAAGAGAAGTTCCATCGCCGCGCAATAAAACTTTTTTATCTAAGTTTATGGGGGCAAGGTCTATCCAAATCGAACCGTCTTCTTCTTTATAAAAAATGCCGTCTTTTAAACCTTTTAGAACTTGGTCTTTTCCTTTTAAGTACGTTTCGCTTTCAAAATATAATTTTTCAAATGAAACTCCCGTTCTCTTATAGGTTTCACTGATGCCGTCTATTGCCCACTTATTCATCATTTTCCACAACTGCATAAGCTCAGGATTGGTTCCGGCTTCCCAATCCAAAAGAATTTGTTTTGCTTCGGCATCGGCTTTTTCAGGATTTTCTTGACTATATTTGTGGAAGGCAACGTACATATCGCCGACGAAGTGGTCTGATTTTACACCCTCTTTTTCGGGAGTCGTTCCGTTTGCAAATTTTTGATATGCAAGCATAGATTTACAAATATGCACCCCACGGTCGTTTATTATGTTTACCTTAAAAACATCAGCACCGCAGAATTTCAATACGCGTGACATACACTCGCCGACGGCATCATTTCTCAGATGTCCCAAATGCAAGGGTTTATTTGTATTTGGACCTGAAAATTCCAGCATTATTTTTTTACCGGAAAGGCTTTTTGTTTTGCCGTAATTTTCTTTTTCGGTTAAAATTTTATTTAAAACATTGGAAGCCAAATCGCTCTTAGGAAGAAAAATATTAAGATAAGGTCCCGCCGCTTTCGCTTCACCGAATTGTTTTAGTTCGGGATTATTTATAATGCGTGAATAAAGGTCTGCTGCAATTTTAGGCGGCGCAGTTCTAAAAGTTTTTGCAAATACAAAAAGCGGAAAGGCAATGTCTCCCATTTCAGGATTGGGCGGTGTTTCAATATTTATAGAATTAATAGTAATTTCATCACAGCCTGCAGGTTTAATTTTGTTTAAGTTTTCGGCAATAATTTTCTGCCACGTAATTTTAATATCTTCCATAATGTAAAATTATAGCATAATTAAATGTATTTTGCAATACAATGAGGATAATGTGAATAATGTTCAATAGTTGTAAAATTATGTATCGCAAGATATAATAAGCATATCCAATATTATCTATAGGAGAAGAGCTAAACAGTTCGGCACAAATGGCGCCTCTCTGTTTAGCCGGCGAGTTTGCCTCATCGGCAAACGTCGCGTATTGTATGCAGTTTTGCAAAAGCAAAACTGCGTGAAAAAATATTTTTCGGAAACTGATGTTTCCTGCAAAATATTTTTATAGGAGAAGATTTTGTACGATTTAAAAATTAAGAAGAAAAAAGCACTGCTTATTTTTACCGACATTTATTTCGATATGAAAAAAAATAATTCGTTAGTATCGAAAACAAACGGAAAAAAGATTGAAGCACTGCGGCATATAGAAGAAGATGAATTATGCAGTTTGACAAAAAATATTTTTATAGAACCTGTTTTTATAATGCGGTTTAAAATTGCTTCGCCTAATCCGGCAACTCTCGTAGGCTCAGGTCAGCTTGAAAAAATTGCAGAAACCGCTCATGCTCTGGATGCCGAAATAATTATTTTTAACAGCGATTTATCTCCCGGCGTACAGCGTAACCTTGAAACATTTTTAAATCTCTGTGTTATAGATCGCCGTGAAGTTATTATTACAATTTTTGCGGATAGAGCAAAAACCCATGAAGCGGTTCTGCAAGCTAAACTTGCAGGGCTTGAATATTCAATGCCCCGCCTTTCCAGACGCTGGGAGGGAATGGCACAACAACGTGGAGGGGTAAAGGGTTCCCGCGGTGCCGGTGAAAAAAAATTGGAACTCGATAAAAGAAAACTGCGCAGCAATATTTCAAAATTAAAAAAAGAAGTTGAAAAGGTTAAAACCCAACGGGACGTTCAACGTAAGAACCGAATGAACGGCGGTAAAAAGGTAGGTGCTATTGTCGGATATACCAATGCGGGAAAATCTTCATTATTAAAAAAACTTTCTGGAACCGAGATTTTTACCGAAGATACATTATTTGCTACGCTCGATGCGGAAACTAGAAAAATCTTTTTTCAAACAGAGGCTGAAAGCGTAAGTTTTTTGCTTACCGATACCGTAGGCTTTGTCAGTAATTTGCCGCATCAGCTGATAGATTCTTTCCGCTCGACATTGGAAGAAGCTGTTATCGCAGATTTTTTACTCATTGTCTGTGATGCCTCGCATCCGGCAATGCGGGAATGTTTTGCCGTAACAAATTCAATTTTAAACGAATTGGGCTGTTCTAATAAACCCGTAATAATTGCAATAAATAAAATTGATAAGGCTTTTGATATGGGAGAAATTCTCAGCTTTAAACTTCAATATCCCGAAGCCGTCGAAATTTCGGTAAAAACGGGAAGCGGTTTAGACGTGCTTAAAACAAAGTTGAAACAAATAGTCTGCATTGATTGAGAGATTAGTAAGGTTACATATATTTTTTCAAAATAAATAAATATTCCCAAACATGTATTTTGCGGTTATTTAAATTTCTACTCCCTCTAAATGTATTATATGTAATTTCTTTAATTTTTATATTGCCGTATTTTTTTAACATTTCCGACATTTCCTCAAATGAAATTAAACCTTCAGAATTATAAGAAATAATTATATATTTTGAGTCAAGAGCGGCAATTATTTTTTCCAGAGATTTTAGTGCGGAATTTTTTTTGTTAAAATCGGAACGGAGCCAGTCTTGGGTAATACCCGAAACCTTACTTATTTCGACATCAAGTTTATTTTTTATAATTAAATTGAGCATAAAATAATTGGAACCGTACGGATGCGCATTATACGGCGGGTCGAGATATGCAATGTCAATATTTGAAATCTCGTGCGCTAATTGCACTGCATCTTTTTGGTAAATACATACTTCAGAATTAAAATTGCTAAAAACAGGTTCCTTTAATTCTATTTTTCCCAATATTCTGGTAAGAGCATTTTTCCCGTTTGCACCGAAACAACCGCGTCCCGTTTTTTTATCCTTATAAAAGCCTTTAAATACTCCGCTCGTATTTGTATGAATGGATGCCTCGGTAATCAGCGGAGCAAGAAAATATTTTTTTAAGGAGTCTTCTTTGACTATTTCATCAATTAATTTTCTGTATGTATCAATGCGCATTGCGTTTTCATGCGTATAAAAAACTCTTTCATTCTGTTGAATATTATTATCGTCTTCAGGCGCATAATTATTTGAGATAATTCCGCATATTTTATGCTCGTTACAATGCTGTTCAATCATTTTCCGGTAAGCACTGCATTTTTCTTTGGGGTAATCGTCTTTGTTTGTAAGATAGCAAGCACTCAGTAAAGCGGCATACGATTCAATGTCATTTACTATAAGTTTTTTGCTGTGCCGTTTTAACATTCTGGAAACAATACCGGAGCCGGAAAACAAATCGGCGCATACAAGGCTGTTACCGTTAAAAGCTTTTTTTATTTTTTCGACTTCGATTTCTATATTTTTAATTAAACGTCTTTTATTCCCCAAGTACGTAATTATTTGCTTTGTAAGGAATTCCGTATTTTCTGCTTCCATAAGTATAGGACAGCATTCTAATGCGTTTTTTAAAATTTGTAAAGAGTATAAACAACTTTTATCTAAAGTATGCTAAAAATGCTTTTATTCGTGCGGATGGTTTAATACCCTGTTGCTGCGCAACGTACGCTCTGCATCGGAGTATGTTAATATATTTTTCATTGAATACTTTATTTTTCTTTACATTTATGATAAAATATGATATATGCTGGAGAGTTTTAGATGATAAAATTACGTAAAATACTTTCAAATATTCTTATAAGTATCGGTATGAGCGGTGTTTTTGCTCTCTTTTTGATATTTGTAAGCCCGCGGTTCTTATTTTTAGGAAAATTTTATTCCGCCAGCGATATGACGCTTGCGTTAAGCCGTCTATCCAAAGTTCCGGAAATGACTCAAACACACCGTTTTTTTATAGGGACGTTCGTGTTCGTAATTGTGAGCATTTTTACCGGAGCATTAATTAAGATTTTTTCAAAGAGAATAGAAAATATCGAATATGGGCGTTCCAAAACGAAGATTTTTGCAGATTTTTTAAAAAACCTCAGATTTTGTTATACCGATGAGAATTTAATAGACACTCTTCACAATGAACTGGAATATCTGGGGGATTGTTCCGTGATGATTATAAATGCAAAAGAAAATACCGTTGTGTATAATAGTACTGCACGCTTTGTATCAATGCCCGAAACGTTTAAACTGCTGCAAGATTGCTCAAAAGATTTAAACACCGGAATGTATTTTTTTAATCCCGATTTAAAAATTTGTAAACAAAAGCATGCCCGTATTGCAGCCGTCATCTTGGAAGATTTACATTTTTTTATTATTTGCAGATACTTAAACGAAATTGAACCTGAAATTTTCGGCACCATGTTTTCCGAATTTGCAAATTATGAAAATAGAGCCGTGACTTTGGAGAAACTGCTGTATCTTTCGCAATTAACGCAAGAATGGGATATGGTTGCCGATACACAGCGGGCCTTTTTACCTCAAAAAATGCCGGAAACTTCGGTGCTTGATATTGCTTCCTATTTTAAACCGCTTGTAAATGTTTCCGGAGATTATTATGACGTAATTAAAATCAGCGATACTAAAACGCTATTGGTTTTGGGAGATGTTTCGGGCAAAGGTCTTGCAGCGGCACTGGTTATGGGCGTTGTAGTTAATACCATTAAAATTGCAAAAGATAAAGAAAATCTTGCAGGTCTTATTATTGCTATTGATACGGCTATTAAACGTATGAATTTAATGGATAAATATACTGTTTTGTTTTTAGGTTTGATAGATACCGAAAAAATGACCTTAAAATATGTAAATGCCTCAATGGAAAATCCTATGATTTTGACGGAATCTCCTTATGGGTATAAAGTAAAATCGCTGGATTCAACGTGCAGTATTGTAGGTATTATTGATTTGGAAGATATCGGTGTCGAAGAACGTAAACTGTATCGAGGCGATATTGTCTTTATGGCAACTGACGGTGTACCCGAAACAATGAATGCAGACGGTGTGGAATTAGGTGATAATGAGGTGTATTTGGATTCTATAAAATCTTTTGCCTCTTTTGATGCTAATGAGATTTTGGATAAAACGGCAAATCTTGTTTTTTCGTATTCGGGAAACAACAAATTACGCGATGACATTACAATGCTATGCGTAAAGATTAAGGAGTAAAAATGGGACTGGTTATTTTTCTATTCTTTTTTGTGGCGGTTTTGCTGATATTAACGATAAATGTAATTATCGTAAAAGCCCCGTTTGCAAAAAGTTTGTCGAAAGTTTTGATAAGCGCAACAGCTTCAATTTTTCTTTTTTTTATAACGATAGTAATTTTGTACCATGATATTCCTAATTTGAGTGCAAATTTATCTATGATTTTTTTGGCGGGACTTTCGGTAACCTCATTTTTTCTTTTGGATATGACGATACGAATTCCGTATTTTGAAAAAGTCCGGCATATTACATTCACCGTTTTTAATGCAGCTATACATCTGGCTGCATTGGCAATATTATTTTTGTTTTTTAGAGGGTTATCTTGGGACGCTCTTACCGGGTTTAGATTTTACGCTCAATCAGTACTGGGGCAGCCGGCGCAAAGAGTTTACGGCAGCATTGTTCTTGTCGGTACGCCGATTTTGGCACTTATTATTTCACTTATCAAAGCCTCCAGAGAAAAAAGTAAAATTTATAAACAGCAAATTCTGCTCTTTTCGTTTGCATTATTTTCTGCTATTGTTATCTGGATAATCGGTATTTATGCCGCCGTAATGTTTAAATGGGTTATTGCAATTTTACCGGCAGGTTATGTATTTTTATGTTTATTGACAACCTATGCTTTTTCGGTTTCGGTCGTTTATGATAAAAAGCAGCTTCTGTTTGCACTCTTGCGGTTTTTGGTCTTTATTTTACTTTTTGCCGTAATTGCAGGTTATGGAGCGTCATTAATTTTAACGTTGGTACGGAATATAACGCTTCAAATTATTTTACTTGTTATGTGCGGTTTTACATTTCTCGTAATACGAAATATCATCGCTCAAAAACTAAAATGGTTTTTAGGCGATACTTCGGAATACGCAAAAGCAATCGAGACCGAATTACAAAAAATAGATTACAGCTTGGGGCGCGAAACCGTTTTAAACAGTTTTACAGAAATACTGCTTGATCACTTAAAGGCGTGCGGTATGGACGTTTTAATTACAAGTGAAAGAGATATTCTTGAGCCGGTATATTCTACGTTCGGTACAACTGCAACGTTTGAAGCAACGGCTCCTGTGTTTGAACAGCTTTTAAAAAGAAATATCACTGTTGTTATGAAGTCGGAAATTTTGACAAATACCGAATTTGCCGTAATACGAAGTGATATAGTTGGAATGATGAATAGCACTGCTTCGGAAGTTCTGATATTTGTGCGCGAAAGTCAAAAATTAATAGGCGTTATCGGTATCGGCGAAAAACGGAAAAAGGAAGAATATACGGCTTATGACTATAATGTTTTAATAAATTTATATTCATATTTCTTTTTAGTTATATATTATCTTCGTAATATAGCAAAAGAGGATATTATTCTTACGGTTGACCGCGAAATTGAAATGTCCGACCAGATAATAGGTTCAATTCAAAAAAATATGGATAAAGTAGAAAAGAAATCTATTGAGGTCGCTTCGGTTTCTTATTCGGCACATCAGCTGGGCGGCGATTTTATAGATTTTATAAAACTGTCTGAAGACCGATATTTTTTCCTTATAGGAGATGTTGCCGGCAAGGGATTAAGTGCAAGTATGTCTATGATTATTTTAAAATCGGTATTACATACATATTTATCCGAGATACCTGATTTTAAAGAGCTTGTTATCAAATTAAATAGTTTTATAAAAGAAAGTTTACCCCGCGGTTCTTTTTTTGCAGGTCTTTTTGGGATAATCGACTTTAAGACAACTACAATTTATTATCTTAACTGCGGTATTCCTTTAATGTCGATGTATATTGATTCATATAAAAATATTATTGAAATACAGGGAGAAGGTAGAGTTTTAGGCTTTATAAAAAATATTCGTCCGTTTTTAAAGGTGCGAAAGATTACGATGAATAGAAACGACGCGATCGTATTTACTACCGACGGTTTGCTGGAATCTGCAAACTTAAAAGGCGACAGATATGGAAACGATAGAGTAGGGCGTATTCTTGCTGCAAATAAAAATAAATCCTCAAAAGAAATTGCAGACGCGGTTTATAGCAGCTTGCTTGATTTTATATCACGCGAAATTGAAGACGACGTAACAATACTTGTATTTAAACATATATAGGGAGAGCTTTATGAACAATTTAATTATTAATGAAACCAAGACCCCTGACTATACGGTCTTGGAAGTTGACGGTACCGTAAATTTTTACACATACGGAGATTTTGAAAAGAAAATTTATGCAGCTATTGAGGAAAAGGATTTGGTTTTAGATTTGTCCAAGGTAACGAATATGTCGTCGTCAGGGCTGGGCGTATTAATGTCTGCCAATACGGACGGTGAAGAATCGTGGGGGCATAAACTTTATATTCTAAACCCCTCTGAAGTTGTAAAAACTGTGATTGATTTAACAGGTTTTTCAGATATGTTTAAAATGATTCATTCTTTAAATGAACTTTAGAAATTCTTAATTTATAATTCAGCCCCGCTTACATATTGGGGGTTGAATTATATCTTTTATACCGATGCTGAGTGCCAATAAAGTTATAATATTAAATTTTTTTTCTTTCTACAATTACGGACATAATAGAATTAAGTAATTCTATATCGAGTTCGTATGCTGCTGCCGAAACGGTGATATTTATTTGTGCCCAGTCGTCTGCGGTAAAGTCCATATCTTTTTGAAACTTTCCTGTCAACAGTGCAAAAATTTTATACAGCCATTCCACAGTTTCCATTTGTTCTTTTTTGTCCGTACCGTTCACCTCCGGCACAAAATTAAGGCGGCAGCAGGCAAGGTCATTTGCTAAAACTGCGGCTCTTTTATCACAGGTAAGAACCGCCCTGCAAAATAAAGCGGAAAGTTCTTCATTAAATTTTTCAGGCGGACAGTTTTTAACCAGTTTTGACGCATCCGAATAAAATTTTTCCATTAAATCCATTTATGTTCCCCCGGACTATGCGGTTATTTTTACCGCTTGCCTTTTTTGCTAAAACCCTCTACTCTAGGAGAGGCTTCGATGCTGAAAGGGCTTCTATCCCCCCGTTGTAAAAAGTGATATCCCAAACCGGCAATCATTGCAGCATTATCGGTACAATATTTAAGCGATGGGAATATACATTTTAGATCTTTATGTTCTGCAAGTTTGGCTCTTAGCAAAGAATTAGCGGCAACACCGCCGCCTGCAACTATTGTTTTTAAACCGGTATCCGCTGCAGCATCCAAAAGCGGCCGGAGCAAAATTTTTACTGCACGGATTTGAAAAGCCGCTGCAATATTTTCTTTTGTTTTTTCATATTCATTATTCCAAAAACGGTCGAGTTGATTGATAACCGCTGTTTTTAATCCGGAATATGAAACGTCGTATTTATGCCCTTCTTTGTGAATTATGGGCATGGGAAAGTTTGCAGCTTTTGCATTTCCGTTTTGTGCAAGTCTGTCTATTACCGCGCCGCCCGGGTAGCCTAAGTTGTAAAATTTTGCAACCTTATCAAAGGCTTCTCCCGGAGCGTCATCTATTGTAGTGCCTAAGACCTCTATGTCATCAAAATTATTTACTTTGCAAATAATCGAATGCCCTCCCGAAACCAAAAGTCCAAGATATGGGTATTCTATTTTATGCTCCAGATGGCTTGCGTATAAATGTCCCAGCATGTGATTTACGGCAATAAAAGGTTTCTTTGAAGCCCATGCCAACGTTTTGCCGAAGGTTAAGCCCACCAAAAGCGACCCCATAAGACCGGGACGGTTTGTCGCGGCGATTCCGTCTATATCGTTCAACGTTAAACCTGCTTCATCCAAGGCGTGCTTCACCGTAGGTAAAATCCATTCGGTATGTTTGCGGCTTGCAATTTCGGGTACAACGCCGCAATATATTTCATGAAACGGAATTTGAGTTGCAACAATATTGCTTAAAATTTTATATCCGTCTTCTACAACAGCGGCGGCGGTTTCATCACAAGAACTTTCTATTCCAAGTATTTTCATAATTTTATTTTTCCTTATTCATTTTTGAAATTGTAGAAAATGTATAGCCTTCTTCTATTAAAGCAGGATACATTTCTTTAAGCAGAATTGCAAGCTCCGGAGTAAACACATGTCCTATCATAATTGCACTTCCTTGAATTGATGCTATTTCAAGCCCCGCAGCAATTTGGTGTTGCAGGCTGCTCCGGGTTTTTTCATTATCAAGAAAAACGGCTCTTTCCCAAATCCGCATATTCAAAAACTTTGCCGCAGCCGGTACGGCACTTTTTGAAGTTGTACGGGAATCTAAAAAATAAAGTCCTTTTTCGCAGCAAAGTTCCAGCACGGTACGCATTGCAATTTCATCGGATGTTATAAGAGACCCCTCATGATTATTCATTCCGGCAATAGGTGCAATCTCTTCAATATTTGCGGAAATAATATTGCGGATTTCTTCTGCCGTCATACCGGGCTGAACTGAACCGGACCCCGGGTTGAGTTCTAAATTTATCGATTGCATAGGCTGATGCAAAATAACTTCTTTACCGGCAGAGCGGATTCTTTTTGCAGCTTCCGCAGATTTTGCAAGACGAGGCAATACGGCAATAGTGCACGGAAACGGTAAGTCCAAAAACAGTTGGAGCTGTTCTAAATTATGTCCGGCATCGTCAAAAACAAAAATCAAGCAGCCCTTTTCGGGAAGCTCCGGTAAATCTTTTATAGGTGTGTTTGAGGCAAGCTCATTCGATGGAGCGGTGCCGTTCGTATTATTTGCCGTTTCGGCATTTTCCGGTTTTTTAGGAGTTTTTTGGTTTTGCTGTTTAGATTCAGAGTGATGACGGGGTGCAGTTTCGGGCTCGATTTTATTTTCCGGTTTATTTATGGGCTTATGAGCCGGTTCCGTTTTTTTTGGCTCAACAGGTTTTTCCGCCGCCTCTTTATAAGGCGTGATAGTAATCTCTGGAGTTTTCTCTTCCTTACGTTTGCTACGTTCGATAGAGGGGTTTATATAAAAGAACACCGCAATTAAAATTATACAGACGGCAAAAAGTCCCGCAGCTGCTCCGGTATAATTAAATAGCGGTTTTTTTGAGTTTTTTTTTCTTGTTGATTTTTTAGCGGGCGGTTTTTTCGTTGCAGCTTTTTTAGATTTTGCCGCAGGTTTATTTTTTGCCGCTTCGTTTTTTTTCGGCATACGCAAAAGAGAATAGCTTTAAAACGCTAATTTGTCAAGTGCCGCGGCAAACGTTACGAAAAAAAGTATAAAATCAGCAGATGCTATAAAATAGCTTTACTGCAAAAAGAGGTGTAAGCTCTGCAAAAGCTCTTAAAAAACGATTGGGCATCTATAAAAAACTGTATTAGATCTTTTTAAAGATGCCCGATTATTATTTTTTATGTTTAGGAAGCGACTTATAGGTTTTTGAATGGTCGTACAGTCCCATCCTTTTTTCACCTCTGATGCTCGGTATCGTTAATATAATTCCCGGTTCAACCCAGTTAGGATTTTTAGGATCCGGCAGTTTATCTTTATTTGCATCATACAGTTTTTTCCACATAAAAGGGTTGCCGTAAATTTCTTGTTTTGCAGCTATGTTCCAAAGACAATCCCTTTCGCCCCGCCATGTGCGTATTTTATATTCGGCAGGAAGTTCTGCAAGCATAGAATCTCCTATAGATTGCGTTTCATCGCCTTTAACCGAAGACAAAGCCTCAAGTACCTTGTGAGCACAAACAACGGCAATGTCATAGTTTTCATTATCAAAAGCAATACTTCCTGCCGTTAAAGCTGTTTCTGCAGAAGCATATTCTTCAGGATATTTTTCTTCCGCCTGATTTTGTTTTGCCCAAGTAAAACGTGTCCTTGCCTTATTCATTTCCTGCTCGGCTTCCGTTCTAGCAAGCATTCGCTGAATAAAATCAGCCGACTGCTGTGCATAATCTTCTGCAAGTTTTGCATATTCTATGGCTGCTTCATAATCACCTTCATCATAAGCCTTATTTGCCAGTTCCGTATATGCACGGCTCTTACGCTGATATTCGTTATCATCATAAGATACGGCAAAAATAGGTGATAAAATTATAGAAAATAGTAAAATAATTGCAAGTTTTTTCATTGATTGCCTCCTTCAACAGTTTGTCCATCGTTTGTTTTTTCGTCCGTTGTTTCCTCTGTCCCGTTTGTAAGGGCATTCGGCGCAGAATTATCGGGCATCTCGGCAGACGGCTCCTCTTCATCGCTTTCAATATCTTCCACAGCTTCATTGGTTTGTATTGAAGATTTATCTTCAAGCTGAATTTCCTCCTCAGAAAAACCTTCTCCGGCTTCGGTTAAAGGAGCCTCTTTATCGGCTTCTAGTGCAAGATTTGAACTCTCCTGCTGCTTACGGGCTGCTTCCTGCATCGCAGCTTCCGCTTCAGCCCGCTTTGCAGAAACAGCGGTATACAGGGTTCTAAACATTTCAGCGGAATTATTATAGGAATGGAAAGCTGCTCTAAAATCGGACTCTTCCGCTTTAGCTTTTCCGGCATTAAACATTCTAACCGCATTATTATAATCTTCCGTTCTGCTTCGTGCAACTTTAATTGAATCGCAATCGGCTTTGGATTCTTTTGCGACAGCCTTTGCCGTTTTTGCAAATTCAAAATAACCCTTATTTGCCGTTTTTTCATACAATTTTACAGCGTCTTCCGAAGTTTCTTTTGCCATTTTGTAGTCAAGCTCATAATGCTCAAGCGTATTAAGCGAAAGCCTTTCTGCTTCAACATATTCGTCCGGCGCAAAACGTGCAAAGCCGAATTCTTCAATTTCTTTACGCAGCAATGAGGCTTGCATTAAATTCGAAAGAATTTCATAGCGGTCTGCAGCTTCATTGTATTTGGCAAGTGCTTCTTTTAAATTTTCGGCAGAAATATCGTCTTCTGCGGCAGCTTCGGTTTCTTCTGCTTCAGCGAATTTATCAGGATATACCGTATCGGCTTCAAGACTTACAGCCTTTTCTTTGGCATCCTTTAATCTGCCGTTTTTAATCGCGTCGATTTCCGCTAAAAGCTTGGTTTTTTCCAAATCTTCAGCAGACTGAGGCTTTTCTTTTTCCGTAATTTTTTCAGGCACCGGTTTTACGTCCGGCTTTGTTTCGGGCGTTGATTTACATGCCGAAAACAAAACAACAAAAAATGTAAAAGCAATAATGAGAATTTTATGACAGTTCTTCATGATAACCTCCCAATTTATATCCCTCAATCATATACCTTTTTTATTATTTTTTCAAGGTACTTGTCTAAATATGTTTTAAGTTGTAAGCATTAGGTGAAAAAGGCATCGGAAAACTATGGAGTTTTTAGGCTTTCTATCAGGGATTTTTCCGTCCTTATAGAGCAAGGATGTATGAAAAGCATCGCGAGTAAACTTAAGTAAAACCGGTAAGCAAGGTTCTCCTTTAAAAACCGAAATTTAGCGATTCTCTATACGTACAGCATCATCCGCTGGAATTTAAAAACGGAGTATTCTATTTTTTAATAAACAACTGCATAAGCAACACAAAGTCGTATATTTTTTTATATGCTTCAACAAGCCATTCGCGTATCGGTCTATCGGAATGCTGTTCTATTTCTTTCCAGTTTTGAATTAACTCTCTGCGCGGTTTATCATAGTCGGCTATAATATTTTTAAAGTTATTCCCTATAATAATTATATGCTTTAACGAAATATTAATTAACTTTAAAGCAGTTTCGTTTACTTCACCCAATAGTTTTGCAGCCTGTCTTCCCGCTTCTTTTTCTCTTTCCATGCGGGAAAGTAAAGTTCTAAATTTAACGCCTAAATCCGAAGCCTCAGAAAGTTTTTCGTCAAATTCTACCGTTTTGGCGGCAATCTGCATTATTGCATGAAAACTTTCCGAATATTCCGCCGTAGTTCCTGCAAAACCGCCCCAATTTCCCCGCACTAAAAATAAATCGCAAAGAGCTCGGATATCGGTTTTTACATATTCAATTAAAAAGGATTTTAAATAGCTCATTTCTTCTGCATGAACAAAACCCGTAAGACCTTTCCGCACAAATACGGCATGGGCATCAAGTGTATAATTTTTCATACCTGAAACGATTTTATCTCCGAAAATCCTGCTTATCAACACTGCAACTTTAGACGATTTTTGGTCGTCGATAATTTTATTTATAGCCGTCTGCGTTACGGTTCTTAAATTGGAAATATAAGAATCCGTTACTTTTTCTACAAAAGTTGTAACTTCAGCCTGATATAAAACATTTTCGGTAATGTGTTGAATCATATAGTTTATAATTCCGGAACGGCGCATATCATTAAGAGCTGTTAAAAGTTTTTTCCACTGTCCTTCATGAACCGGCTGAATATTTTTATATGTTTTTATTATTTTAAAAATAGCAGGCCAATCGGCATCAAGGTTTAACTGATATAAAACGCTTGCAAAATCTTTTAAATCTTCGGCAATATATTCTCCGCGTATCGCTTGAAAATGCGGTTGATAATTCGGATTATTTTCAACCATTCCCGAATCAAATTTTTTAAGTAAAAAATAATAGTCAAATAAAACAAAATGAATAAACCCGTCAAGATGCTCATAAACAGCGTCGGTTTTTTGGGTTTGGGCGGCATCGAATTCGCCTATAAAAAGCTGCAACTCCTGCTTAATTTTTTCCGCCAATTCTCCTGCATTAGTGCTTTGAGCCGCCCGCTTGGCAATAGCATCTTCCGAAAACCCCTCGGCAAGTTTTTTTTGATTAGCCGAAAGAGAATTTTCAACCGTAATATTTTTTAACACCTTTGAAGAAACGGCACCTGCCAGCAAAGGTCTTGCAGGTCCTACAACCTTATAGATAGAATAAAAAAACTGAGCCATTGCCGGTAAAACTTCCTGACTGCTTGCCTTATACCAGCGGCTGTATCGGGTTTTTGCTATAGTTTTGGCAATGGTTTTCAGTTTCCGTTTTTTAATATTCTCCGGAGTATCTGAGGAAATAAATAAATTTAAAATTTTTTGAAAAAAATTACTTTCTTTATTAGCCATAACATCAATATCGGCTGCACTGAGAATAATCTATACTTGCACAAACCGTCAAATTTTTCGGTTTGCGCAAGTATAATTACTTATTCTTCGCTTTCAGTCAACAGTTTGATAACAGCTTCAGGCGTAGAAGCTTTTAAAAGCTGTTCGCGTTTTTCAGCACTTTTAAACAAGAGGCTGATTTGTGCAAGAAATTGCAAATGCGGCCCCGTTTTATCAAGCGGCGACAAAGTCATAATAAAAATACGCGCAGGTTCTTGGTCAAGAGAATCAAAATCAACCGGCGTATCGGCAATACCGATACAGGCAACCAAATCATCGACGGAATCCGTTTTACCGTGCGGAATTGCTATACCATGCTTCATTCCTGTTGACATTTTTCGTTCTCTATCCAAAACGCAAGCCTTTGTAGCAACCTTATCCTTTACTTTTCCCGCTTTTACCAGCGTTTCAAGTAACTCGTCAATAATAGCTTCTTTTGTTGTACCCTTTAAATGCAAATTAATTGTTGCAGGAGTAACAACATTCCGTAAATCCACAGAATCAGGTTTTAATGCATCTTTAAATTTCATACCCTTATTTTAAGCCTCTTTTCACTAAAAGTCAAGTTTCTTTTAGCATTTTATTCATTTTTTTTCAAAATTTTACCGATAAAAGCAATATGAACATAGCGGATTTATTGTATGTTTTAAAAAGACTCCTTATTTCGCCTGCCGTGATAGGCGCAACGATAGCCGTTACCTTATTCTTACAGCTATTTTTTTATATTCTCAATTACCGAAAAAAGCCGAAAACGTTCACTGTAAGGCGGACAAAAAGCAAACCCAAAGCGGAACCGCAAGAACCCCCAGCCGAAGAGCCGGAGTCCGAAGACTCTGAAGTCTAAGCGGAAAATTACAATTCTTTAAAAATATCTTTTGTAAAATTCTAGAATATCCGTATACAGCCGTAAAAGACTGCCCTCTTGATCGATATTGTAATGGTGAACATTCTGCATAGCTTTAAAAAAAGTTTCCTGCCGCTTGGCATAATGTTTTGTATTTTTTTTTATTGAATTTGTAATTTGGAAGAAATCCCCGTCGTGTTTAAACCTATGGTCTTCAGAAAAAAATTCGCGGTATCCTATGGCTTTTAACGCAGGGTCTTCACTTGTATAACCCGCTTTAAAAAGATTTTCAACTTCAGTTTTAAGACCCTCCGCCATCATTTCGTCAACCCTTTGTTCAATCCGTTTGTACAAAATTTCACGCGGACGGTCAATGCTGATAACAAAAAAATCATAGTTTTTACGGTATGTGCCGGGCAGATGAAAACCGCTCAAAGCACTGCCGGAAGTAATATAAATCTCCAACGCCCGTATAATTCTGTACGCATCATTCGGATGGAGCCGCTTTGCCGTCTCGGCATCTACTTTTTTAAGTTCTTCAAAAAGGGGCATAATACCTTCTTTTTCTGCCCTTTGCTGCAAGGTTTGCCGGACGGCAGGGTCGGCTTTAGGCGTTATGGGAAGTCCATATATAAAATTTTTTAAAAAAAATGCCGTGCCGCCCAGCAAAACAGGCAGTTTATGCCGCTCCCAAATTTGTCTGCATAAAATATCCGCTCTCTCAACAAAGTCTGCTGCCGAAAATTCTTCTTTTGGGTCTTTAATCGCAACTAAATGATGCGGCAAATCTTCCAAAATCTCAGCAGAGGGGCTGGCGGAACCGATTTTTAAATGTTTATATACCTGCACGGAATCCGCACTGATAATTTCGGCACAACCGGAGAGAGCCGACGCAGTTCCCTTATTTGAGAAGTCTTTTGAATGCGTATAAGAAAATATTTCAGATGCTATGCCCGTTTTTCCTGAGGCAGTTGCCCCAAAAAAAACAAGAACAGGTATCGGCAAAACTTTCTGCAATTTTATACCGGCAATTTTATGCTAAAACGGCAAGTAAACTCAAAACCGCATTAGTTATATTCAATTTGGTAATCGACTTCACCGGTAAAAATTTGCCTTGCCCCCAAAGAAACCATTTTATCGCTGCCTTTCTCGTCTGAATTAGGGTCTTGAATCTTCGCAAGCTGATAAGCTCTTCTAGTAGAAGCACAGGTAATTTCATAAATATTATCATCAAATTCGATAAGTTCTTTTAATGGGAAAATCATTCTCATATTATACCTGTTGTCCAAAAAAAAGTCAACTGCATGGAAAATCTATTTTATCTTTTTGTTTTTCCTTTCCGTATTTTTACTACTGAAAGTGCATACATATAAGCAGGTTTCAATAATTTTGCATTTACTCTATCGTTTGCACTTTTAATAAGTTTGTTGAGCCTGCCTTGCCTATCGGAATGCCTGCCGTTAAAATTGCCAAATCTCCGGCTTTTACATAACCGGCATCTTTCGCAATTTTTGAACAAATGTCAAACATATTGTCTGTAGATTGTATTGCAGGCGAAAGAACCGGATATACGTCCCATTCCAGCGAAAGTTTGCGCATAACCCGCTCCGAAGGCGTAATTGCAATAATCGGAATTGCCGGCTTAAATTTAGAAAGAGCTCGGGGTGTAATTCCCGAAGCCGATGCCGTAATGATTACATTTGCGTCCAAAGCTAGAGCAGTAGAACAAGTTGCCATGGAAAGAGCATTTGTAATTGTCGTTTCATGAATAGAAACATTTTCTGCAAATAGTTTTTCGTAATCAAGCGTCGCCTCCGTAGTAATAGCTATGGAATTCATCATTGCAACGGTTTCGATAGGGTATTCGCCTGCTGCGGTTTCTCCGGAAAGCATAACGGCTGAAGTGCCGTCCAAAATTGCATTTGCAACATCGGTAACTTCGGCACGGGTTGGACGTAAATGGTGCGTCATCGATTCCAGCATTTGTGTTGCCGTTATCACCGGTTTTCCTGCAAGGTTTGCCTTACGTATCAGTTTTTTTTGTTCATGAGGAATTTTTTCCGGCGGAATTTCGACCCCTAAATCTCCGCGTGCAACCATTAAACCGTCCGCAACTTCTAAAATCGAATCTATATTATCCAAACCCTCTTGATTTTCAATTTTAGCAATAATGCCGATTTTACTGTCATATTTATCAAGGATATTTTTAATTTGCATAACATCGTCTGCATTTTGCACAAATGAAGCTGCAATAAAATCCAAATCATTTTCTACGGCAAATTGTATATCGGCAATATCCTTTTCGCTCATATATGGGATATTTACCCGCAGGCCGGGAATATTTACACCTTTTTTACTGCTTAACACTCCCGAATTAATGGCAACACATTCAATATCCGTATCATTTAGAATTTCAATAACGTGAAGCTCTAACATTCCGTCGTTAATTAAAATTCTATTTTTGAGTTTTATATCTTTCGTTAAATTTTTATAGGAGATACTGCATATTTGATTGGTTCCGGTTACGTCCCGTGTGGTTAAAATATATTCTTGCCCCTGTTCAATAGTAACGGGTTTTTCAAAATTTCCCAATCGTATTTCAGGACCTTTTGTATCCAGCATAATTGAGATAGGCAAATTAAGTTCAGCCCGCACTTTTTTTATTCTGTCTATTTTTACTTTGTGCTCTTCGTGAGTTCCATGAGAAAAATTTAACCGGCAAACATTGAGACCTGCCTTAAACATTTCTTTCAAAGTCTGTTCCGATTCCGATGCGGGACCTATCGTGCATACTATTTTTGTCTTTTTCATTATAAAAGCCTCCAGTTCAATATTGTTTATACTATTGGGAACATCAAAAACTTCAGTTTTTAGAGGTAAGTTTTACCCGCCGGCTTACCTTAGATTTAATATTCACCGTATTATTTAATAATTATCGTAGTTTCTCCATCATACATAACCGCAACCGGAATTTCTACTAGGTATACATTACCCGCATCGGTAAGCGTTACGGCCATAGTACCCGTCTTTGAAAGTACTTCAGCTTTTGAAAGAGCCGGGCAAACTTTTTTGTCAATAGTAAGCCGATATTTTGCCATACTTAAGAAGAACATTGCATCATTATTATTCTCTAACATATTTCCATCCGAAAAATCGGCTTTTATGCGTATTTCACCGTTTTCGATAGAAGGAAAAAACAAGGCGTTTTTATCGTTTTGTAATGCTTTAATTTCCGGTTTTTTATAATCAAGCGGCATTTTATAACATATACCGAAATCCGACGATGAATTTATCTTTTTACATTCAACGGCAACAGCCGGCAGTTCATTAAGAATCTCATCAAAAAATTTATCGTCAAATTTATCACTATCAGTATTGCTGCCGGTTTCATTCGGCATTTTCGCCGCCGATTGCATCAGCATTTTTGATACTGTTATTTGTGTATACACATCTACGGTATTGTTTTTACCCTGTGAAATATTTTGATAAATATCAAAACATCCTGAAAACAAAAAAACCGCAATAAATACACAACCTAAAAGGCTAATTTTATTTTTCATAAATTCCTCAAATATAATAACTGAATAAAGGGGTATAAGCACCCCTTTTACATTATTTTACCTTATGTGATAGACGCTTCATAAATTCCTTTTATCGTAGCACCCAACACAGCGGCAAATTCTTCATCGCTTTGTTTCGCGTATAAACCCTCTGCAAGTGCTCTGGAAAAACTTGCAATAATACCGCGGTTTTTCGCTAAAAGCATATTTGCTTCTTCACGCGCATAACCGCCCGAAAGAGCTACAACCCGTACCACCTGCGGATGTTTTGTAAATTCTTCATAAAGATTTGCTTGTGTAGGAATTGAAAGCTTAAACATAACAAGTAAATCCTTGGGTAGGGCTTTAAGGTGTTCTTCCAATTCTTTTTTTAACAGAGCTTCGCATTCTGCTTTATCTGCCGATTTTATATCTACCTCAGGTTCTATAATCGGAACAAGTCCCGCTTTTGCAATTTGAACGCCTAACTCAAACTGTTGATCTACGGCGGCTTTAATCCCTGAAGGGTTTGCTTTTTTAATAACCGAGCGCATTTTTGTTCCAAAAATATGCTTTTCAACGGCATGTTTTAAGATTGCATCAAAATTGGGAATCGGCTTCATAAGTTGTACCCCGTTTTTTTCTTCAGCCAGCCCCTTATCGACTTTTAAAAACGGAATAATCTTTTTTTTCTCCCACAAAAAATCGGCTGTCGGTATACCTTCAATTTGGCGTTCCATTGTTTGTTCAAATAAAATAGCTCCTAAAATATTGTCTGAATTAAAAGCCTTGCAAGTAATAATTCTCGTTCTCATTGCATGGACCAAATCGAACATTTGGTCTTCATTTGAATATTCGTTTTCGGCAACTCCGTAAGCAGCTAGTGCTTTGGGCGTACTGCCTCCGCTTTGATCTAATGCTGCAATAAAACCTTTATCGTTTTTCATGCGTTCAAGTTTTACCTTATCCATAAATAACTCCTTATGATATTTTTTTTAAAGTACAAATTGTAATTCTCTATACTTTATTATAGTATAACATATATTTTATACGACTTCAAGCCTCCGCTTTTTTAATTATTAGCCGTTAAGACATTAAACATCTTTCTTTTATGATAAAATTTATATTCCCGCCCTTATTTAAAGAAAATTTTCTTAAAAAAAAAGTATTTTTTGTCAAGAGGGGCTTGACAAAATGGGGGGGGGGGTATGATAGTATTAATGCAATAGTTCAGGATTTAATAATTTAAAAGAACTATCAATTTTGCAATTTGTAAAAGAATACAAAATATGCTATAATAAGAATCGTGATATAAAAAAGGAAAAAACTATGAAAAAATTATCAAAAAATAAAATGGCAAAACTTCTCGCAACATTTCTTGGTGCATCAACTATATTAACACCTATGGTAACCCTTGTTTCTTGCGAGCAAATAGCAAAAACTCTTATTGTTAAAGAGAAAAAACAAAAAAAACCTCAGCCTGATCCACAGCCACAACCTCAGCCTGATCCACAACAACCACTAGAAGAACTTGATGCAGGGTCTGTTTTTGAATTGCAAGAAAATGGTGGAGAATTTAAATTAACAGGTAGTATCTGCGTAAATGATATAAATTCTGCTAAATTTATAGAAGGTTTAAAACAGGCTGAAGGAAAAAATATAGATACATCAACTTTTAAAATTAACTGCTTTACAATATCATCAACAGGAAGAAATGTTGCAGCAAATTCAACAACAACAGAACTAAAACCTATAGATATTACACCTGATTTATTAAACAAACTTTTAGAGACAGGAAAAGATTTTTCTGACTTAAAATTAAACAACGAATCAAACAATAAAACTGTTAAGATTCTATTTAATAGTAAAAGAAATAATAATGAAGAAGACTATTTTGATATTAGTAATCTAGTAAAATTTAATTTTAATAATAAGTTTGAATTGGATAACTCATCTAAAATCCTATTGGGTGGAAGGAAAAAAGAGATAAAAAATGAACAAGGTGAAGTTATTTCTTACCACTACCCTATGGTAAGTGAATTAATAACATTATTAGAAAATGAAAAATTAAATAAAAAAATCACTGTCGGTTCAATTAAACTCTATGGAAAAGTAGGTAAACTACTTCAAAAACTTGTAGTAGGTGGAGAAATAAGAAGAAAAGAAGAAAAAGAAGGAGAAAGCATAAAAATTGCTGGCTACAGTCAAAGTCTTTGTAGCACAGAGTTTAATACTGGATATTTTGGAAAAGAAAGTGAACAAAGTTTATCAACAGATAAACTTAAAGAATACTATACCCGTTGCACAGGTCGTATGCAATTGGAAGATGTAATAATTAAAAATTTAGATTCTAATGTATATAATGGGGATTTTTATGGAGATGTGTTAACCAATGTTAACTTTATAGAATCTGATTTATCAAAAATAAGTTTTGCCGGTTGTATAACTGGTTCTGGATATATTAAATTTAAAAACAGTATTCTACCAATGGATATGTCAAATGCTGTTGTTAACAATGTAATACTAGAAAATGTAACTTTTCCAAAAGAAGAATTTATAAACAATTATGAATTTGCAGAATTACCATATAATTTACCAGCTATAGAAAATACTTTAGAAATATATGGTGAAATAAAAGATAGTATTTTAAAAAATGCAACTCCTGAACAATTGGAGTCATTAGTTCCACAAAAAAATATGCCTCCAAAATATAAAGGTTCAGAGGAAATATATAAGAGACTTAAGAAAATATTTAGAGGTGAAGCACAAAATAAAGATTTCGGAAACTATCAAGGTTCCATACAAAAACAACAAAGTCAACTTCTCGCTTTATTACAAACCCAAAATAAATCCCGCGGTTAGTTGATTAGAAAAACTTCTCCTTTCACTCCCTACCAGTTAGGGAGTTTTTTTATACCACCTAACCCAAAAATTTTACATTTTTTTGATATTTATAAAAATAATTAACAAGCTTTTTGTATAGGAACTACTTTAATTTCAAAACCTAATGCATTTAATATTTTATTAAATAACAAAAGATTTGGTGAAGTTTTTAAACTAAAAGTATTATAAATTGTTTGCCTTGACAATCCTGTCTTTTCAACTAATGCTGCAACACCATACTTTGCTTCTGTAACACATTTCAACGCCATAACTAAATTTTCAATATTTTTATCATTATTATATTGTTCAAAGGCAGCACTTATAAAATTACCTAAAAATTCTTTATCTTTTTCAAACAAATTTACCAATATATCTGTATATGGAACACTATTTACCATTTTTATCTCCTCTTTTTTCATATTCAAAATATATTTTCAAATACTCTTTTGCTTTCTTTATATCATCATTTTGTGTTGATTTATCACCTCCGCAAAGAAGTAAAATTACATTTTCACCATCAAATGCAAAATATACTCTATATCCTGCCCCAAAGAAAAATCTTAATTCAAAAACACCATCTCCAACACTTTTATAATTATTAAAATTTCCATCCATTAAAGACACTGTTTATCATCTTCTTGACAAATCCCGTTCATTTATTTATCATGTACTTTATGAATAAAAAAATTACAGCCGATGAGCTTCGGACTAAATATCTTGAATTTTTTAAAAGCAAAAATCACACCGAAATTTCGGGGCGTTCTTTAATTCCTGAAAACGACCCGACGGTTTTATTTACAACGGCGGGAATGCATCCGCTTGTTCCCTACTTAATGGGCGAACCGCATCCGGCAGGAACCAGACTTACCGACACGCAAAAATGTGTCCGAACCGGCGATATAGACTCCGTCGGCGATGACTCGCACTTAACCTTTTTTGAAATGCTCGGCAATTGGTCGCTCGGCGATTATTTTAAAAAAGAATCAATCGCATTCAGTTTTGAATTTTTAACAAATGAAAAATATCTCGGCATTCCCGTAGAAGCCCTTGCCGTTACCGTCTTTGAAGGCAATAGCGACGCTCCGCGTGACGAAGAATCGGCTGCAATATGGCACGAACTTGGTATTCCAAAAGAAAAAATATTTTTTTTACCGAAAGAAGATAACTGGTGGGGACCTGCCGGAGAAACGGGTCCTTGCGGACCGGATACTGAGATTTTTATCGACACCGGAAAAGACGCTTGCGGAACAGATTGCAAACCCGGCTGTCATTGCGGAAAATTCGTTGAAATTTGGAACAATGTTTTTATGCAATACCATAAAAACAAAGACGGTTCATTTTCACCGCTTGCCCGCCGCTGTGTCGATACGGGAATGGGGGTCGAAAGAACCGTTGCTATGCTGCAAGGGAAAAAATCGGTATATGATACGGAAGTGTTTTCTCCCATAATAAACTCCATTGAAACCCTTGCCGGCATTAAATACCACGACAATGAAAAAAACGATGTTTCAATCAGAATCATTGCAGACCATATCAGAACCGCATGCTTTATTCTTTGCGACCCGAAAGCCGTTGTACCGTCCAATATCGGGGCAGGATATGTATTGCGGCGTATCATTCGCCGAGCTGTTCGCCATGGGAAAAAACTCGGCATAGACGGCAACTTTTTATCGGTTCCCGCTTCCGTCGTTATCGAGCAGAATAAGGGCTTTTACACGGAACTTAAAGAAAAAGAAGCTTTTATTTTAAGCGAACTTAAAGCCGAAGAAGATAAATTCCTTGAAACCCTAAAAAAAGGAGAAGCCGAATTTGAAAAACTGCTTCCTAATTTGCTTAAAAATCCTAAAAAAATTATTCCCGGCAGAATGGCGTTTAAGCTCTACGACACTTTCGGCTTTCCCATTGAACTTACGGAAGAGCTTGCCGCAGAATCGGGGCTATCGGTAAATCGGGCAGAATTTGAAGAAGCCTTTAAGAAGCACCAAGAGCTTTCGCGGGCAGGGAGCGAGCAGATATTTAAGGGCGGTTTGGCAGACCATTCCGAACAGACGACGGCATACCACACGGCAACCCATTTGCTGCATAAAGCTCTGCGAATAGTCTTAGGCGACCATGTCCTGCAAAAAGGTTCTAACCTTACGGCAGAACGGCTCCGGTTTGACTTTTCTCACCCCGCACCGATGACGGAAGCAGAAAAAAAAGAAGTTGAGAGGCTTGTAAATGAAGCTATCGCCGCCGATTTACCCGTAACTATGGAAGTTATGCCCCTAGAAGAAGCTAAAAAGTTAGGAGCTATGGCACTATTCGGCGAAAAATATGAAGATGTCGTAAAAGTTTACAAAATAGGGGACTTTTCGATGGAAGTATGCGGCGGCCCTCATGTTAAACGGACAGGCGGAATGGGAAAATTTGTCATTCAAAAAGAGCAGTCGTCTTCAGCCGGAATTAGAAGAATTCGGGCAGTGTTACAAAAATAAACATAAAACCGTAACCTGCAACATTTTAAGGTGTTATTAGTAGAAGAAGTTATATATACTATTGAGAGGATAATAAATGAAAAAAATAATATCGCTCGTATTTTTGTTTTGTTTTGCCGTTAGTTTTGCTTTTGCACAAAGCGATTTACAGGCTATTGCACAGGTTAATGTTATAAGAAAAGAACCTATTACGCTTGGTCAGCTTAAAAAAATTGTCAATGAAATTGAGCAATATACAAACAGGCAGTTTAATGTTAATGAGCGGAAAGAGCTTTTGGACAGACTTGCCGGGCAGCGTCTTCTTATGCAGCTTGCAGAAAAAGACGGCATAAAGGTTTTGGATTCGGAGATTAATGAACAATTCAATCTTAAATTATCTCAATCGGTAGGTTATCAAATAACGGAAGCCGAATATGCAAAAATGATTAAAAAAGAAAAAAATCAGTCTTTGGATGAATTTTTAAAAGCGTCTATGGGAATATCTGTTGCCGAAGCAAAAAAAATGAGTAAAGAAGAAATTTTACTGCAAAAATATGTCGAACTCAAAAAAGGCAGCTATATTGCTTCGGCTTCCGTACCGACGGATGGTGCAATACGCAACCAATATGAAATGAATAAAGACAAATTTTTCAGACCGGATATGATGAAACTGCTTGTTGTCGGTGTGCAAAAAAAAGGTAATGACAGTGCGGAAATTGAAAAAATAAGTAAACTTAACGATAAAGCCAAAAAAGGCAGTAAAAATTTTGCCGACATTCAAAAAAATGCGGAAAAAGACGGTTATATTGCCGAAGTACGGTATGCTATAAAAAGTTCTACCGGTGCTCAAATGCTCGGAATTCAGCCTGAAGCACTTATGCAAATGTTTCAAAACAGCGTTAATTTCGTCTCTGATATTACGGATATGCCGGATAATAGACAATTTTATGTTATAGTCGAAAAATATGACGCAAAAATCTTAGCTTTGAGCGATGTTCTTGATCCTTCTCAGCCGGTAACTGTTTATGAACAGATAAAGCTGCTGCTTGGACAGCAGCTTAGAATGTTGGCATATCAACAAGCTATGGAAATAGTTATTGAAGAAAATAAAACCGCTGAAAACATCGTTCTTTTAAAAAGTGCTTCCGAATTGGATAAACTGCTTTCGTGGTAACTTTTGGTAATGAATATAGGAAGGAGAAGAGGCCGCATTCTCGCGTTCCAAGCCTTGTGCGCTTGGGACATCGGCGGGAGCTGTCTTGATGATTTAGTAACATTTCCTTGGCAAGCTGAACAAAAAAGCGGGAATACCGATGCGGGCAATGCCGATAAAGAAAATGCTTTTTTGTTTTCCAAGATGATGGTATTGGGTACTATAGAAAATATTGAAGAGATAGACAAATGTATTCAAGATAATCTCAAAAATTGGGTGCTTGAACGTGTAAATTCTGTAGATAAAGCAATTTTGAGGCTAAGTGCCTATTCTCTCCTTTACCAAAAAGATATTCCCTCAGCAGTGGTAATTGACGAAGCAATCAACCTTGCCAAAGATTTCGGTACGGATGATTCTTATAAATTTGTAAATGCGGTACTTGACAGTATTAAGAAGACCGCTTAAACTATCTATTGATGAAACATATTAGCCGAATTTGTTCAATTTTAATCTCTCTTAGCATTCTTTTATTTTTTTTAAATATTACTGCGTGTTCAAAAAAAACAAACGAACAAGTTTTTACCGAAAAATTACAGACTATAGATTCTTATATCGTGCAAGGCAGACCGTCAACTGCGTTAAAAAATTTAACAAAATTGAAAAAAAAGGCAAAAACTTCTTCAAATTACTTGAGTATCGTAAAACGGCAATTAAAATTAAATGCCGTTATGGAAGCAATTATCACCCTTGAAGACGGCATAAAGACCTTGCCGCCGTCGCCTGAAATTCAAGCGGTACTTATTTCAATTCTTATAGATTCAGGCAAGGCTGAGGAAGCACTGCCTTATTGTACTGCTCTTGAAAATTCGGCTTATGCTTCGGTATGTGCAGAGGCGGCGATTAGGGCTGGGAAAGAACAGGAGCTGCCGGCGGGAGCCTTACAAGCGGCTTATAGAGCTACCGGCGAGCAGGTCTTTTTAAAAAACGAAGCTCTTTATGCAGCGGGGAAAGGCAAGCTGAAAGCAGCTTCGTCATTACGTTCTTTAATTGATGCGGAAAAAATGCCCGATGATCCATATTTTTGGAGCTGTCTATTTTATGATTTGGGACTTTTTGAGCCGGTATTTAATGATTTGTATTTTTCGCTTGTATATGCAGACAAAGCGGGCGGTAAAGGCAAAGAAGCGGACTTTGCGCGGCGGCATTTATTACTTGCAGCCGATGCAGCCTTTGCACAAGGCGATGCAGAACGCTCCCGATCATTTTGGCAGGCTGCCGTAGACCGCGGTGCAGGCAATATGCCGATTATTTTTTATAATCTCGCCTTAACCGCACCGGATGAAAGCGAAAGAACCGATTTGCTATTGGAATGTATTGATTCTTACCCCGTCTATTATCCTGTAATTGCCCGATATATCAGAGATTATATAACACTGCGGGAATCGGCAGATGTTGACGATATAACCCGTTATTTGGAAGACCGCGGTTTTTATTCTATGCAAATGGAAAAAACATATTTTACTTCACCTAAAATGACATATACGCCCGATGAACTCTTGGAAAGAGCGTTTGCAAAAGGTAATTTTGACATAAGATTTATTCTTGAAGATTTTAGATACCGAAAAATAAAAGATACAACACCTGCCTCGCGTCAAAGGGCAAATGCAGCCATGTGGAATATTATGGAAAAATACAGTTCGGATTCTGTAATAAGAGAATATGCGAAATGGTATTTTGCCGCTTCGAGAGATTTTGATGCGTGTTTTAGTATAGGCGATATAGGGAAGCGGGCGGAAGATTCCTTTTATAGAGGACTTTCCTATAGTATGAACGGAAACTTTGAAGAAGCTCTTTCTGAATTTGCTGCAGCAGCGTCAAATCCCGAAAATGCTTATGCCGCCGCAGCAAATTCTGCCTATATCTATTATTTACAGGGCAAACCTGATACCGCTATAGAAACTTTTTCGCTTGCCGCCTCAATGACCGGCGATAAAAAAAAGCAAAGCAGGCTGCATTATGAAGCGGCATTGATCCTTTCCGAACGCAAAGCCGTTGACAGGGCAATAAGCGTTTTGGGGTATGCACTGGAACTTAATCCGCAAAATTATCAAGCGGAAATTTTATTAAAACGGCTAAAAGCGGCAAAGTAACCCTGTTTCAATTTATTCATTTTTATTCCAAAGCCATGCCGAAGAATCACTTATGAGCTTTTTTAAAACCATAACATGGAGTTCTTGTTTTTGCGATTCGGTGTATTTTTTCCATGTTTGCGGGGTGTAATGTTTTTCAATTAGAGCAATTACGGCTTGTTTGGTTTCCAATATCTCAGCATCCGTCATTTTGCTGTAATTTTTTAATATACTTAAAAGAAAATATGCCGATAATACTTTAACCAGATAATTTTCGGCTTTATCTTTTAAATTTTTAAATGCTTCGGCACTCTTATATAAATCTTTCGTCATGTGTAAACCGAGTGCATGATAAAACAACATCCATTCGGCATTTTCCTGTGAATGAAACCGTGAAGAAAATTCCGCTAAATCGGTATAATTTTCTGACAGCATTTTTGCAGCCGCAAATTTAGGAGCAAGTTTGTTAAGATATTCAATTTTATTATTTTTTAATGTTAACTCAAGTTTTGTCATAGAAGAGAAATCTCCTAATAAAAGCAAAGAATCCGCTAAGAGGCTTACATTTTTAAATTTAAATTCTTTTTTATCTAGAATTTTGTCTTCGAGATACATTGCCAGAGCCGTCCAATCTTCAGTTTCGATTGCTTCAATAAGTTTCCGGTTTTTAAAAAAAATCGTATCAACAACCAGCAGCATAATTAAAAACAGCGGACCGAAAAACCAATTTGAATACCAAAATTCACGCATAAATGTTCCATTTGCATAGAATAACGGCAAAAAGAAAATAGTAAATAATAACGAAAATAAGACGATATTAAATATAATGAATAGTGCTTTTAATTTCATTGAAAATCTCCTATAATAGGAATTATGATTATACTACAGGAGCAAAAATAAGTGAATACCTATAATGCAAAAGAAACAAAAGATTTTTCTTTTTTTAGCAAAAATGTTTATTTGGATAAAAATTTTTTGCTGTTAATTCCGGAATGCCCGTTGACCGCCGATGTAAAAAAACTTCTTGAAGAATGGGATTTTAATTTTATATATTCTGAAAGCCAACCATCCGTCTTTATGCATTCAAAAGCCGCGACGGATAACATTTCGTCAGAAAAGGGCTTCGGCGAAATCTCTAAAGAAAAAGAAGCGGGCTTGGAAAAACAAAAAAAGCAAAATGAAATTATGGAAAAAATTGAACATTCTTTTTTGGATTTTTTAAAATTTATAGAAAAAACGTTTTCAAATTACAGTATGAAAAAAGTCCTTGACGGAAGAGTGGTGTCGGATAAAGTAAAAGAACTTTGCGATTTTGTAAAAGAAAATAAAAAACTGATTTTACGGCTTAATGCGGAAAAATATAATAATATGGACAATTACCTTGTAATGCATTCATTACGATCTACGATTTTTGCAATTATAATAGGTTTGCAGCTTAAAATGCCTGCTCATAAACTAATAGAACTGGGTACTGCATGTATGCTGCATGAAATCGGTATGCTCAGACTTCCGCCGCAATATTATATGTATAATACACCGTTAAATGAACAAGGAAAAAAGGCTTTATTAACGCATCCTTTTTTGTCATATAATATTTTAAAAGAGGCTTCATTTTCGCTTCCGATATGCTTAGGTTGTTTGGAACACCATGAACGTGAAAACGGCAACGGTTATCCTCAGGGGATTACAAAAGAAAGAATCTCCATGTATGGGAAAATAATTGCGGTGGCATGTTCGTATGAAGCCGCAACGGGTTCCAGACCGTATAAAGAAGCAAGTAATGCTTCTGAAGGGCTTTTGGATTTATTAAAAAATTCGGATAAGCAATATGACGAAACCGTATTAAGAGCTCTTTTGTTTTCGCTTTCATTTTATCCTGTTGGGATTTATGTTCACCTTTCAGATGGAAAAATCGGACAGGTAATCGACGTAAATCCGGATGATCCGCGTTTTCCGATTGTTCAAATTTACGGCGAAACAACGTCTACAGGCGAATCTAAAATTATAGGAACGGCAGAAGGCGGCATTCATATAAAACGACCATTAACAAAAGAGGATATTAGCATATTAAAACTAAATAAAAAGTAAGATATACAAAATATATGATCTTATAATTTAAAAAAGGCTTATCCAAATGCTTTTTTTATCGTATCGCTTAATGCGTCCGCTATATAGAGGTTTTTTGTGTCTATGTCAGAAAAAATCCGCTTCGGAAATTACAGGAGAAAACACCTTTGTAAAGCCCATACTTTGAGCTGTTTTTATGCGCGGCTTTGCACGTTTGACCGGTCTTACTTCTCCTGCAAAGCTAGCTTAACTCGCCTATATATGCCGTGTCTTTTTGAGCAGATATTCCGGTGCGTGCCGAATAAAGGGCTGGGCCTATTGCCAAATCGTCAGCGGGTTCCCTAAGCCTTATCCCCCCTGCAACATTTACATAAATATCTTGATCGGAAAACTGTAAACCGATTCTTTTTTCTAAGACGGCAGCGATGCGGCTGACCCGTGCGGAATCTATTATGACAAATGCCGGATTTCTTTTTTGCCATAATAACCGATGGTAATTCTATGCGACCTCGTAGCCTGCATCGGTAATTGCCTTTTTCAGTTCTTCAATAGAAACCGTTTCGGGATGATCAATGGTTACCGATTTTGCTTCAAGATTTACTTTACCGCTGACGTGTGCAATTTTGGCAAGGGCTTCTTCTACCCGTGCGGCACAATGTCCGCAAGCCATTCCATTTACCGTTAATGTTGTTTTCATATATTTATTCTCCTGTAAGTTTTTATTTTTGTTGTTAGTATTTTTTACTGTAGCATCTTTTGTATGTATCGGATATTTTTTCCGCTTGGGTTTAAACCCGTTTAAGCGGAGTGCATTGGTTACAACCGACACCGAGCTAAAACTCATTGCGGCGGCTGCAATCATCGGGCTTAATACAATGCCGAACGCAGGATAAAAAATACCCACAGCAAGCGGAATACAAAGCGAATTGTAAAACAAAGCCCAAAATAGATTTTCCTTTATGTTCCGCATAACCGCACGGCTTAAACTTAAAGCATCGGCAGCTGTTTGCAAATTGCCGTTCATTAAGATGATACCGGCACTTTCTATAGCAATATCGGTTCCGCCTCCGATTGCAATACCGACATCGGCACTCATCAACGCAGGTGCATCATTGATGCCGTCGCCTATCATTGCGGTTTTTTGTCCGGCTGTTTTCAGCTTTTCAATTTCATCTTTTTTATTTTCAGGTAAAAGCTCCGCAAAAAATTCGTCAATACCGGTTTGCTCTTTTATAGCTTCGGCGGTTTTGCGGTTATCGCCCGTGAGCATAATTGTCTTTATTCCCATTTCATGGAATGAAGAGATTGCTTCAATGCTTCCGTCTTTTATTTTATCTGCAACCGCAATTATTCCTGCAAGTTTTTTTTCATTGGTATCCGAATTTTCGATGCCTATCAAAAGAGGAGTTTCACCATTCTCAGCAAAAGAATTTATCTTGTCTTTTGCTTCTGTAACGGTTATTCCGTTTTTTTTCATCAATTTTTCATTACCGGCAAAAATTTTAAGTTTTAAATTCGGCTCTTCCGTTAGTCCGGAAATTCCTAAGCCGTGTTCTGCTAAAAAGTTTTTTACTTTTAATGCTTTTAAATTCAGCTCTTCAGCTTTTGCAATAACCGCCTGCGACAAAGGATGTTCCGAGAGAAGTTCCAAACTATAAGCCGCCTGTAAAATTTCTTTTTCAGAAAAATCCGAAAGAGATTCCGTTTTAATAACGACGGGTTTACCTTGCGTAATAGTTCCGGTTTTATCCAAGACAACAGCGTCTATTTTGTGTGCAGTTTCAAGAGCTTCCGCCGAACGGATTAAAATTCCAAGCCTCGCTCCTTTTCCTGTGCCTGCCATAATCGCCGTCGGAGTTGCAAGCCCCAAGGCGCAGGGGCAAGAAATTACCAAAACGGCAATAGCACGCGAAAGTGCAAATTCAAATTCCATACCGCCAATAAGCCATGCTGCAAAGGTTATAACCGAAATCAAAATTACGGCAGGAACGAAATAGCGGCTTATCGTATCGGCAAGTTTTGCAACAGGGGCCTTTGAAGCTGAGGCCTCTTCAACCAAACGGATAATTTGCGAAAGTGTTGAATCGCTGCCGACACGCTCCGCTCTAAAAGTAAATGTTCCCGAAAGATTCACAGAGGCACTGACAACTTTATCTCCGCAGCTCTTTTCAACGGGAATACTTTCGCCGGTAATTGCCGATTCATCAACGGAAGAATTTCCTTCTACAATTATGCCGTCTGCAGGAATTGAAGAACCGGGTTTAATTAAAATAATATCGCCTTTTACAATTTCTTCAGCAGGAATTTCAAGCTGAATGCCATTGCGGATAACCAAAGCTGTTCTCGGTGCTAAATTTACAAGTTTGGTAATAGCTTCGGAAGTTTTACCTTTTGCATTTGCTTCTAAGAATTTACCTAGTGTAACAAGAGTTAAAATCATCGCGGCGGATTCAAAATATAAATCCATAGCAAAGTGTTTTACCGTCTCAAAATCGGCATGGCCCATTCCGTAAGCCATTTTGTAAATTGCATAAATTCCGTAAAGCATAGAAGCACCGGCACCGACCGCTACAAGAGAGTCCATATTCGGGGCTTTGCGGATGAGTGCCTTAAAGCCTCCCGAAAAAAACTTTTTGTTTATAATAAGAACCGGCAAGGAAAGTAAAAATTGAGTAAAAGCAAACACAAGAGCGTTTTCTATTCCATGTAAAAAATACGGAATCGGCAAGCCCATCATGTGTCCCATCGAGATATAAAAAAGAGGCAGCATAAAAATGAGCGACCAAAGAAGTCTTTTTTTTATTTTGTCCGTTTCAGCCTGTGCCGAATTTGTTTGGGTATTTTGCGTCTTATTTTGAGGAGTGAAAGAAGTTTGTTCTTCGGCTCCGTAACCGGCATCTCTTACCGCTTGCATTATTTTACTGCTTGGAATGATATTTTCATCATAATGAACGGACATACTGTTCGTCAAAAGATTAACCTGCACGTCATATACTCCGTTTTGTTTTTCAACAGCTTTTTGAACATGAGCTGAACAAGCGGAACATGACATTCCTGAAATATTAAATTTGGTTTTCATCTTGATAATATACGGCTTTCTTTTAAGAAAAGCAATACTTTCTCCAAACAAGCCATTTCGGTAAAATTATATGGTTAAAAAAATATGGGTAAAGATTAAAAAAAACAAAAAAAAGCCTTTTTTTACTCGACAAAGTATGAAAAATAGAGTAAAATGTGGTATAGTTATGAATACTAAATCATCATAAGGAGAACAACGATGAAAACATTAAACTGCGATATTTGCGGAAAAGAATTGACAAATCCCGTTAAAGGCAGAACGTACTGGCATATTCGTGAATACGATGTGTGTGAAGATTGTAAAGAAAAGGTTGAATTTAAAATTCGACCCAGCGTCCGCCAACATGTTCCTTTTTCTCAAGATTGGTATGAAAATGAATTTATATCTACAATTGAGAAAGGCGTTTCGGCAGGAAGAGTCTAATCTGCATTTAGGGGCTGTCCAAAAGCTGAAGTTTTTGGACAGTTTCCTTATCCGCTTTTTTTAATTTTCTTTTGTTTTAAGCACTGCCAAAAATGCCGACTGCGGCAGTTCTACATCGCCTATCATCTTCATTCGTTTTTTGCCTTCTTTTTGTTTTTCCAAGAGCTTGCGCTTTCTTGTAATGTCGCCGCCGTAGCATTTTGCCAAAACGTCTTTACGCAATGCGGAAATAGTTTCGCGTGCGATTATCTGGCTTCCTATAGCTCCTTGAATAGGAATTTTAAATTGTTGGCGGGGGATTTCATCCTTGAGTTGTTCGCATACATGCCGTGCTTTATCATACGCACTCGGCTTATAGGCAAGCTGGGCAAGAGCATCTACCGGTTTTCCGTTTATAAGAATATCTATTTTTACCAAATCGGTTTGCCGTGTTCCGATAACTTCATAATCAAAAGAAGCATAACCGCGGCTTATACTTTTTAATCGGTCATAAAAATCGAAAAGAACTTCTGCAAGCGGCATTTCGTATGTCATTTCAACGCGTTTTTCATCGAGGTAGGTCATATTGGTTTGAATGCCGCGCTTTTCCATACAAAGCGACATTATGCTGCCAAGATATACGGCGGGCGTAATAACGGAGGCTTTTATATAAGGCTCTTCTGCAGCGGCTATAAGCCCCTCGTCTGGGTAATCGGCAGGATTATCGCAAATTATCGTTTCGCCGGTACGCATTGTCAGTTTGTAGCGGACGGACGGTGCCGTAAAAATTACCGCCTGCCCGAATTCTCTTTCCAATCTTTCTTGTACAATTTCTAAATGCAAAAGTCCTAAAAAGCCGCATCTAAAACCGTGTCCTAAGGCTAAAGAAGAATCTTTTTCCCATGTTAAACTTGCATCGTTTAATTTAAGTTTTTCAAAAGATTCACGCAATTCTTCATAATCGTTTGTATCGGTGGGATAAACGGAAGAAAAAACGACGGGTTTTACTTCTTTAAAGCCCGAAAGCGGAACGGAACAGGGGGCATCTGCATTTGTAACAGTGTCGCCTACGCCGACATCTGAAACCGTTTTAATTCCTGCAATGATATATCCGACTTCTCCGGCTTGTAACGAATCCTGCTTTACCAAGTCGAGAACAAAGCAGCCCGTTTCTTCAACCTTGTATTCAACGTTTGTGTTCATAAAACGAACCGTCATTCCCGGCGTTATCGAGCCTTCAAATACACGCACATGTACAACAACTCCGCGGTATGGATCGTAATGGCAATCGAAAATAAGAGCTTGAAGCGGATTTGTCCGTACACCTTTCGGGGGCGGAAAATGGTTGACAATAGCTTCAAAAAGGGCATCCACATTTTCACCGGTCTTTGCTGAAACGCAAACCGCTGTATTTGAATCAAGCCCTAAATCGTGGTCTATTTGCTGTTTTGCGGCGGCAATATCGGCAGCCGGTAAATCTATCTTATTTATTACAGGAAGAATTTCCAAATCATGTTCCAGTGCTAAATACATATTTGAAAGCGTTTGTGATTCTACCCCTTGCGTTGCGTCTATAATTAAAATTGCACCTTCACAAGAAGCAATTGCGCGTGAAACTTCATAAGAAAAATCGACATGACCTGGCGTATCTACGAAGTTGAGTATATAATCGTTTCCGTCTTTTGCCTTGTACGGAATGCGCACGGCATGGCTTTTGATAGTTATTCCGCGTTCGCGTTCAATATCCATATCGTCAGTCATTTGGTTACGCTGATAGCGTTCGTCTATAATTTTAGTTTTTTCTATAAGCCTATCAGCCAGCGTAGATTTACCGTGGTCAATATGTGCAACAATACAAAAATTTCGTATATTTTCAGGATTTACCATAAGCTCAAATTATAACGGAAAATGCAGCTTTTGTCCATAAGCAATGAAAAAAGTGCCGAGTCAGCTATTGCGTAAAAATAGTAAAATATTATCGGCAGCCCCATAAAAAAGCATCTACACGGGCATAATCAACAACTGCGGCGTAGAAAGGCGGGATATTAACCCTTCTGTATGAATAAAGACTAGTGCTCTAAAATTACCAGACCGTCTGCAAGTTCGTTCGGATTTTTTATTTTGGTTGGAAAATATTTTTGCAGAATTTTTCCACATTCTTCCGTTGCCGTAATAAAAGCCTTTGCCGTATTTTTTGTCCTTAAACCGTTCGCCATAATTTTGCAAATACCGTCCCATTGGTTTTGCAGAACTTTTTCGTTAATTCCGGAATCGGCAATAACAAAAATTTTCCTCTCAAGGACGGATATAAAGATGAGAATTCCGGTGCGGTCTGCGGTTTTGTAAACGCCGCTTTCAACAAAATGCCGTAATGCACGGGCGTAGACACGCCTTTCTTTGAGTTTTCGCGGAATGATAAGGCGGTCGATTGCCGGAATGTTTAGGAGCAGGTAAACGGCGGCGGTGATGCAGATTACGGCAAACCCAATTGCGGCAGTAAGCTGTGAGGGGGCAGGATACCAAAAGGTGCGGTCTAAGAGTTTCCAAATCGGGTTGGAAAATAAAAGGAGAATGAAGAAAGAGACAAAGGCCGTGCAGAATGCGGCAAACAGTTCTACAAAAGCGTAAGAATCGCTTTGATAGACGGCGGCAAGGGCTATTTCTCCCGTGGTTGTTTTTTCGGTTTCTGCAACAGCAGTTTTGATTTGTTCAAGTTGTGCTTTATTGATGTTAAGCCGTTTAAGCAATTTGTCTTGTTTCATCTTATACTCCCATAAAAACTTTTTGTACGCCGGTATCCCTGCATAATTCCTTATTACGTATTCTTAAATTAAGCAGTGTCTATATCAGCCCTGCAAAACCGCCGAAAGCCAGCGAGAGTAAGGCCGCAGCGATAAATAAAATCGGTGTGCCTTTTAAAAATTTCGGGATAGGAGCCGTATCTATTCTTCGGCGTAAACCTGCCAAAAGCAAGAGCGAAATCATAAAACCGAAAGCAGCCCCTGCAGCATACACAAGTGCTTGCACAAAGGTATAGCCTTCATCAATAACATCTATCGTAACTGCAAGAATTGCACAGTTTGTGGTAATCAGTGCCAAATACACACCCATTGAGCTGTATAATGCCGGTGCCGCTTTTTTTAGGTAGAATTCTACGAGCTGAACCAAACTCGCAATAACCAAAATGAAAATTAGGGTTTGCAAAAATTGTAAATCGCCTGCAAGAATATACTTGTAAATCGGATAGGTAACGGCAGTTGCCAAAAGCGTAACAAACAAAACCGCCCATCCCATTCCCGTCGATTTTTTTACATCTGACGACATTCCTATAAATGGGCATAGGGCTAAAAACCTCATCAGAACCACATTTTTTATCAAAATAGCGGAAAGAAAAATCTTACACAGTTCGGTTATTTGTTCCATATCTATGCCTCCTCTGCCGTAGCTGCAAGTTCATTATCTGCTTTAGGCTGAACGGGAGCCTTTTTTTTGGGGGCTTTAAGGAGCCGTTTTACTGCCATATTAAGCGAAATCATCAAGCCGAAGACAAAGAAGCCCCCCGGCGGATTTGCAAAAAATAAAATATGATAGCGTTCGGGGAACAGTTTTATTCCGGCAAAAGCCCCTGCTCCGATAAGCTCTCGGATTGCTGAAATTAAAACCAGCACGAGCGTATAGCCTATCCCCATACCGAGAGCATCCAACACGGAATTTCCCGCACTTTCTTTTGAAGCGAACGATTCAACCCGCCCCATAATAATACAGTTTACAACAATCAGTTTGATAAAAAGACCCATTGACTGCGAAAGTGCCGGCGTGTATGCCTGCATTAAAAGATCAACGATAGTGGTAAACGAAGCGATAACGATAATAAATACCGGAATACGGATATCGGAGGGGATGAATTTCCTAAATATACTGATGATAAGCTCGCTCATCACAATAACAAAGGTCATTGCAACGCCCATTCCAAGACCGTTTAATACATTTGTCGTAACCGCAAGCGAAGAACAAAGCCCTATCATCAAAACCAAAAGAGGATTGCTCTTAATAATTCCATTCGTGAAAATATTCAGTTTATTCAATTTATTTTTCCTCCTTAGATTGTGATAGATTATTGGTGCCGATAAATGAGGCGGCAGCTTCCGCTCCGGCTTTTAAGATTGCCGCAACGCCGCGTGAAGTAATCGTTGCACCGCTTATTCCGTCAATGTCGTTGTTTACGGTAAAGGCGGAATTTAAGGCTTTGCCGTTAAACTGCCCGATAAACGGCTCTTCCGCCGCTTTGCTTCCCAAACCGGGCGTATCGGTTAATTCTAAAAAGCTTATTTTTTTAATTGTCTTATCCAAACCGATTGCTATAAGAATTGTCGCTTTTGAGTAAGTCGGACCGTTTGCCGTCAACGTAAGCCCGATAGGCTTGCCGTCTTTTTCGGCAATATACGCATTTAAGAATTTAGTTTTTTCAATGCCGGCAGGGAATTCTGCAGTAACTTCTTTAAAGTTGTCCGCTTCGGGAAAAACCGCCCGCAATGCAGCATTTGTTTTTTCGGCTTTTACCGCTGCAATTTGCGGAGCGGTAAAGCTGTATACGGCGGCAAGAGCAATACAGGCAACGACGGTATATGCCGCAAGCGTTACACTGAGTTTGATAATTTGTTTCATTTTGCAGCCTCCTTTGGACTATTAGAGGCGGTTTCTTTTTTTTGTTTGATAAAACCGTATTTTTGCGGAATAAGTTTATTTAAGAAAGGGGTCACTGCATTCATAATAAGAATACTGTACATAACGCCTTCCGGCATACCGGAGAACAAGCGGATTAATGCGGTTATCGCCCCGCAGCCGATACCGAAAAGTATCCTGCCTTTTGTTGTTACGGGAGTTGTCGTGTAATCGGTTGCCATAAAAACCGCACCGAAAACCAAACCGCCTGAACTTAAGGTTAAAATCGGGTTTATTCCCGCAAGAACCGTAATAGCAATTGTTGTTGCAATCATCGCAACGGTTGTCTGCCAGTCAAGTACTCTTTTAATGAGCAAATAACCGAATCCGAGCAAAATAAGCAAAATACTTGTTTCGCCGATACAGCCGGCATGGTTTCCTAAAAAAAGTTGGGTATATAAATCCGAAACGGATTCAAGATTAAGCATTTTGGCAATTTCCGAAGCGGTAAGTGCCGCCCCCTCTTTTGCAGTTACGAGTTTAAGCGGGGTTGCAGAAGATAAACCGTCCACTGCTGCGCTAAAAATTGAAGTACCGGGCTGAACCCACTTAGTCATTGATCCGGAAAAACTGACGAACATAAACGCTCTTCCTGCCAAAGCCGGATTAAAAACATTCGCACCAAGTCCGCCGAAAAATTCTTTTGCAACGACAACTGCAAAAAAGCAGCCGAGTATCAGCATCCAAACCGGTAATGTAGGCGGAACAACGAGAGCGAGTAAAAGCCCTGTAACGGCAGCAGAAAAATCTTTGTACCGTAAATCAAGACCGCAGATTTTTCTAAATAAAGACTCAAATCCGACACAGCAGAACACTGCAACAACTATCCTAATTAATGCCGGATACGAAAAAAGATATACGCCGTATATCGCAAGCGGTAATAAAGCTATTATGACATCGAGCATTATCGTTTGTGTTTTTACCGGTGAAACGATATGCGGTGCAGGAGACATAAAAATCTCATTTTTATCCGATTCGCCCATTAGTTGCCTCCCTCTTTAGATTGATTTTCAAGGTTACCGCCCGTTTGAACGGTATTAGGTCTAAGCGTTTCAGCATTTTGCGGCAGCACGGTTTTAGCCTTCAATGCTTCCCGTTCGGCTTTTGCGGCAGCCTTTGCTTCCCGCTTTTGTTTTTCCTCTCTGACAAGCTGCTTTCCGATTTTAAACCGCTGCACGAGTTTAATTCTTGCAGGGCAAATATAGGCGCAGGTGCCGCATTCTACGCAGTCTAAAAGACCGCAGCGGATAGCTTCTTGAGTATCTCCTGCTTTTAAAGCACGGATAATAAGCACAGGAGAAAGGCGGCAGCTGCAAACGCTTATGCACTTTCCGCATCCGATACACGGGCTTTCTTCTTCAAGCGAAACTTCTTCTTTTGTCAAAAATAATACGCCCGAAGTATTTTTTTGAATCGGGAAGTCGGCATTTTTCATAGCAAAGCCCATCATCGGACCGCCTGAAATAATTTTAACCACGCCGTGCTTTAATTCTATGACATTCGGAATAAGATCGCCTATGCAAGTGCCTATCGGGGCTGTTATATTAAGCGGGGTTTTACATGCCCCCCCGCCCAAGGTCAATGAGCGGTCAATAAGCGGTTTTCCCATTCTAAAGGCTTCTGAAATAGCTTTGAGTGTTCCCACATTTTGAATAACACAGCCTATTTGAAACGGCAGTCCGCCCGATGGGATCTCTCTTCCGGTAACGGCATCAACCAGTGTTTTTTCACCGCCTTGCGGATATTTTGTTTTGCAAAGCGTTACGGACATATCGTAGGCACCTGCTGCTATCGGATTGGATTTAAGTTTTGCAAGGGCTTTTTCTAAAATCGGCACTAGATTCTTTTTATTGTCTTCTAAAGCGATTATGCCCTTAGCTGCTCCGGTAATTCTCATTGTGATTGCAAGCCCGTCCGCAATAAGATCGGCAAAGCGGAACATTGTTGCGGCATCGGTACAAAGATACGGCTCGCATTCGGCTCCATTTGCAATAACAAAATCTATTTTTGTATTAGGCGGCGGGCTTAATTTTACATGAGTGGGAAAAGAAGCTCCGCCCATGCCGGTAATACCCGCCTCGCGGATACGCTTAACGGCTTCCTCTTTTGTACACGTAAACGGATCAAGAGGCTCCATAAATTCTTCTCGATTTTCTTCGTCTATCTGAATTCCAATGCACAGAGTCTCGCTATTACCTGTAACAAGATGAGGTTCTATCTTTTTTACTGTTCCCGAAACGGAAGAATGAACAGGAGCGGACATAAACTTGTCCGTTTCCGCAATTTTCTGCCCGCGGGCTACTTTATCCCCGATATTTACAAGCGGAGCATTCGGCATACCGCCCTGTGTAACGGGAATCCAAACCATATTGCTCGAAGGTTTTACCGCAAGAACTTCACTTTCCGGCAAAACCGCTTTATGTTCGGGCGGATGCACACCGCCCTTGAATGATTTTATACCCATACCGCTATTGTATATTGAAGTAAAGAAATAATCAAGGGGCAGAAGTTTATATAATTCCGTTATTATTTTGAATCGTCATGCATCAGTCTAAACGGATATTCTTTTACACCGTCTATAGACTGATATATTTCAGTATACCCCAGATCCGAAAGTGCCGCTGCAATACGCGCAGATTCCGTACCGGCATTACAGTACAAAAAAATTTTTTTTCCGTTAGGTAATTTATCAAAATTATCCTCGAAATCAATAATCGGTAGTGATACGGCATTTTCTATATGCCCTGCGTCATAATCACTTTTTGAGCGGCAGTCTACAATAACGGCATCAGTGCTTTGTATTTGTTTTTCAAAAACCGACCCCCGTATGCTGTTATATGTTACGGTTTGATATAAATACTGGTCAAGACCTTCCGCATTAAAAATAACTTTACAACCGTTCTCAACAAGAATCTTTGCAGCCTCAAAACTATCGTCATCATTATTTGCATAAAGATAAATAGGACGATCTTTCCAATCTTCCACTTCGTTGATTCTGGATTTAATTTCTTTTTCGGGAATATTTATTGCATTCGGTAAATGCTTATTTTTATACTGGTTGTATGGTCTTGTATCTATAATCAATATAGAATCTTTTTTTTCTTCGGAATTTAAAAATTCCAAACGTGAACCTCTTACATCTTTAACAATAACCGTTTCGCTGCAAGCGGTAAAAATAAAAACAATCAACGCATATAAAATAAATTTTTTTTTCATAAAAATACCCCTATAAAAACTTTTTGAAAAAATTATCAAATTTTTGAAAAAAGTTTTTTCAGTGCTTTTGCAACGAAGTGAAAAAGCACATACTATAGTACGACGTTTGCCGCAAGGTAAACTCGGCGGATAAACAGCGAGGCAGTATTTGTGCCGAACTGTTTATCATATCTTCTATAAAAAAATATAACCGATTTTAATATATATGTCAAATGTTTTAATGTCTAATTAGCCGATATATAACATGTAAAACCTGTCTTATATGTTAGTTTAATTAATTTCACGGGTAAATACCAACGGTTCATCGCCGGTAGGAGTTATTTCATTCATATTCAATTTAATTCCGGTTAAAACAATAACCTGTTTTTTATTCTTTTCTTTAAAATTAATTAAATAAAACTTATTTACACCGGTTTCTTTTTTTATCTGTAAAATAGTTTTGTCGTTAATTCCTATTGTATTAAAATATCCATTTTCTATTTTTTCATCTTTTTCAAGAATATATTTATTTCCGCCGAAAGAAATAGTTGTGCCGTTTTGGCTTTCCCATTTAATTTCGGAATCAGTAATTTTTTTACGTATTGCTTCCGGCGGCATTGCGGTTTCAAGTTCTTCAGGCTGCCCCATACCGGCGTTTTTCTTATAAATGCCGTTCCAAAGCGAAGCCGCACCGAATTTAATTCTTGCTACGTCTTCAATAATACGGATTTGAATTTCATCTATACCCTTTATTTCCACTTCTACCCGCCGTATAATATTGGGAATTGATTTATTGTTTGTGAGGAAAAACAACCCGTATCTGCGCGAAAGCGTAGATTTTATTTCATATATCTCTTCAATGGTGTCTAAATTAAATATTATATTTTTATTGTTTTTATCAAGATAAATAGTTCTTCCCGATTTTTTCCCGTTTTCAACTTGATACCATAATTCCGATAAAAATTCCATAAATGATTCGGTATTGCCGGTTTGTAATTTTTGCAAAAGTTGGCTCTCTATTTTTTCACCGGGAATATTTTGTTCTCTGCCTTTTTCAAAATTACCGGTTTTACTATTCCATACATATTCCGTTTGAATTTGATTTAATGTATTCGGCTTTAAAGGGTCGGAGTTATATGCGAGTATTTTATATGCACTAAGTCCCGTTTCGTTGCCGTACCGTGCCTCCGTTTCTTGCAGCCGTATCTGGATATCGGCATGCAAATCGGCAATTTGCCTGAAAGAAAGACTGTCTTCATTTTTGGTTATAATGTACAAAGAAAGATGCTGCCCGTTATCAGACGTTATCCCCGAATAAAAGAGCAGCGGAGGAGAATTTTCCGGCTCCATAATATAAAACGTAAGAGACTTGGGTTGAGTAATTGTTGTCCGTATTTCTTCTATTCTGTTTCTTTTTTGTGTAATCGGATCTTGAACGGAAATAATTAAATATACAAAGGGGTCTAAGAGTTTTTTTACCGCTACAATTTGGTCTTCAACTCCATCACTGTTTAAGTCGCCTGAAATTGCATCAACAAAGATTTCATCATTTGATAGCTCCAAAAAAATTTTTGCATCAGCCTGCTCCAGCTCCGTATCGTTTTTTGTTTCCGTAACTTCCAGTTTGGAAGAGGCGGAAGGTATAATTGTTTTTGTCGCAGGTTTTATTTCCTCTACCGTATTGTTTTTTTTCATTTGAAAATAAAATGCTGCTGCAAACACAAAAAACACTGCTGCAATCGATAAAACATATAACGTTTTTTTAAACATAAGTTAAAAACCTCTTGTGAAATATTACGTACATTATTCGTGCGGCGGGTTTAATACCCTGTTGCTGCGCAACGTACGCTCTGCGTCGTAACAAAGGGTATTAA
>CALINC010000142.1 GCA_938045195.1 uncultured Treponema sp.
ATGATAAACAGTTCGGCACAAATACTGCCTCGCTGTTTATCTTTCGAGTTTGCCTCATCGGCAAACGTCGTATTATGGGAGAATAAAGATGAAAAAATATATTTTGATAATTGCAACTGTTTTTTATGTTGTGTCATATTGCGGTGCGCAAGATACTACACAAAATATAATAAACACTCAAACGAAAAATATGCTTGAAGAAATAAGACGGAGAAACGGTATTGATACCGACACCTATACGGCTTCCGGGAAAAATAACCGGGGCGAAGCCGACGGCTTTTTAGCAAATAGAGATATGCAAGAGCCTACGAATGTATCGGTTTCCGAAACTGTCGAAATTAACGGTAATGATAACGTTAAGCAGAAGCTTTCCGTTGCTCCGGCTTTCGATAGCCGCAGGACTGCTTTTGCAACAGGTTTTGATATTTCCTTAGGTTTCTCCTCTTCATATTATAAAGTTACCGATTTTTTTAAACCGGTACTTGTAGTTGACTTTGATGATATGTCGGCAAAACTGCCTAAAAAAGGTCTTGACGCTACAGTAGCCGGCCGTTCTAATTTTTTCTTAAACATTTACATCAAAAATAAATATGAAATAGGTTCATATACATCAACAGAGGGGTATGAATTTTCCAATATACCGAAAAATGTAATAGATTTTGTCTCTAAAGGGAATAAACTCGGAGAGAAAATTTCAGGGAAAATTTCGTCTTCAATGTATAGCTTTGCAAACACTTCCGTATTTTTTGGAATGAAAATAGATAATTTTAAATTTAAAATAGATGCGTCTTATTTTATTCCGCTTGTATATTTAACCTATGACAACATGAGTTACGAATTTCATAACGACCCAGAAACAGGAAAAACTGTTGCCAAAGTCAATGCCGATGTACGGATATACAATAATATACCTTATACACACCCCGATAATTCAGTTAAGAAAATGTTTAAAAGCGGCGGTGTCGATTTAAATTTATCCGGTTCGTATACTTTTTCACCGATTGCAAATTTAAATTTTTCAATTAATGCTATCCCGTTTTTCGCTGCACGTATGAATAATGGCTGGAGGTTCACTATAAACGGTATCGTTGAGCAGGATGCTGCAATATCTTATATACAAAATATGCTTCTTCCAAACCAAGATTCACAACAATTGCAATGGATAAAACATTCCTTTAAAATGAATATGAAACAAGATACATTAACGGAAAAAAAAGTATACCGTCCACTAAAATTATCCGTAAGTTCCAATATTCGGCCGTTAAAAAATGACTACTTAATTATTACCCCAAACATAGGTTGTTCGTGTTACAAACCTCTCTATATTGATGCGGGCATTAAAGTTGAAAGCCGCTTTTTAAAGGTTTTAGGCGCATATTACTCGCTTAACCGGGAAGACAGAATTTGGAAAAACTGTCTCGGTTTATTCTTGGATACACGTGCCTTTAGACTTGAACTTGCCGTTTCAAGTATATCATCGTCATTTGCAAGCAGCTTTAAAGGCACCGGTGCTGAAGCATATCTCGGTATGGTTATAGGGTGGTAAGGCAAACTGAATAATGGTAAAAGCTGTTTTTGCAGGGTCGTTTGACCCGCCCACTTTCGGGCATCTCAATGTAATAGAACGCGCTCAAAAAATATTTACCGAAGTTCATGTTGTAATAGCGGTAAACAACAATAAGCATTATTTATTTTCCGGAGAAGAGCGTCTTAATATGATGAAAGCTCTTGTAAAACAATGGGATAATGTTGTAGTAAATACGTGGCAATCTTTAATAGTGGATTATGCCGAAAAAATAGGAGCGGGGGCTTTAATTAGGGGTGTTAGGAATGTGTCGGATTTTTCTTATGAATTTGACCTTGCTTTAATGAATAAGGGTTTAAACAATAAAATTGAAACCGTATTTTTAGTACCCGACCCGAAATATTTTGTATTACGATCGAGCTCAATAAAAGAACTTGCATCTTTCGGAGGAGACTTATCGGGAATGGTACCGGATATTGTTGCAAAAGCTCTCAAAGAAAAGATGGGGCTTTTAAAAAGACTCTTTTGACAGCGGAGAACCTATCCATACGCCTTCTCCGCCAAGAAAGTCTTTATGCTGACCCTCTATTAAAATTTGAACATTCTGCACTGTCGGAAATTCGCAAGCGGTAAAAACTATTTGGGCAAGCTGGGCATAATAAGCCTCAATTCCATAACGGTTAAACTGAAATTCTTCACTGAAACTTATAAAAGCCGTACCGTTTTTTACATAAGCCGAAAGCAATTTTGTATCGGGCGGAATAAATGAACGAAGCCCTTTTTTTGCTTCTTCCGTAGAAACGCCTTGAAGCAATACTTTTACAGTTTCGGACATAGGTGAATCGGTCTTAGAAATATCTCTATTAATTTTTTTTCTTGTAATTCTGCCGTCAGATTCAACTTGGACAAAAAAGATATTACGCTTTTCGGTTTTTATTACATCGGCTTTTTGTGCATCCGCTTGTTTATTAGAGGAATTCTCAGCCTTATCGCTTTGCCCTGCTGCACCTGTTTTTTCATTACTGCCGATTTTAGCTGCCGGCGCACTCTTTTTATCTTCCGCTGTTTTTTTTAAGGATTCATCGGCAGCTTTTTTGTTCTCTGTTTTTTTTTCGGAGGAAACATTCTTAGACTTTGTATCTTTTTCTGAAACAGATACGGCTTTTTTTTCTTCCTTAGTGTCCGAGCTGCCCTCTTCTTGAGTTTCAGCCGTTATTTTTTCTATCTCGTTTTGAATTTCCACTAAATCACTTTCGGATTTTGCTGCATCATCTTGTTCTGTTTTTTGAAACAGGTTTTTCGCACCCGTTTTTTCCAATACAGTACTAATATTTTCTTTATTTATAAAAAACAAAAGTGCAACCAGTAAAATAAATGCTACCCAAAAAAACCAGCCTAATGATGCCTTTTTCTTATTTTTATCCGCCATATATTCTTATCATAATATATTTTTAACAATGTTTCAATCGGTGCTATTTGCGCTATTTTCATCTATAATAAAATAAGATTTGGCTTTTGTTCTCCCCTTGACAATATCTATAAAAAGATAAATAATAAGCGATAGAAACGGTTTGTTTTGAGCTGTTTTTAATTTATATTTTCTTAGGGGGAAAACTATGTCGAATATCCATGATATGGAATTTTTACAAAAAAAAGTTCAAGAGTTAAAAGAACAGGGCTTGTATAAAGAGCTTGTAACTCTTGAAGGTCCGAATGATGCGGAGTGTATTATTAACGGAAAAAAAGTTATTAACCTTTCTTCCAATAACTATTTAGGTTTTGCAAACCATCCGCGGTTAAAAAAAGCTGCGATTGCCGCAATAGAAAAATACGGTGCAGGAGCAGGTGCTGTCCGCCCTATCATCGGCAATATGAAAATCCATGATGACTTGGAAAAACTCTTAGCTGAATTTAAACGGGAAGAAGCCGTTTTAGCTTTTCAGTCCGGCTTTAACTGCAATGCCGGTGTTATTCAAGCCGTTACCGAAAAAGGAGACTTAATTATTTCCGACCAGTTAAACCATGCTTCCATTATCGACGGAACCCGACTTTCAAAAGCTGATAAGGCCGTATTCCAACACTCCGATATGGCAGACCTTGAAAAAGTTTTAAAAGAAAAAAGGGCAAATTATAATAATGTACTAATTATTACCGACGGTGTTTTCTCGATGGACGGAGACATTGCTAATCTTCCGGGTATTGTAGAACTTGCAGAAAAATATAACTGTTTAACCTATGTTGACGACGCACACTCAAGCGGCGTTTTGGGTGAAAGCGGACGAGGTTCTGTTGACCATTTCCACCTGCACGGCAGAGTTGACTTTGCTATGGGGACGCTTTCAAAGGCTATCGGTGTTGTCGGCGGTTATGTCGCCGGGAAAAAAGTTACAATAGACTGGCTGAAAAACAGAGGCCGTCCGTTTTTATTCTCCACAGGACTTCCGCCCGCAGCAGTAGGAGCCGCGATTGAGGCTCTTAAAATGCTAATGGAATCCACCGAATATACAGACAAACTTTGGACAAATGCCAAACACTTTAAAGAGGGCTTAGGCAAACTCGGCTTTAATACGGGACACAGCGAAACTCCGATTACGCCGATTATCGTAGGTGAAGAGTCCAAAACCTTAGAGTTCTCAAAAAAACTGTTTGAAAACGGACTGTTCTCAGGGCCGATAGTCTTCCCGACCGTACCGAAAGGCACCGGACGCGTCAGATGTATGGTTACGGCAGGGCATTCGATTGAGCAGCTTGACCGCGCCGTTGCAATTTGCGAAAAAGTCGGAAAAGAAATGGGAATTATTTAGTTTTCCTTCGCCGGTTAAAAGTTTGATTTTAACCGGCACTTAAGTAGTGGGCATCTACACATACGAAAGATGCGAAACAAATCCCAAAAGGTACTTTTAAGATACCTTTATAATACTCCGGAGCAAATTATGAAGCAAAAAGGTCTTTATATATTTTTAATTTTATGTGTAATTTTTTCATCATGTAAAACAAAACAAATTCCTCCTGCGGAAATTCCGGTTGTAAAAGAAATAGCCTTTATTCAAGTTGCGGATAGAGGGCAAATTTCATTTAAAGGCTTACCTTGTACGGTAACCTTATCTGATGGGAACGTCCAAAATTACACAACCGACGATGAGGGTAAAATAATCATAAAAGCGGACTCCAATTTAAAAATCGTTAAGATTGTCTATAATTTTAATGGTTATACAAGAACGGGCGGAAAACTTTTAGCCAAGGAAGATTTTAAACTTGCAAAAAAGGTAAAAACAAATAAGAATACCAAAACACAAGAATTTCAACTTAATTTTACACTTAATGCAGGAGCAAAAACAATTTTAATTTTGGATATCTTTTAATCCGCTGTAATTTTTTTTACATCCGCTTTTTCCAAAGCTGCCTTTACGGCATCCAAAAAACCCTTGCTGGTAATTGTTGCTCCGCTTATGCAGTCAACTTCTACCGAATTTTCCTCTATTATTTTGGCAGGCAAATATTCAAAAACCGCATCGGTATAACCGGGAGTGTCGAAATAGTCAATAACAGTAATGTCTTTTATTTTATCTTTTTCTATTTCAACACGAACACGAATTTGTCCGAGAAGCCCATCCCCCACTCCTTCAAAAATACCGGATATGGAATCTTCCGTATTTCTAACCGAACAGGAGATGCAAAAAAATATAAGTAAACATAGAAAGTATATTTTCTTCATTGTATAAATCCTTTTACATTTTAAATTCTTCACCTAAATAAATTTTACGCGCAATTTCGGAATTAAGAATCTCATCTCGAGAGCCCTGCTCGACAATTTCGCCTTTACCGATTATATATGCCCTATCGGTTATTTCCAATGTATCGCGTACATTATGGTCTGTTATTAAAATGCCGATACCTTGTTGAGCCAGTACCCGCACTATGCTCTTTATATCATGTACCGCAATCGGGTCAATACCCGCAAAAGGCTCATCAAGCAATAAAAATTTAGGTTCAATCGCAAGAGCTCTTGCAATTTCCGTTCTGCGTCTTTCTCCGCCCGAAAGCGTATAAGCAGGCTGATTTCTATTTTGTGTAATACCGAATTCATCAAGAAGAAATTCCAGCCTTTCTTTTTTTTGACCTCTTGTCAAATCCTTGCGGGTTTCCAAAATAGCATAAATATTTTGCTCTACGGTTAACTTCCTAAAAACCGAGGCTTCTTGCGGTAAATATGAAATTCCCACACGGGCACGCTTATACATAGGTAAATCGGTTATCCGTTTCCCATCCAAATAAATATCGCCGGAATTGGGTTTATAAAACCCGACTATCATATAGAATGAAGTGGTCTTCCCTGCTCCGTTGGGGCCCAAAAGCCCGACAATTTCACCTTGCTGCATAGAAAAACTGACATCTCTTACAGCATGTTTTTTCCTAAAAAATTTATTTAGCCCTTCAACTTTTAATATGCTTTTATTGTCATTCATTTTTTTCACCGTTTTCATTATTTTCGGCATCCGATTCATCATTTTTTTCTTTATCTTTCTCCTCTACCTGACCGCTTACTCTTCCATCGAGCAAAATATCTTCAGTGTCCAAATTTACCGATATTTTCGCCGCCTTAAATTCGTCGGAGCTTTTTTTAACAACCGGATGTCCGGTTAATTCGAGAGTTGATTCTTTACGGTTGTATAAAGCAAACATAGAATTACAATGTATATCTTTGCGTATTATGCTTATATTAAACCGCATAATCATTATCTCGTTTTTTTTCTTGTATTCCACATTTTCTGCAAGAATTTTTACGTCATTCTTCGTGTCGTTTAACTCTATTTTTCCGAACATTAAAACTATATCGGTTTTCCGGTCAAACTTTATAAAATCCGCCTTAAAGGAATATCCGTTCTCTTTATCTTCACCCGAAACCGAACCTGCGGCATTAACATATCTATAATCCGTACCGAATATTTCTATGCTGTCGGCTGTGATTTTTAAATTATCCACTGATATAACGGCGTTTCCAATTAAATTTGTCGTCTTTTTATTTTGAGAAACCGAAGCCTTTACACTGTCCGCGCTAAAACTTATTTTTGACTCGGCAGAACATAAAAAGAGTAAAAACAAAAAAAATAAAACCGTAAAATAATTTTTTTTATTCTTCAGGATTATCCGTTGTTTTATCATTATCCGCTCCTTTTCCGTTCGTATCCGTATGTATATTTCCTAAAACCTCACCGGTAAATTCAAATTCCCGCGATAAGGTATTTGCAATAAAACCTAACCCTTTTATATTAAACTCATCACCCCTTTTTACGGTAACAATACCATCTTTAGGTGCAAAAAGAATATTTGCCGTTTTATCCCAAAAAAATGCTTTGCCTGAAATCAACAAATTTTCTTTTACGTCTTCAAAAAATACATCATTCCCCAAAAAATACTTTTCATTTTTTTCATCAATTTTTATCAGCCCCGCAAAACCCTTTGATTCTATAATTTGATTCGATTCTTGCGGTAAATTATTTTTTCCCGTTGCGGAAGATGTTTTAACAAAATATATTTTTTCTCCCGCCCAAATTTTATCGGTATCATAAATTTCAAGTCTTTCAAAATTTATCTTTAAAAGGGGTAAATTTTCCTCATATCGGTCTAAATTTGAATTTTTAAACACAAAATTAGGTTTTTTTTCAAATATTTTTGCCTCTTTGCTATAGTTTAAAGTACAAGAAAATGATATAATACTTAGAACAGAGATTGTAAATATTTTTGCAGTTTTGTATATGCTCATAATTTAATTATACAATCTTTTTCAATCTTAGTCAAAACCTATCCGGACTGCTTGAAAAAGAATGAGCGGTTATATATACTTTATATTAGGAGAATTTCGTATGCCCGATTTTTTAACTGATGAAGAATTTCGTATGTTCAGCGATTTAATCTACAATGCAAGCGGTATTACATTCTCGGCAAGCAACCGAGCAATTTTGGAAAGCCGTTTAAAGGAAAAACTGCGTACAAAACAGCTTGAGAAAGTTTCCGATTATTATAGTATGATTCTAAAAGATTCCGACGAGCAAAAAAATCTTTTAGATTCGGTTACTACTAACCTAACGCGTTTTTTCCGAAATCAGCCGCACTTTGATGCATTACAGCATTATGTCATTCCCGAACTTTTAAAAATCAAAAAAGCCGAGGGTAAAAATAAACTAAAGATATGGAGTGCGGGCTGCTCAACCGGCGAAGAACCGTATACAATCGCAATGATAATGAAAAAACATCTGCCCGCAGGCTTTACTGCAGAAATTACAGCATCCGATTTGTCGCTAAAATGTCTTTTAGTAGGAAAAACGGGCTTTTATCAGGAATCACGGGTTGCCGGTGTTCCCGATGATTATCTTAAAGCCTACTTTGATAAATTAAATGACGGTTATCAAGTGAAACCTGAAATTATGAAAATGATAAATTTCGATTATCATAATCTAAAACATGAATCAAAACAAACCGATTTTGACCTTATATTTTGCCGGAACGTTTTAATTTATTTTGATGAACCTGCACAAAAAGATGTTGTTGAAAAATTTTGGAGAGCTATGTCTCATAAATCATTTTTATTTATAGGTCATTCGGAATCGCTTTTTGGAATGAATACGAAATTCGAATTTCTAAAAACCGACTGGGCTTGTTTTTATAAGAAAGATACTTAAAACACAAAGTTTATCCATAAATTACACAACAAATACAAGGAGCATTTGATATGGAAGATATTAGAGTATTGATTGTAGATGACTCAGCATTGATGAGGAATTTAATCGGAAAAATCGTAGAATCTACACCGGGGTTAAAGATTGCCGATAAAGCTATGAACGGACGGTTCGCACTTCAAAAATTGGAGCGGGCGCAGCCGGACATAATAGTTCTTGATTTGGAAATGCCCGAAATGAACGGTATAGAATTTTTAAGAGAAATAAAAAAACTTAATATTCGTATTCCCGTAATAATTTTATCAAGCATTGCAAAGGAAGGGGCAAAAATTACGATTGAATGTTTGGAGCTGGGTGCCGTAGACTTTATAACAAAGCCGTCCGGTTCGGAATCGGCAAACCTTCAAACGGTTTCCGAAACACTTTCAAAAATGCTTTTAGCCTATGGAAGACGGTATATATTACAAAATTCGGCAAAAACTGAGGATATTCCAAAAGGGCTTGCCGAACAATACCGCGTAACACCCGCTGAAACATCTTCAATTTTCCAAAACAAAACGGAAGCTAAACCGCAGGAAAAACCCGTCCCTGTCAGAGGACACGGAAATATTGAAATAATTGCAATAGGAATTTCGACAGGCGGACCTAATGCACTGCGCCAAGTATTTGCGGAACTTGACCCGAATTTGCCCCAGCCTATTGTTGTTGTACAGCACATGCCTCCGGGATTTACAGAAGAGTTTGCAAACAGCTTAAATAAAATCTGCCCGCTTGAAGTTAAAGAAGCCGCAGAGGGGGACGTAATAAAACCGGGTAGAATTCTAATTGCACCTGGAGGAAGGCACTTAACCGTTGAAAGAAGATCGCTTGCAGCTATTGCAAGAATTTCCGATGCACCGCCCCAAAGCGGACACAAACCGAGTGCCGATGTTCTTTTTGAATCGGTTGCAAAAGAATATCAAAACCATGCACTGGGAATTATTATGACCGGCATGGGAAAAGACGGAGCGCAAAATATAACACGGCTTTATATGGAAGGTTCCAGAACCATAGGACAAGATGAAGCCTCTTCCGTTGTGTATGGGATGCCTCGTGTCGCATGGGAGATGGGCGGTGTTATGGAACAAGTAAGTTTGAATAAAATGAGTTCCGTTATCAATTCTTATGGAAAAGATTTTTCATAAAGCAGATTGTTAAATTAGGCGAGAGCTTCCCATTCGGTAGTTTTTTAGATACACTATTTGTTATGGTAGATTTACATACACATTCTACGGCTTCAGACGGTACTTTTACGCCTGTACAACTCATACAGACGGCAAAGAAGGAAGGTCTTTCTGTAATAGCCTTGACTGACCATGACATATTGGCTGGCCTTGATGATGCCGAAAAAGAAGCTCAAGCTGCGGGTATTATTTTTATTCGAGGGATTGAAATTTCGGTGAATTGGCAGCCGGGGGAGTTTCATCTTTTAGGGCTTGATTTGCGCAAAAAATCTTCCGAAATGGATAGCTTATTACAAAGGCTCCAAAATGGAAGAATAAACAGGAATATGCGTATTGCCGAAAAATTGCGTACACAAGGCTTTAATATAGATTATGACGAAGTACTGAAATTCGCAGGTAATACCGGCAGTATCGGACGGCCCCATTTTGCTGCATATATGGCAGCTCACAAAATGGTAAAAAATATTCAAACGGCATTCGATAAATATTTAGGAAAGCATTGTCCTTGTTTTGAAGAAAAACAAAATGCGGACTTTCAAGAAGCCGTGAGTGCAATAATTTCGGCAGACGGAATACCGGTGCTTGCCCACCCTATGTCGCTTTATCTTTCATGGTCTGCACTCCCAAAAACGATTGCCTCACTAAAAGAGGGAGGGCTAGTAGGACTTGAAGCATGGAACGCTTCTACGCGTTATAATGACTGCCGCCGTTTAGAAGCACTTGGGGCTGAATTGAATATGCCCATTACTGCCGGAAGCGATTTTCATGGTGCAATACGCAAGGACAGAAAACTCGGGCATACTGCAAATGGCATAAAAATCGAAAATAGGTTTTATGAATCGCTACGCATAGTCCATCCCGATTTACCGATAATCCCCAATTCATAATGTACAAATTTTCCATTGTTTAATGGTGCGTTTCCTTGTATCAAAACTTGC
>CALINC010000143.1 GCA_938045195.1 uncultured Treponema sp.
AGAAGTGGCTTGCCCAAAAGAAGCAAGTCAATGAGCGGCTTGATAAGGAAGAGAACAAGAAAATCATGAAACGCCGCTCGGTAGAGTGCGAAACGGTCTTTGGACAAATAAAAGGAAACCAACACTTCCGGAGATTTCATGTGCGTGGCACTGAAAAAGTAAGGGTAGAGATCGGCCTGTTATTGATGGGATATAACATTAAGAACCTTATGCGCAAAGAACAGGAAAAGGAAGCGGCTTAAGAGGGGATAAATCGAGGGATATCCCTTGAAATAATCAAAAAACAAAAAATATGGTTAGTTCTGTGAAGCAAGGACTCTACAATCGGTAATAAAACAAAACTTCATGGACAGCCCCAATGTATTTGCATGAGACCTATCATCATCCAATGTATCGTATGTAATATCGGTAAGTTCGGGTAAATCGCTATCACAAAACCAATTACCATGATCAGAAAATATATATATGACGGTATTATCGTACACACCCTCTTTTTTCATCCACGAAAACCAATCGATTAAAACATCCAGCGTTTTTTTTGCGGAATATACAGCTGCAACGGTATTTTCAGCATTCTCTATACCGGGGACGGGAAATCCTTCTTTTACAATAACACCTTCTTTGTTTACCGCGTACGGCGAATGAGCTAAATTATTATGAATATATAAAAAGTATTTATTTTCCGGTTCCGTATCAACTCGCGAAACTTCAGACAAAATTTCAATTCCGGCTAAATCTCTGATTGCAGCTTCTGTAAATCTTATAAAAAACTTCTTATTATAATAGAATATCCAGCTGCCGTTATCATAGATAATAGTTTTACAAAAATGCGGCGCTGATTGAAACATAGCAAGAAATATCATTAAAAAGCCGTTATTCTCTTTCTTGGGAGTTAAAGGATACTGATGCTTCATTTTCCAATAGGCTTTATAGTTAGTACTGTAATCTATATGCATTTTATCCGAATCTATTGGAATAAAATAGGCAGGATCCTGCATTGTTACCGTATAACCTGAATCGAGAATGTTTTTGAAAAACACATCCGCTGCTTTTTGATTTGCAACCGTCATATTATCCTCTACACCTTTCCGATATTCAGTATATGCCGTTATATTAGGCCCGCCTAACAATCCTGCAAGTGATTGCTCCGTATTTGTAGAAATAGAAAGGGAATCCGGATACCAAATAAAACCGGAAAGTTTTTCTTTATATTCCGGATATTCTTCAATTATACGTCCTATATAATTACCGTTAAACATATCTGCAAGTAAATAGACGATATTAGTATTATTTTTAGAGAATTTATAATTTGAATACGCCGCCGTAGGCATATCAGTATTAATAATTTCCGGCTCTTTTATAAGGTCAGTATTTAAATATTTCAAAAACAGATTTGCACTGAGCAAAATAGTGCATACTATTACAAATATATTTAATGACTTCCTCTTTTTTAATATGATATATTTACCGGCAAAAACCAGCATTGACAGTAAACAGGCATCAAAAAAATATTTAATAACAGGAATACGTTTAAGTTCATTTTGATTTGTAAAAGTATAGCAGTCTAATTCACCCACTTCAACTTTTATAAATAGTGAGTATATGATCCCGGATAATAATAAAACAACGGTAATCAATTCCAAACGATATCTGGAATGCTCAGATAACATCCGATATAAAAAAGTATATACTATAGCAGCCGCCAATGCAGTAGATATCAAGGTAATTATATATTTTGTAAAAGATATATCTATTATTTCAGGATTTTGTATATAAAAGAAAACCGGCAAATAAATACAAACCCAAAAAATCAAAGCAACCGCCGGTAAAAAGAATTGATACGTTGATTCATATTGTGTATGATGTATCTTACATATAACCTTGATACAATAAAAAATAATCCATGCAGCAAAAAATAAAATAAAGAACTTGAGATTTTGATTTGAAAGCACAAAATCAATATCCCGTTTAAACAGAAAAACATAAATAAAAGGTAAAAGTATTAACCATTGCAATAGAAGTTTCAAAAAGATATTTTTCGCTCTTGTGATATATACGGCAACAAAAGAAAGAATAGCGGAGACACCAGTTAAGAGCAACATACTATATTTAACCGTTGCAGGCCAATTTGTAAACCAATATACTTGTAAGGAACAACAAAGAATAAAGAAAAAGAAATAAATAATATCAACATTCTCTTGTATCATTTCTTTCAGTGTTTTTCCTTTTATACCTTCTTCGATTAAAATAGGAGGTTGTGAAAGCCCTGTTTTTCTTAAAACAATCCCTTTAATAAAACTAAACGCATTATTCATTGTCCAATATATCAATAACGCCGATGGAGAATTATACAATAAAACTAAGAATAAGCCTGCCATGATATACAGTTCTTTATTGGCATACCAGCTCTTACTTTTCGTATAATAAATAGAATAAGCGATATTTATTATTGTCATTACAAAAGGCAGTATATTTATCCCTGCAATAAGCATATCAGGCGCACTTAAATCTTTAATAAATAAAAACGGAATATGCTGATAACCGGTATAGTGCGATAATACCTCATAAGCGGCAAAGAAAAACGGTATTTGAATAATAAGACCGAAAGACGTCCTAAAGGTATACCACCACTTATAGTTATAAATCTTCCGAGCGGTTTTAATAAGATAAAATCTTTTTTGCCCTTCAAAGTTAGTAGTAATACTTTGTATATCTTTATGCATTTTCTTTTGCACAATCTTTTCTTGATTCTTCCATTTTTCCGCCAGATAATAAAGCGGTGCCGTTATTGTCGTAATAAAAAAGCTTAATAGAATTAAAGCAGCGCCATAATTCCCGGATACTCTGTATGAGTAATTAAATACCGTTTCAATTAAAACGATAAACGGATATAACAGAGTCATTAAAATTTTAGATATCAGGTTCATTTTTCACTCTCTTTCTTTAATATTACTAGTCAACAGGAAATATTTTTTCTTATGTTTTAATAAGACATGAGATAATCAATACATAATGAATATTTTTTAATAAGTCATTTAAATTCCGTACGGCTCCAATTTTCGGGCTTATAGACGTTATCTTTAACAAACATCCAATCATCTTCTTTACATATAAATTGTGTTAAGGTCTTCTGTCTATTTGCAAAACCATCTGAATGGATAACTATTTTAAATCTATTAAGATCGGCAGAATACATAAAATGCCGGTTTGTAAAAGGATTAACTTGAGGAATATCGGATAAGTTTTTTGTTATCAAATAAGGAATATCAGCTAATGTCATAAATGTATCATCATTTTTTAATGCACCGCTTGCATTAAAATCCTTTATCATTAAAAGCGGTATTGATGATTCAGGATTAAAATCGGAATGATTAAAAGCTGATAAAAAGTCCATAGTATTTACCCGTATTCCGCCGGACCCATGATCACCTGCAATAATTATCCGGGTATTATCATAGCAATTATTATCTTTTAAAAATTGAAAAAACTTTGCAATATTTTCATGCCCTAAATAATTACCATAAAATGAGGTAATGCTAAATTCGTTTCCGCAATACTTTTTTGCAAGTTCAATAATTTCTTTCCGCCGTATTGAAAAATCATCTGAAATCCGCGGAATATCATGGGCGGTATTATTTACAATAATATTAATACAATTCTTACCATCAGCAAATTTCACTTCTTTATACAAATTTTCCAATGCTGAAAGAGAATTAATAAATCCTTTATCAAAATACTTTGGAACCGAAACACTTCCATAAGCACCGGAATCATAAATAACACGCCGTATTTCAGCAGGAGAAATTCTAAAAAAAGAGAAATACAACATATTGCGTAAGATAAGATTTTGAGTTTTATTAGATACGGTTATATTCTCACGTATCCATTGTTCCGTATATTTTCCCGTTTCGGTAATATTTTTTGCGGTAATCGAATAATTTGAAAAAATAGAATTATCGGGAAGCCATGAGTAATTCGCCCATGAAGCATCGGTAAAACTCACATTCCAATTATGCTCACTAAACAAACGCGGCAACACACATAACGCTTCATTGTGTTTATCAATAAGCAATTCATTTTTACGTTCATTTATTTTCTCCGGCGTATATTCATACCCTCCATATAACGACGGCGCGCTGGTGTTAGTTCCTGTTCCAAAAGCTATCACATTTTTATAAAGCGTAAAACCTGTATATGAATCTTTTATTATTTTTGAATTTTCAAGCACCGGATCTATAAAAAAATTCATAGCACGATCCAACATAATAAAAAGAATATTCTTACCGGTTCGTGTAAATGTATAGGTTTTTAAATGAACATTCGTCCGTTCGGTATCGCTTAACTTTTCAAATTGTTTATAATCTTTTTTTATTTTTATGCCGTCAATCACCGAAAGAGATATAAGCGATAACGCAATAATGGCTGTAATATGCAGGAGTATTTTTGCCGCACGGGAATGCATAATGACTATCAATATTACGGATATAAAAAAAAGCGTTCCAAAATTTAAAAGAATGAATCCATACGATGAATGTAATCGTTCAATATTTTCAAACGTAAGCATATTTGAAATATATCCATAATCACCTTTAAAAATAAAAGCATTAATTAATGATGTTAGAAGGATAATAAGCGATATATATGTTATACGTTTCTGTACCTGCGGAGTACAGAGCTTATATAAAACGGAAATCCAAAAGAATATTCCGCAACTTTGAATAAATGACGTATAAATAATATAAAAAGGGGTTTGTATATTTTCTAAATTCGAAAATTCTTGGGAAGAAGACGCTATAAGCCCTGCCGGAATTGTTAGACCTATAAGAATTGTAAAAGCGGCCAAACAAAGGGAAAAAATACTATTTCGTTTTTTTGCATCGTCAAAAACGGAATGATTATGCTTTATTTCCAGCCATGTTATACATTTTGAAATACAAGGCAACATAATTAAAACACTTGTCAAACCGGCCATTAAAAAAAG
>CALINC010000144.1 GCA_938045195.1 uncultured Treponema sp.
CATCTAAAGTTCTTAAGGACGGATACGGTCAATGCAATACAAAAGGAACACTCTTCATGGCTTTGTTGCGTGCCTGCGAAATTCCTTGTCGAGTTCATGGTTTTACCATAGACAAACAATTACAGAAAGGAGTAATGAGCGGATTTGTTTATAAAAATGCACCGCAGAATATATTTCACAGTTGGGTTGAAGTGTATTTTGAAGATAAGTGGTATGAACTTGAAGCCTTTATACTGGACCAAAAGTATTTATCAAAGCTGCAAAAACAATTTGCAAGCTGCAACGGTTCTTTCTGCGGTTATGGTGTTGCGGTAAAAGATTTCCGGCATCCGATAATTGATTTTGACAGGAACAACACGTACATACAAAGCGAAGGAATTACTCAAGATTTTGGAGTATGGAATTCTCCTGATGAATTATTGAAACAACATCATCAGGAAGTGTCAGGAATAAAAGCCTTTGCTTACAAACATTTAGGAAGGCATTTGATGAATTGCAAGGTAAAGAAAATAAGGAATACCTGAATTACGGGTTATTAAAGATGGGAAAGAAACCTATGACAGATAACTATATTACATTCAGACTCTATGTGCCGCTCGGTATAATGACTCTCTTAATCGTTATGTTGTTTTTTCATAGGCATCATACACTTAGATACTTATACATCATCAACTTCTTCTGCTTACTTGCGGCTGTATTCGTCTATTTTATTTTCAGAAAACATCCTGTAGGATATGAGTATCCTAATTTATACAGGGAATTTTATCACTGAAAAGCGGATAATGTATAATTAAAAGAGATTATGTGAAATGGCAATAGACGGTGTAAAAATTATAGACAGTGACGATGGGTATGATATTTATAATTCTATAGTAGAACGATATAAAGACGGTGAAAATATCGACACAATAATTGAAGATATTTTAAATGACGAAAATAATTTTTGTATAGATTCATTTTACACGGAGATTTACTGGACTGCATTCGCTTATTCTTTGTGGAAGGTCGGACATTTACCTGAGAAGATAAAGAATAAGGCATTAAAAATAATTGCAAAAGGTGCTGATGATTTCTGGCTTGAAATTGACGGCAAAGCTTTAAAGCAAAGACAGAAGGAACTTGATAAACTGGCAGTACAGCTGCAAAGTGAAAATCAAAAACCGATTAAGGTACCGAAGGCAAAAATTAAACGAAATCCGTATTTTAACGTGGGGGAAGTGCTTGCCGTTAAATTTGAGAATGAGTACGGCGTCGTTTTTGTTTCAGATGTTGACCAGACACCAAGAAAAATAGAATATCATTTAGCTTGTACGCGCTTGCTGCAAAAAGATAAGCCGACTATGGATGATTTTTTGAACAGCCAAATTGCCTGTAAGAAACAAAATACGGACTATGCTCTGGATACGGATTGCTGGTTTAATCACAAAGATTTAGGGCTCCTATTAGATAAACTTGAAAAGATAGGTGAAGTCGTTTTTGAAGATTATTCTTTAGGATTATTAGCGCCTGCGCATACATTGGAAAATATATACGAAGAAATTACCGCCGACAAGAAGATTTGGCAACTTCGCTTTATAGAAACTTATCATTTGATAAAAGAAATTAACATAATATAGTGGACACATACATGATGAAAAAATTTGAATTTGTGGCAGGAACACCAAAAAGCGAAATGATTATGGGATTATGCTTTCCGATAAGCTTTATGTTTCCTATATTACTAACCTACCTGCTGTTATTTTATTCTGGAATGATTACTTACAAAATTCATCCGCTATTTAAATTTTTAGTGTTTTTACCTGCATTTGTTATATCATATCTTATTATAAAAAAAATTCGTAAAAGTGTAGCAAAAAAATTTATTGTTTATATCGATAAGCTTAATATAAGAATTTTAGAAAATGAAAAAGAAATTATAGCCGGTAAAATCTCATTTTGTAAAATCAAATCGAATCATGATAAATTGCTAAAGGTTGATATAGGAATTGATAACCGGAAAATATCATTTATATCAAGACCGAAAGAATACAAAATAATTACAGGCGCTACATCCTTCAATCCTTTCGGGATAAGCGATATATCAGACATGAGCCGATTATTGACCTTGGGAAGAGAAGTACACGAGCTTATTGAAAAACAAGGGGAAAATTAGATTTACCGGCATAAATAAATAGCGCATGTTTGTATCTTCCTAATTCATCCATTTTTTCATTATTTCAGTGAAATCGGAAATCATTAAATTGAAATCATAATTCGGTGTTTTCTTTCTTTGTTTTTCTGCAATAGTTTTAAGTGCAATTAAAAAATACTCTGCCAGTTTTTCTTTTTGCTGACGATGTGTTAATCGGCTGAATTCTTTTTCAAAATGTATAACTACATTTATCTTGCCTGCATCTGCTCTAAATGGCCCGTATTGAAATCGGGGACGCAAGTAATATCCGTTTTCGGAAATCTCTTCTTTTGTGTATAATTTCTGTAATTCTTTTGCGGCTTCTTGATTTGATAATTTGCGCCCCGATTCATCGATGACATAGTTTGTTTTACAATGAGCATTATCATAATAGCTGAAAGCACATTTCAATAAAATACAATTTACGGCTTTGCCGTATTTTTCGGGACGCATCTTTTTATTTAATTCGTCCTGAAGTTTTTCTTTAATGCTTTCTATAACCGGTTTTGAATTTTCATAACAGTTTGATATTGTATGCACAATCCAAACAGGATTTTTAGGAATCCAATTACGTTGACTTTCAATTTTTATGTCTTCTATATTTTCTGTTACGGAGTAATCCCAACACATCGATTGCTTCTTGTCTTTGCAGTCGGGAGAGGGGTAATAGGAAGTTCTACCCTGCTCCATCGTAAAGCCCATTTTTCTTTTTGACCATATTGCCTCGACAAAACGGAGCTCTCCAAATCTGTTGCAAAAAAAAGTACGGGGGTTACCGTTAAAAAACACACCTCTTGACGATTCCAAAGGTTCATGGTTTCCCCAACCGATTACGGCAAGACATTCGCAAAGACGCACCGCCTTGTTCCACTCCGATACGCTTTTATAATCCGCATATTTTAAAAATTCCGCAAAAAGTTTTTCACGTATGTTTTCAATGGAGTTTTGAGAATGTAAAAAATCTTCCAGTTCCGATAAGCTGGTAATTGCATAAATTTCGTTCATATTTGCCATCCTTGTCTTTCGGATAGTCCGTACCGACAGGCAAATAAGGGGTTCCCCAAAACTTGGAACTTTTTATATCCGTTGTTTCACCGTCGTTTAGGGCTGTCGCAAGAATTTCGACAGAACGCTGCCTGTATTTTTGTAAAGCGGTTTCGTATTCTTTCATAAAATCGGGAATTTGTTTCATGATCATATTCCTTATATTTAATCCTTACTTAAAAATCTGACAGCCGATTTGCGAGCCTTTTCTATTTTTACTGCATCTTCATTTTCAACAGCGATAGACGATATCCATTTTTTGCCGAATAAACTCTGTGCCGACTCTATCATTACGCCGCATGCAAAAAGGTCTTTTTCCGCAGCGATTGCCTGTCTAAAAACATCTTTTACATCCGGGAGTATTGTTTGACTATGCAGTCTGTTACATGATAATTGCCATAGCCCCGAAGCTGACCATGCACGGCAAAGACTATCCTCGTCGTGAAGCATTCTGTCATTAAAAATACCAATCTCTTGCGCTGTCCCAACCCACCCTACAGCTATCAGCACTTTTCGCCTCAGAACACAGTCCTTCGTATTTAAATACGAAACGAGTATCGGCACAAGACGATTGCATGCAGCCGTATGAAAATCGCGATGTTTCGACCTTACAAGAATTTCGGCAATGAGATAGGCGGTAAACACCCGTATTTTTTCGGTTGAAGCTTTGTTTATAGCCGCAAAAAGAAAATCAATCCCCGCTAAATCGTGTTTATCGAAACTGTTATCCAAATGCAACGGATCATCTCGCTCCCAGTCTTCGCAAATCAATTCGTAATGATAAGCGAGCTGATTACTGCCGCCTAAATCGGCTATAAAACCGATACATTCGCTAAGAGGAAAACCGGTTCTTTGTAACTCGGCATACTTTTTTTGTAAATCTTCTTTTGTAAGATTTTGACGGCGTAACCGCTCCGCTTCAAGTTCTTGCAAAACTTTTTCCTTCCTTTAATATATCTTCAAAAAGAGGGAGAGTCTCTGCATGCTCCATTTTTAAGTTATGAATATAAGAATTGTTTTTCATACAATATCACTCCCTGTGTATTTTTAGTAAATTTGTTTTACAGCTTATATTTTTCAATCAGCTCCATCAGCACAGACGCGGTATCAATTTCTTCTGAAAGTAAATCGTCAAACTCTTCTTCAAGCTCATCTTGTCTGTCACAAATCCATAATAAAAATTCTTTTGCTTTTTCATAGTTTTGATGAATAAAATAATATTCACCTAAAATACACTTTGCAGATGTAACACTGGCAAGATCATCATCGAGTTCGATTACCTTATTTAAAGTTTCCAAAGCCTCGTCATATAATTTTTTATTTAGTTGAAGCATGCCCTTTTTTAGATATAATTCTCCATTCATATTTTACCCCTATAATGTTTATTTTATCATCTTTTAACCGTTTTTGTAAGTGCTGTAATTATATTGTCCAGTGTTTCAGATACGGAATTAAAGCCGGCTTTTTTTGCAGCCTTAGGAGTTTTTTCCAATGAAAATGATACGGCTTCTTTTAAAGCTTCTGCATCTTTTAGTGAAATAAGATTTTCCTTCGTCACAGTATTCTCAAAAGAGTCTGTAATAACTTTATCATCATTCAAAAGTGAATAACAATTGCGAATCATTATGCCGATATAAGAAAGTGTTATATAATCACGTTTTTTCTGCATAAGCTCTATGATTACAGGCCAAACTTCGGAAGTTTTCTTTAAATACCAAAGCAGGCTTGCTGCAGCTTGCCGTACAGAGGCATCCTGATGCACTAAAAATAATTCTCCGAGCTCACAAGCCTTTATTTTGAATTCTGTGTTTTCTTTTTTTAAGATAAAGTTTTGAGAATCTTTTACCAAATAAGCTAAATCAATATAACGTTCACAATATGTTTTAATCAAAAATAAATATTCCCATAACAGTTTCGGATCTTTTTCTGATTTTACTATTTTAAAAAGCTTTGTGTAATTTTTAGTTTCAGAAAACCAATCTCTTATCGGATAGGTATTCTTCGTACCCGTTTCCAAACAAGAGGCTTGTCTTAAAAACTTTATCCCTTTTGTTTTCATGCTAATATCGCTGCTTTGCGCTTGCAGCAATGCTTCATCTAATGCTTCTTTTGAATACTTTGCCATATTCTTAACTAATCCCTCTTAAACTTTTAAGAACAATTTCTTTAAACAGCTCGCCATCAAAATTATATCCGGCTGCTTTAAGCTTTTTTTCAATAATTCCGCCTAACTGTATCAACGAGTTTTCCATGAATAGAATAAACTTTCTATCCACTGGAAGAACAGGTTCTAACGACCAATAGTTTTTATCGATACAAAACTCTGTCGTATATTCTGTCTTTGCACGGAAATATCGGGTTGCAGTAATACCCGTTTTATCGCAATAAGAAGAAACATCTCCGCTGATATATACGTTGATTTTTATTCTATCTAGCCCTTCAAAAAATATTTTTTTAAAATGCTCTTTCAAGGAGTTTCTCATTTTTATTATCAATGAATGAACAATTTTCCCACCATCAACCTCAACCGTAATTTCACCGCCGATTACCGTACTCAAAATAACTTCCATATTGCTGTCTCCTCATATTTATTCTATCATCTTTTAGCAATTTTGTGAGTGTACTATTCTTTTATATTGTTACCTTTATTGTAAGATTATCAAAAACGCTGTCAAAAAAATAAAGAGAAAAAATAACAATAATGGGAATGATGATAAGTTCAATGTAGTATAGTTTGGCCGAAATTGTATTTTGTTGAAAAATTTTTATTTTTCTTGTAAGCTGACTAATAGCTAAAAACAAATTCGTTATTATAAACGATACTAAAAATCTATAACTCTCGATAACAATATCAAAAGAAAAGATAAGAGTTCCGGTAAAAACCCCTGTCTTTGGGAGATGGTACCCGATGATATACACCGCAATATTTAGCATGATGTAGTTCAAAAAAGTTTTAAGATATTTATTTTCAATTTTCGAAAACAAATCGGGAAGCCCGCCCCAAAGAGGAGCCGAATCATTATATCTTCTTTGTTTTATCAGTGTGAAAAATCTTGTGATTAACACTATATCGGCTGTAAAAATTAAAAGAGTAAAAATTACCATTACTGTTGTAGTTACAATTTTATTCATATTAATTTCTAAAGATATGCGAAAAATTTACTGTGAACACTTCCTGTTCTTTGGGAGAAAGATTCTCGAAATCTTTATTTATCCTTGCAAATATCTTTTTTGCAAATTCATTTTCAGAATCCTCGGCTAAGTAAGCAATCGTTAAAACGCTTGCGCCGTCCAAATAATTCGGAAACATCTTTTAATCCTAAAAATCCCGTATCGTATCAAAAATTTCCAAGAGTTTTTCTTTATTGATAGATAGAGAAGGCGGTATTAAATCTAAAAGTTCTGTAAGAGCACAATAGATATCCTCTCTTTCTACTGTTTCAATAAAATATTTGCGTTTGTCCATCTTATTAAAGGCTTCAGTGTATGCCCTCACCAAAGCTTCGGCAGTCCGAGCAGCTTCGATCGGCGAGCTTTGTTCCAATTTGAGAATTTCGGCTCTTGTTTTTTTATATAAATCGGCCGCTTTCTTGGCATTCGCTGCAGAAATATTTTCTTGTCCGTCCCATGAGCGGAACGGATTGTCAAGGTTCTGCGCCAACCATTCCGGTTTTCGCGGCTTTTGTATCCAAAGATTAAGCCCTTCTTCTTTTCTCTTTTTATAAAGCTGTTTAGCTTTTTTGGCTGCATTTTCCGGCAGGCTGCTCATCCAAAACCAAAGTAAGTTCGGTAAACATTCCGGCTCCGGAATATCTTCGGCAGAAAAACCGAATAAATCAACCGTGGTAAAGCCCTCCAATTTTGTAAATTGGGATAGCATAGAAAGGTTAGAAATAATACCGGGTTTGCCCCATAGCCGCAATTCCTTCAGCATCGGGTATGCTTTTAAAATCTCGGCTACATCAAGTTCTGTAATCTCTGAGCAATGCAGTTTGCCCAAGTCTTTTAGCCCCTGTATTTTAGGCACTATTTCAGTTGATGTTAAAAGTAATAAAGCTCCGTTTTCAACAGCATGTATTTTACAGTTATTTGTTACTTCACCTAACAGAATAAGTTCTTCCAATTCGTTATTCAGATACAGTTCTTCCACGCCGTTCATATCAATGGAAAGATTATGTAAATGCGTATTGGAAAAATCCAATTTTTTTTGCTGATGATTTTCAAGTACCAGCTCATCTAAAAACGGACAGGATTGTAAATATTCATATAAACCGGTATGCCATTTTTTACATGCCAAATAGGATAAGCATGGAAAGGCTTTTAATTCCAGCACATTTTCAAAAGGAACATCATCATGTATGCGATATCTGGAAACCGCCATTTCTTTTCCGGCAAATATAATTTTTTCCTTACTGCTCTCCGCTTTTTTAAACGCATCTCTTTGCTCTTTAGGAATCTCCTGCCATTTAAGTTGACGATATACTTCGTATCCGTTTCCCCAAAACATTGCATAGGTATTTGTGCTTTCATCGGTTAATGGCTGCATGTTACCGATTAACATATGGTTCGCAGGCACCATGACATCAACATTACAAATATGCAGGTCTCGTTTCCAGTACATAAAGTCCTGATAAAGCGGCTTTAGTAAAGGTAATTCTTCCTCTTTGAGAGGCTGTTCACCCGACCAATCTAACCAGAGCAGCACTGCTTTCGGTTTTTTCTCACCTTCCTCTATCTTGGTTATTTGGCACGCAGTATATTTTTTTAAATGTGAATTATACACACAGTATACATCGCCGGTTTTCGCTCGCATAATTATGCCCCCTTCTTCTTATATATTATTATATTTCAAAATTTTAATTTTGCGACAAACTGTATTCGCTCAATCCTATTTCTTTTAAGTTTCCATCTTTACCGTAACCGCCGTATAATATATCTTTTTTAAGTTTTGGTTTTAACGACAAAAACTCTTTATATGCCTGAATAGCTGCTTTACCTTCAAATGAAGAACAAAACCATTCTCCTATAGGAATGATGATAAGTTCAATATAGTATAGTTTAGCCGAAGTTGTAGTTACAATTTTATTCATATTAATTTCTAAAGATATGCGGAAAATTCACTGTGAACACTTCCTGTTCTTTGGGAGAAAGATTCTCGAAATCTTTATTTATCCTTGCGAATATCTTTTTTGCAAGTTCATTTTCCGATGCAAATCTCGCAAGATACTCAACTATTAAAGAACCCGCTTCCGGTTTGTTTTTCGAACTTTTGATTGTCTTAACCCCATACTCAGCTGCATAAGGGACAGCTTTACCGTCTGGTTTGTGATTGAAGGCAACAACGGCATACCATTTTGCTTTGAAATCCTTATTTAACAAGAGGCTCGCCAAATATTCATTTTCAGAACCCTCGGCTAAGTAAGCAATTGTTAAAACGCTTGCACCCTGCACATCTAAATTTTTATAAGTGCTAACTTCTTTTAAATATTGAATTGCTTTCTGCGTTCCTAGCATACGCAGAGCTAAAACAGCCCAATAGATTTCGTATTTATTACGCTTCATTTTAAGGCACTTAATCATTGTCTCTTCGGTGAAAGGCATTTTTTCATTATGAAAATATTCCGAAATTGCCCCCGTGTCATCTGTGTCATCTAATGTCCAATTTGGAAAAAGCGTTGTCTTCATTTGTTTTTTCCTCTCAATTTTATATTATACGGCTAATGAAATATTATGCAGCTCACATCTGCTTTGCTTATCTACATCGCCGCGATGGAGGTGCTTGAAAATGCTTACATCCTGCACAGTTAAGCCCAATACTATTCCACCGCGAGATAAGAAAATATGTCTTTTATTTTTGCCATATTCCTTCCAAAAATAACATATATCTTCCTGATTGATATTCACCCAATGAAAAGACAATTAATAAATCATCTTTACTTAAATAATAAACTTGCAATCCTTCTTTTGTTATTATGTCAGAGTTGCCTTCCGATTTTAGAAGTAATTCATATATTATTTCTTGTTTGCCCTGATAATCTATCAATTTAAATTGAGTTATATCATCTGCAATAAATGATAAAGATTTTCCTTCTATATTTAATAGAAATTCTTTATTGAAAAGTTCATATTCAACTCCGTCAAACAATTTTGTGCGTTTGAATTCTAACATTCTCATAATACATATCCATTTCAAAATTATACCATAGTTTTTGTTCTTTGATAAGTTTATCCAAATATAATTTATCTACGCTGATCCATTCAATGCTTTCTTTCTCATTCTTATAATTGCGATATTCGAATATCATTTCATCTCTTGTTTGAAATAATGCATTCACAGTCCAATTTTTTTCTAAATCATCTATTTTACAATCAATGATAAGCTCATCAATTAATTCAAGTGCGGATAAATCAAATACATAGCACTTCCCTTCAGTGGTACAAAATATTCCGAAACTATCATTGATTTTCTGTACATTGGATAATGAATCTTCTTTAAACAAAGAATATGTCTTTTCAGCAATCGGCGTAAAATCCGAGGAAGAAATTTTAAAAAAAGCTGAATTGTAAAAATCAGCAAGCAAAGCATACTTATCGAAGCTAAACATATACGATAAATTCTCCGGAAACTTATATATTATTTTCAGCTCATTATTGTTTAATTCTATGCAATAATCTTGAGAACCGTCTTGTCCTGCTGCAAAGGATACTACTATGCGATTGTCTTCATTTAAACTTGTAAAAGCTATATCTGAATCGCTCAATTCATCTTCCATTTTTATAGAAGCAATTTTGTTTGCAGTTTTGTCGAATACCATTATGCATACACAATTTTCGTCCAGCCGTTTTGCAGCCCAAATAATCTTATTTGTATAAGGAGATTGATAGATAATGTCAGCATCGCAGCTTATTAGTTTTTCAATCTCAGCACTTGAGTTTCTGTTGATGTCCTCTAAAAAACAATCTTTAGTTTTGCTATAGAATTTAACATAAATCACTGTTAGTTCTTTCCTTAAAAATAATGTTTTAATTTTTTATCGGGGTTGTTGATTTGAAAAACCTGAAAAAGTATTAGGCAATGCATTTTCATAGACAAAACGGCTCAAATCATTTTCAATAAATAAGTTAAATGATTTATTTATAATATGTATTTGATCCCTCCCTATATCATGACAATATACAGAAGCTTCATATGGTCTGATATATAACTCATCCCCATCACTATTCAACCACAATTCCCCAATTTTAATATATTCTCCCCGTAATTCTAACATATCAAAATCAATAAGAATACCTTCCATTTTTAATTGCGAAACACAATAAAAAAATGTAATTACATCGCTATGCAATAATTTATAAAAGAATGATGAGGTTAATTTTTCTTCGGTTAAATTATTTTCCACAACATCACTTTTCAATAAGTGTTTTTTTATTACAGCAAACAAGTTAGGGTAACTTTGCTTCAATTTGGTAAATTTCAATTCAAAATCAATAATATCAACTTTGTCATAGTTCAAGGAGATATCATCTATTTGCTTTCTCCATCCTTCCATATAATTGACTTGTGAATTTTCGTTATAAGATTGATTTATAGATTTTAAGTATTCACGAGCCGCATTTTGAGATATTAGTGCGGCACCCATTAAACCTTGTGACATCTTAGGTTTTATCTTTAAATACCACCGCGGCGACAAAAATTGTTTTGCAAATTTTTCATTTTGTTGCCACCAATCAATCCATTCTTCGGGTAGGAATAGTCCTTCAGATAAATGTTTTAGCCCGTTTATTATATTATTCGTTTCCATAATGACTTCTACTACAAACCTCCATATTTGATTTTGCAGGGGTACGAATCAACAACCCCGACGCGAGCGTCGGGGTATGTTGTTCTCATAAGGTGGTTGCA
>CALINC010000145.1 GCA_938045195.1 uncultured Treponema sp.
TTTGTGCATGAGGGTTCCGAAAAAGCCGAAATTTTCATACGTTTCATCAAGAAAACGCTCAGCCGATTTATGCCCGCGTTCTTTTGCCCGCTTGTATCGTGCAAGGTTTTGCCATAAAAAACCGGTGTCGTCTTGTGTCATTTGTTTTTTAGTTCCCATACTGAAAAACGGCTCTCACCGATGTGTTCAGTAAGAAATGCGAGGTTTGTGATTTTCGATTTTTGCGTTATGATACAATTTGCTTCATTCATTCTTCTTTCAATGCTTTTACAATTCCGTAGAAAATCAAAAGATAAAGCAGAAATAAAATACCTGTTATGACTATGTACGCAGTTTGTCTAAATCCTGAAAAAACAAAAATCAAATGTTCAGCGAGTGCCAACACAAGGAAAATGCCCGAAAAAATTTTTATATTCGCACTTCCTCTTCCAAAAGAAATCCCAAACATTCCGAACAGAGTGGCAAAAAGAAAAGCGCCGCTTCCGACAGTAAGAAGCATATTCCCTGTTCCTGAAAAAAAACCATAGCCTACAAATGCGGAAATTCCGAGTGAAATCAAAACTAAAATCCAATTTATTTTCATAAAGTTTTCTCCATACTATGACCCGTTTAACTCATCGGCGGTACAGGCGGAATCGGCGGAGTATTTTGACCGAAAATTGCCGACAATTCAGGCACGTTTCCGGCTGTCATCCAGTTTGCCATACCGGCTTTCCAAACAAGACTTTCGCGCGTAAACTGTCCGCTTGCCGCCATTTGAGAAAGTGTTGCAACCGTATAGGGGCCTGTTGTCTGTCCGTTTACTGCAACATTGTATTGACTTACTTGCGGCGGAGGCGGCGGGACCGGCTGACTCAATCCGCCCAAAGCGCCGTGCATCATTCCGGCCATATTCTGCCCGATTGCACTTCCCATAGCCATTCCTGCCATCATGCCTGCCGGATTAAAACCGCCGCCGTTGCCAAGGTTTATGCCGATACCGCCTGCCGCTCCCATTTTCCCCAGTGCTTCCGCTCCTGCAATGCCGACTCGTGTCTGCTGGTCAATCTGATGAGCCGCAAGATTTGAACTTTCCGTTCCAAGCCGCCTTTCCCGCTGGTACTCTTCCATGTTGATTTCCGCCATACCTTCCATCTGGCGAATATTGATAGCACTTTTTGCCTTTTCCTGCTCGCTTATGATGTCTGTTGTAACTGCTTTTAACTCACGGTAGCCTTCGCTTTCTTTATCAAGTTCAATATCGCTTATATCAACCGAACTTGTTGTAACACCGAACTCACTTTCAAGCCGTTGTTTTAAAATAGGCTGCAAAACACTACTAACTTCAAAAATCTTTCGTTCAAGATGAATTACGGGAATCCCTGTATCAAACGGGATATTTGTAACAATAGATTTTATATATTGGCAAACAGCATCCCGAATCTGCAATTTAAAAGCCTCAAGGTCAAAATCAATAAGTCTGTGAAGTTTTATGAACTCTTTGTAATTTGTAACTCTAAAATTGATAGAACCGCGAACCGCAACGGGAACGGTAAAATTAGTATTGCGCGCGTCAGCCACATCAAAAAACGGAACCCCGAATTTTACCTGAATAATTCCCGCAAGGTTTATAAAATAAATTTCCGCTTGAAAAGGGCTCGCCCCGCCGAATGCCGCACCGACAATTGAGGTAAGGATAGGAAAGTTCGCTGTTTTAATTGTGTCGTCATAAGGTCCCTCAATATAGTCCTGCATTGTGCCATCTTTTTGGTGATAGACGAAGACAGCGACTTCACCGTCTTTCACACGCAGACTTGAACCGTAGCGGATTGCGTTTTCTTTTTTTGTAGAATTAGCTTCTTCCGCTCCCTTAGGTCTCCACTTCCAAATCAAATATGTCGGCTCATCACAGCGGATAACATCCATTAAGCCGCCTTCATGTTTTTTGTTGAATATGCCCATTAGTTTTCCTCCTGTTAATTATCTCTATTTTACCTTAAAACCAGCTCCGTATTGCTCGTCTTTGGAATTTGTAAGCCAATCATAGTCTTCTGATTTTACAACTTCATTTTTAATACGTTGATTTGTAATACCTACTCTTAAGTCAAGATCTATTGCATGAATTTTAGCATCCATAAAAGCTTTAAGGGCTTGTTTATAGTCTTTTTCTGTTTTATTTGTTCCTATTGGGTTTGACCAAGTTCTAAAATACTCTTTGCTTAAGGAATTAATAATAATTTTAAAATTTCCATTTTCGGATTCAAGATCAAATGAAAAACTCCCTGCTCTATCGTCAAAAAGACAAGTCCCCCACCATATTTTTTTAGAACAATCTTCTTTTTTCCATTTTTTTGAAGAAAGAAATTCCTTATATTGCCTGTCAATTTCTGCTATAACATCACCATTCACGGCGATTTTTCCAATAACAGTCGGGGCCTGTACTTCGTCACAATAAATCATGACACCATCACCGTCGAGTTTCAAATATTTTGATAAAGAACCTGTAAGCGTTATATTCTCCGTAGAAATAAATGTCTCTTTTGGAACTTCAATAAAAGCTCCTTTTCTGTCTACAATACTAAAGGCTCCTACACCTATGATTATCGCAACTGCAACAACGACTGCCGCAATGACACCGATTTTTGCTTTTTTTGCTTTTGCATTTGCTGAATCAACTTCTTTTTGAATCATTGCGATTTTCGATACCCCATCAGGATCGGAAGCAAGTATAATTTTCGCTTTCATTGAAAGTTGGTTTAATTTTGTTTTCCACATTTCATTGAAGCGTGCATTACGTCTACCGCTCGGTGAAAAAGGATTTACATTTGTTTTTAACAATGAAGCTGCAAGTACGAAAAATTCAAGAATAGATTCTTTGTTATTTGGAACAACATAATTCTCTATCAGACTTTGAATTTCATTTTCATTCTTATTTGAGGCAACCGCTTCAAGTCTTAAGAAAAAATCCTTCACAGAATCATTCACGCGATTATCATTCAGTTCATGTCCACAACTTGGACAAATTCCTGTAAAACTCTGTAACTCTGCACCGCAATTCGGACATTTGCGGATTGTGCCTACATATTCCTGTTCTCTTTCCATTTTATATTCCTCCAGTAATGTTGTTTATTTATTTCCAGCCTTTAAGCCATAGATTGCAATCGTTTATAAAATAGTCCTCAATAGAAAAATCGCTAAAATCATTTTTTATAAAATAGTTCTTAACGGCATTTTCCCATTCAGTTGGAGAACAATTCTCTTTGTCCAAAAATTCCAATTCTTTCAGTGATTTTCTATTATGTGAATCAAAAACAATTCCGTATTTTTTTGGATTTAAAAGAAAGCAAATCTTACTTTCATAAGAATGCGGGTATTTATCTTTTGTCCATTCTCTATAATTACCTTTGAGAATTTTTTCTTTATTTTCCCATAGGCGTTCTATAAGGGCTGAAAAATATTCTTTCTTAGGAAATTCATCTTGTTCGTTTTGTGCATCATTATCTTTTTTTACAGTTCGTAGAACTCCCCATTGAGAGCCAATAATATAAACGACATCCTTAAAACTGTCCTTATCATTGCTTGTTATTGCATCAATCAAAAATTTCCTAAATATCTTTTTCTGAAATAGATTTATTGCTTTATACAGTGCTTTTTCCGTTTCAGAAAGAATGCTATCTTTGTTTTTGTCCATCTTTTCATTATCTCCTTACAGATTATTCTTATTTGATTATCAATTAATCCGATTTATTATGAATGCCATGACAATGCATATAATTCCATTGCATAATGAACGTTTACAGCATTAGAAGCCACTTAGGTCTAAGAAACTAGGTTTGTATTCTTCTTCCGTAAGCGTAACCGGATGCCGAACGCCTGTATAGCAGAATATGCAATTATCAAAATTTAATGAAATTGCATCAGCGTCTTGAGGTATAGTTAAACATTCAATCAGCTTTTCATATATCGCTTGTGCATTTGTTTCTGAATAGACTTCAATAGTTCTACCGTTGTTAAATTCAATCCGACAACGAGCGTCACCGTAAGACCCAACCAAGCCTACATAAGTGATTTCTTCGGCTCTAAAGAAAAGTTTAGAATTTAGTTGTATAAACATATTTACATCCCTTCTCCTTGTAAATTATTTTAACGTTCCTATTTTCCTTCAATCGGCACCATAAGCCGATTTTTTATATTATACTCCATCCCTTACATATTCTTTTGGTCATTTTTCCTAAAAACTTTGGGAATTTTTCCTAAGACAGAAATATAGGTTTGTGTTATAATGAAAAAATATGTTGCCGGGTGTTATGAAGAAAATTTTTAAAATCGAGTCGATATTTATCTACACCGCACTCGCAATCTTTT
>CALINC010000146.1 GCA_938045195.1 uncultured Treponema sp.
GAGATTGGATTATGAAACTAACTCTATGGGAACATTTAACTTATTAGAAGCTGTAAGAAAGTATAGTCCGAAGAGTGTTATATTATATTCATCAACAAATAAGGTATATGGAGATTTTGCCGATTTAAATTTCACGGAAACAGATACAAGATACATATGTGAAGAATTTCCAAATGGCTTTTCGGAAAAATATCCCCTTAATTTTCAATCTCCTTATGGTTGTTCTAAAGGCTCGGCAGATCAGTATTTATTGGACTATTATCGTATGTATGGTATTAAAACTATTGTGTTTCGACACTCTTCAATGTATGGTTCTTACCAACATGCGACATATGATCAAGGATGGATAGGTTGGTTTTGTCAGAAGGCTATTGAAATAAAAATGCGAAACAATATGCCGCCTTTCACTATATCAGGAAATGGTAAGCAGGTACGAGATGTACTACATAGTTCCGATATTGTGAGTTTATATTTTACGGCAAAAGATATATCTCGTGCATATGGTGAAGTTTTTAATATTGGGGGGGGGATTAGCAACTCTCTTTCACTTTTAGAGCTATTTTCTTTGTTAGAAGAATTTTTGGACATTCATATGGAGTATACATGTCTACCTTGGCGTGAAAGCGATCAATTGGTTTTTATAGCTGATAATTCAAAAATTACCGAATTTACTAAATGGAAGCCTAATATTTGCAAGAAAGATGGAATACTTAGTATGTTAACATGGTTACAAAACTAAAATAAATAAGGGGATTCTGTTGAAATTTTATCATTTTGTAAATTCTTTAAAAATATTGATAGGACAAAAAGCTCCATTACCTATTTTTAAAATTTTACTTCGGTTGCGTATAATATATAAAAACATTCTAATGCCTGAGAAAAAAAATCTTTTGGGAAATTACATTCCGATAAAACCTTTTATGTAATTCGCCTTTATCCGCCGGCTACGGGCTTCCTTTCTAATTATAATTATATACTTGGTGCGATTGAATATGCATGTAAACATAATTATATTCCAATTGTAGATATGGAAAATTATATGACTTTATATCATGAAGATCAGCCAATAAACGGTACAAATAACGTATGGGAATATTATTTTGTTCAGCCTTCTAATTTTACATTATCAGAAGTGTATAATAGCAAAAATGTAATTTTATCCAATGGCACATTGGATAGTTTATTAGGAAAAATTGAAAATTATTCTCAAAGAATTGAATATGCGGAAATGGTACCTTTTAATCATCGTACTAAATTAGATATAAATAAGATAACCTGTAGTATTGTTGAAAAGATACATGAAGGAAAAACATTAGGGGTTGTATATAGAGCAACTGATTATCAAAGTACAAAAGGTCATTCTAAAATATTACCTTTAGAGGTTTTTTTTAATATTGTAGAAGAGAGAAAAAAACTCTGGGGACTGGATAGTGTGTTTATAATGACTGAGTCAGAAACTGCGATGGAATTTTTTAAAGAACGAGTATCTGATTTATTATATATTAATAGGCCTCGAATTTCAAAATATAAATCCGGAACTAATATATCTGGATTAACACCTGATTCAATATCTAAGCATGAAAATACACTTTTATATTTGGCAGAGGTTTTTACCTTATCGAAATGTCATTCAATTATATCCATTCCTAATAATGGGACTTATGTTGCCTTATTATGGAACATGATGAGATATAAAAATATCGAAATTTTAAATACCGGTAAATATTAAATTATATGAGTAAAAATCGAGATAACTTTATCGATGCCGCTCTTTTTTTAACGGCGGCCAATCTTTTTTCATCGATTATAAATTACATTCTTCAAATTATGTATTCAAGAAATTTTTCCATAGAAAATTTTGGCATATTTAATGCAGTAAATGCACTGACTGTTTATTATACTTTTTTTGCGTCTCCTTTGGCAAATAAGATAATCATGGAAGTTTCTATATTTTCCAATAATACGGAGAAACTCAAAGCGTTTCTATATTTTAGCCGAAGGAATTTATTTATATATATTTGTTTTTTATCGATTCCTTCCGTAATGCTTATGATCGGTATGGGAATTTATGGGGATTTACCTATCTTGTTTATACTCTTTATAGTTGTTATATGTTTGCTCGGAAATTGGTATATTATTTTTCAAGGGTTTTTACAAGGTTTACACCTTTTTTATCACTTAGCTCTTATCACATTTTTATTGGCTCTTATACGTTTGGTAGGAACATATATACTTTTTTATTTCGGTCTGGGTATTGACGCCGTATTTATATTTACCGTCTTCTTTCAAATCCTTACCTGTCTTTTGTATTATGTTTTTTTGCCGAAGCCGATAAAAATAAAACCGGCTCCTCGTACCATATCGGTAAAAGAATTTTCAACAAAAACATTTTATAAAAATTTTATCCGTTATATATTGCAAACAGGGATAATATATCTTTTATTTTATTTTATGATGCAAAGCGATACCTTACTTATAAAGTTTTTTTTCTCGGACTACGATACCGGTATTTACAGTTCGGCCTCTGTATTCGGCAAAGCCATTGTGTTTTTATCAGGAGCGGTTACAATCGTTTTGTTTCCTCATGTAGCAAAAAATACGGCTGATAATAAATCTTCTCTGCCTATTCTGTTCAAAGGGATATTTTTAAACTTTTTAATTGCGGGAAGCGGTACATTAATATTATTTATTTTTCCGCAATTATTGGTTATGTTTTTCGGTGAAAAATATCAAGAGGCAATTCCTATTATAAAATACATAGGTTTGGCCTTTTTACCGCTCAGTATGCTGAATATTTTATTTACATTTTATTTGGCTAAAAAACGATTTGACTGTTTCATCCCTTTGTTTGCGGCTTTTATAACCGAAATCTTATGTATTATATTGTTTCATAGTAGTCTTATACAAGCTCTCTTAAGTTTTTTTATCAGTGGAATCTTAGGATGTATAGGTTTTATGATGATTGAATTTTCTAATATATTACGAAGGAGAAAGATATGAATTATCCTATTGTTTCCATTATGATAGCAACTTTTAATTCGGAAAAGGTATTGCCTAGGACTCTCGAAGCAATAAGAGCTCAAACATATCCGCAAGATAAGCTGGAAATTTTAGCAATAGACGGAGGTTCTACCGACAGTACGTTGGAAATTGCAAAAAATTTAGGCTGTAAAATAATAGATAATCCCAAAACGGAACCTACCTATGCCAAATGGCTTGGATTTAGCAAATGTACGGGGAAATATTTAATAACAATCGACCATGATGAGGTTATGGAGAATAAAGACAGCATATTATTAAAAGTCAAAGCTGCCGAAGAACATTCTGAATGTAAAGTGGTTATGTGCAGCGGTTATAAACGTCCGCAGGACTATCCTGCTTTAAATCAATACTTATCCGATTTTGGAGACCCTTTTTCTTTGTTTATGTATAATTGCCCTAAAGATTTTCAGTTTTGGCTTCCGTTTTTAAAAAAATATTTTACAATTGAAGTAGACAATGAAAATTATTCACTTATTTTGTTTGGAGGAAAAAGAGTTATACTAGTTGAACTGGATTGTTTGGGAACAATGCTTGAAGTTCCATATTTTAGAAATATTGTAAATAACTCTAAAGATCCTGAAAATACATTTTCCATGCTTTTTTATATTATGCTTGAAAAAGGTGATACATCAGTTATTGTTATAAAAAATGATCCTCTTGTACACTATTCTGTGGATTCATTAAAAGCGTATCTTCCTAAACTTAAATGGCGTATTTGTAATAATATACATTTCCCGGAACAAGGAAAAGTTGGATTTACGGGCAGACAGCAATATCAAAAAATAAGTCAAAATAAAAAATATTTATTTATACCCTACAGTTTAACTATTATAATTCCATTTTTGTACAGCCTTGTTTTGTCGATACAGCGTAAAAATCCCATATATCTTATGCATCCTGTTTTATGTCTATATGTTGCTTTTGAAATACTGTACCAATATGCACTCAAGCTGTTCGGTAAAACTCCCGCATTTACCAGTTATGACGGTAAAAAAGAGGTTAATCTATGATCCCTTTTAATATTCCGCCTGCAAGCGGAAAAGAAATTGCATATATACAAAAAGCAATAGAAAACCGTAAAATTTGCGGAGACGGCGAATTTACAAAAAAATGTTCCGCTTGGATGGAAGGTAAATTTAATACACAAAAGGTGCTTTTAACAACTTCAGGAACTTCCGCTTTGGAAATGGCGGCTGTTTTATGTGATATACAAGCGGGTGATGAAGTTATTATGCCCTCTTACACCTTTTGTTCAACGGCGAATGCCTTTGTTCAACGCGGAGCAAAAATTATTTTTGTAGATATTCGTCCCGATACGATGAACATCGACGAAACTAAAATTGCAGAAGCCGTTACCTCTAAAACAAAGGCTATAGTGCCCGTCCACTATGCAGGTGTATCATGTGAAATGAATGCTATTATGAAGATTGCAAAAAAGCATAATCTTTTTGTTGTTGAAGATGCTGCTCAAGGGGTTATGTCTTCATATAAAGGAAAAGCTCTGGGTACAATCGGCGATTTCGGCTGCTACAGCTTCCATGAAACAAAAAACTACAGCATGGGGGAAGGCGGTGCTATTGTAATAAACAATCCCCAATACATTGAACGGGCAGAAATAATCCGTGAAAAAGGAACAAACAGAAGTCAGTTTTGGCGAGGGCAAGTCGATAAATATACATGGATCGAATACGGTTCATCTTTTTTGCCGAGTGAATTGAACGCCGCATATTTATGGGGACAGCTTGAAATTGCAGATGAGATAAATAATGACCGTTTGACAAGTTGGAATGAATATTATCAAAATCTTACGGAATTAGAAAAGAAAGGCTGTATTGAATTACCTGTTATTCCTTCCGATTGTGTACACAATGCTCATATGTTTTATATAAAAGTTAAAGATATTGAAGAACGTACTCGTTTAATAGAATTTTTAAAACATAAAGATATAGGGGCTGTTTTTCATTATGTTCCCTTACACTCTGCATCGGCGGGGAAAAAATACGGCTTTTTTTTCGGCCGAGATATTTATACGACTAAAGAAAGTGAGCGCCTATTGAGGCTTCCAATGTATTACGGATTAACTAAGGAAAATATAAACAAAATATGCAATACAATTAAATTATTTTGGGAGTAATAAATATTATGATTGTTACTTTACGCCCTATAACAATAAATGATACTGCCAATATAATTAGATGGCGGAACAGTGATATTGTAAGAAGTATGTTCATAGATAGAACTCTTCTTACTCAAGAAACACATAATGAATGGTTAAACACATTTGTTTCTACCGGCAAGGTTGTGCAGATGATTATTTCGCTATCATCCACCGGACATGATATCGGTTCCATTTTTTTAAAAGATATAGATCCGATTCATCACAAAGCCGAATTCGGAATATTTATCGGTGAAAAAACAGAGCTAGGTAAAGGGTACGGATTAAGTGCAACAAAGCAAATAATAACCTATGGATTTTCAAAATTAAAATTACATAAGATATATTTACGTGTACTGAAAACGAATGAATCGGCAATACGTATGTATGAAAAAGCCGGTTTTAAAAAAATAGGTATTTTTAAAGACGATGTTTTTATTGATAATACTTATTTGGATATCGTGTTTATGGAAATACTCAACGTACAATCTTAAAGGAACTGTATGCTTATTTTTTGGGTAGGAACCGTTGCAGAGCTTATTAAAGTTTTCACGGTTATTATTGAAGCAAAAAAAAGAAATATTCCCTATCTTGTAATCGGTACAGGTCAAAACAATCTTATAGGTACCGATGTGCTTAAAGCCTGTAACGATAATGTTTTGGATATGGAGCTTTCCGATCCTTCTTCCATAAAAAAATCGGCTGCGGGACTTTTTATGTGGTTTTTTAAAACATATAGGCGTGCAAAATACGAATTTAAAAAACTGATAAAAACCGGCAATATTAATCCTAAAAATACGATTATGATTGTACACGGTGATACAGTTTCAACTTTGATGGGTGCTTTACTTGCAAAAAAATACGGTATACGGCTTGCACATATCGAGGCGGGGTTACGCTCTTTTGATTTACTGCATCCCTTTCCTGAAGAAATAGATCGTATTTTAACTTCAAAACGGACGGATTATCACTTTTGTCCGGGCGAGATTGCCGAGGGGAATCTTTATAAAGCAAAGGTTTCGGGGGATATTATTAACACGTGGCACAATACAATTTATGACGGTTTACAGTTTGCTAATACCCGACCCTTTAATGCCGAACTAAAAACGGAAATTGAAAAAATACAAGGTGCATATTTTGTTTTTGTTATGCATCGCCAAGAAAATGTTGCGAATACGGCCTTATTCAAAAAAACAATCGAAAAAATACTGGAAGCGGCACACTCAATGCACTGTGTGTTTATCTTACATGAAATAACGCGTTTGGTACTGGAAAAAAACGGTTTACTGCAAAAAGTTGCAAATGATCGTTTTACTCTACTCCCCCGTGTTGAATATTTTGATTTTATGAAAATACTATACGGTGCAGAATTCGTTATAACAGATGGCGGAAGTAATCAGGAAGAATTGGCATATATGGGAAAACCGTGTTTAATTATGCGTACAAAAACCGAGCGTCAAGATGGTATCGGGGAAAATGCGGTATTGTGCAATAATGATTTTGAAATTTTCAACCGATTTATAAAAAATTACGGCTCATACAAGCGGCCGTCCATTGTTGTGGAAACGTTACCGAGTTTGTGCATTATTGAGACTTTAGAAAAAGAGATAGAAGGATAAGTATTATGGGAATTGTGTCTTATTTATACAGTGGGACCAGACTTGCAGAAAACATACGTTCTGTACTGGTCGTATTGGGTATACAAAAAATATACAATATTTTAAATATGAAAAAACTAAATAAACATCCTACGCCGCAGATGTTTAAAGCCCGCGAATTTTTTAGCGCCAATGCAAAAAGAATAGAAACAGTAAAAAATATGTTTGCGGATGAAGAATCAAAAACGGTCTTTACCAAACTCATACACATGAGGCAATATTATGATACTAAGGATATACCGCACTATAACTATTTTAATCAGTATTTTCCAAAAGATATTATTCAATGTAGTAAAAATGAGGTATTTGTTGACTGCGGCGCTTTTAACGGCGATACCGTAAAAACATTTATCAAGCATTGCCCGGACTACGGTTCGGTTATCGCTTTTGAACCCGATAATGAGAATTTTTTAAAATTAAATCGAAATTTAAAACATAAACATAATATTCATACTGTTAAGGCAGGAGTATATAACCATACGGGATATATGAACTTTATTGATGGAAAAGGCGGCGGGTCAACAATCAACAATCAACAATCAGCAATCAACAATCAACAATCCTGTATTTCTGTTACTACTATTGATAGTCATGAAGAATGTAAAAAGGCAACATTTATTAAAATGGATATTGAAGGAGCAGAGCTTCCTGCACTACAAGGAGCGGAACACATTATTAAGAAAAATAAACCGAAGCTTGCTATTTCTATTTATCGTAGTGATGAAGATATGCTGCGTTTAGCCGAATATATCCATAAGATTGTCCCCGAATACAAATTATATATAAGAGCTCATACTATGGGAATTGCGGAAACAATTTTATATGCCGTGATGTAAAACTCAAGGAATAATATTTTGCTTTTTCATTCAATAGAATTTTTTATTTTTTTTCCTATTATAGTAATACTGTATCTTTTTTTAGTGCGTGTTGTAAAAAAGAATTGGATAAATCAACTATTTCTATTGGCAGCTAGTTTGTATTTTTATGCATGCTGGGAACCGAAATATTTACTGCTTATACTTACCTCTGTTTTTATTACGTGGATAAGCGGTATTTTAATGATGGACAGACCGCAAAGATATAAAAAAATTGTTTTAT
>CALINC010000147.1 GCA_938045195.1 uncultured Treponema sp.
ACCGCATACTTATTCCTTGTTCCGTTATATATTCATAGCGGTGAAGTTTATCATCCTCCAACTGTTCCAAAGAAACAATAGCCATACCGTCTGCAATACTATAATCTTCAGGAGAAGATAAAGGAACTTCTCTATCCACATAAAAACGCAAAACCGACAAAGAAAAAACAGAAACTAATAAAAGACTGAGAGAAAATTTTGCCCATCTTTTTGCATTGCGTTTTTTTGCTTTTATTTTCCGTAATTCCGCATTATTATTATATGCTTCGGTAATTGTAATATTTTTTTTCCATAAAAGCGCAGGCGAAAGCATTATGAATAAAATAACCGCAAAAAGAAAAAAATTGGCATTGTTTATCACAGTTGCAATAAGCCAGAAAATAAAATCATTCCTCGGAATAATTTTTAATGAATATAAACGCTGAATAATTACAACAACCTGAGTTATTCCGAAAATGCAAAGAGATGCAATTACCGTAATTTTTAATTCAAGATGCGATAATTTAATAAGAGTTTTATAGATTGCCAAACTTGCAAGTATTATGAATACAATTCCTAATAAATAACCTATAAGCCTGAATAAAACAAGAGTGCTTACAGCACTCTCCCCATAATTAACTAGGGTAGAAGAAAGCGTTATTATAACGGGAACGTAATAGAATATCGTAGTTGCCGTATATAAAAAGACTGCCGTTGCAAAAAGATTTTCATAAACCAAAGATTTTTTCTTTTTTGTTTTAAACAATAACAGAAAAAGCAAAAATAAAAAAGAAAAAACAACCGGAATCATAGACCAAAAAGCAAAATGAGTCCTATTGATATAATTAGGAATGGAACGTAATACGGCAGAAATTATACTGCCTATCAAACCTGTACATATACCGAGTAAAATAATAAGCTGTTTTTTTTCAAGTTTTTGGGTTCTAAAAGAAGCAAAAACGACTGCGAGCAGCAAAGCGAAACCTATACCTGCTTCTATAACCCGTATATAGAATTTTAAAATAAGGCACCTCACAAAACGCTAAAAGTAAGCATTAAAGCAATTGCTTTAATGCTTACTTAAAAAATGAGTAGGTTAGTTATTAAACTATACTTACTGCTAACCGTTTACCCATAAGGGCAGGTCTTTTACCACTGAGAAGCGGTCTTTTACCATTGAGGACCGGTCCATTCAAAATCTTTCCATTCAACAACGATGGGTTCCGTCCAGAAGCGTCCGGTAACACCTGTTTCTTTGTCAACATGGATAAGATAGTCATTTCCCGGTGCCTTAATTTCAAACTTGATATTGTACTTACCTAAGCCTTCTTCAAATTTTACGTTAGCACCATAGTGAGGTCCGTCACTGGCATTCATCGGCATAAATGCAACTTCCTGAACTTTTGAAGAACCTACTTTTTGGATATAAGCCTTAACATGGAGGTAAGGAACAAAATCTCCTACACCATAACCCAATGTTGCACCTTTATCATTAGCAGCAATATCGGCTTCCATGTGGCAGTCGGCTTCGTTCTTTGATAAACTGTTACCGGCAGGCTCCATATCTACAGGCTGAAAATAAACACCTGCAACCGTTAATATACCCGCATCCTGCTCATCGCCGATGGGGAACTCGTCAAATCCTGCGGAACCCTCTTCTTCAGGTTTCGGGGCAGCAGGTTTTTCCGCAAGGGTTTCAGGCTTTTTTTCCTGAACCTTTTCATTTTTTTCGCATGATGTAATCACAAAAGCAACTGCAAGCAATGCAAAAATACAAGATAAAGTTTTTTTCATTTAAAAACTCTCCTCTATAATTTATTTTTTTTGGACAATATCATTAAGCATTCCCGCCGTCTTTATTTTTATTTTTTAATTCGGCGAGAATCTTCTTATTTTTCTTGGCATATAAAACCGAACACAAAATAATTGCAATTAAAACAATTATCTGCGGTATCAAACTTTCATACGTTGCATATATGCCTAAAAAATCCGCTTCAAAATTCTGCAACTGCGGAATTATAGTTTTACCCACAACACCAGCCGCCTGCAATTCCGAAACACCTTTTCCGGTAAACGAAAAACAAAGTACATACATCAAAACACTTGTTACGATAAAGAAAGGCTTTAAAGGCAGCTTTACGCTTAAAAATCTAAATGCAAGAAAAACAAGTATAAGAATCAATGAGGATAACACAATTGCCAAAATCACAGCTCTTTGACCGGCGGCACCTTGTATGGGCACTCCTCTAAAAAATAAAATAAGCTCGGCACCTTCTCTTGCAACGGCAATAAAAGCGGCAAAAATCAAAACCCATTTGTTTCCGGTAGATACCGAAGACTCAACCTTCTTTTGAATGTATCTTTCCCATGCTTCGGTTTCAGACTTTGAAATCATCCAGTTGCTTACGTAAAACAAAACAATTACCGCAACAAACATACCGATGCCTTCAAAAACCTCTTGAGCTATGCCGCTTTGTGTTCCGGTTAACAAACCGAACAAAAAAGCCAAAATAATGCTGATTAAAATTCCGGCAGCAGCCCCGATATAAACGGAAGATATATACTTCTTTTTTTCTGTTTTTACAAGATAGGCTATAATAGCAGCTATAACCAAAATAGCTTCCAAACCTTCGCGTAAAATAAGAACAAAAGAGGAAATAAACGTTGCAACAGCCGCAGATTTTCCGCCGTCTTTTTTACCTCCGTCTAAAGTACCGTCAAGTTCGGCGGCATCATGGTAGAGCATTGCTACAAGTGCATCCTTATGAGCTTTTATCATCTTACTGTCTTTATCTTCTTTCACATTTTTTCTGTACTCGTAAAAAGCATTTTCAACTGCCGTTTTCCGTGCGCCTGAAAGATAACTCATAGTTATTTTTTCCATTCCTTTAGATTCGTAATATCTAAAATAGGCGGCATTTACTTCGTCATAGGCTTCGCGGGTTTTTCCCTGCAAATATAACTCATAAGCATTATTTAACCGTATTTCCATTTTTTCAACAATTTTCGTCCAAGAACTCAAATCTTCTTTTTCTTCCGCAGAGATAGAAATTAAAAAAAGAGAAAAAAACAAAAAAACGAATAAAAACCGTTTAGAGCTCCTTTTTATCACATCCATAAAAACTCCAAAATTGTAACGATAAATTGATTGCGTAGTATACCATGTCAAACAAAAAATGTCAAGTATCGCATACTTATTTTAAAAATAAATTTCAAAAAAATACTGCAAAAAAAGCCCCTTTTTAAGACAATTTTAAGGTGCTGGGTTTGACTTGATAAATAGAATAGAATATGATATAATTTTATTCAAATCAATTTGAATAAAATTAATTTGAATCAAACTATTAATGAGGATATACATATGTTCATTGGAAGAGAAAAAGAATTATCATATCTAAATGAATTTTATCAAAAACCCGGACTCGGAATGACTGTTATATACGGGCGCAGACGTATCGGTAAATCTACCCTTATTTCGGAATTTGTGAAAGATAAAAAGGTAATTTTTTATACAGCAACTAAAGTGGGCAAAGAAAGAAATCTGGAGTTATTCTCAAAACAGGTAACGGATGTATTTTTAGCCGGTATTGAAGATATAAGCTTTCGTACAATCGAGGCTGTGTTTGATTTTATTGAAAAAAATATGTCAGATGAAAAAATTTTGCTTGTAATAGATGAATTACCATACTGGGCAGAAAAAGATGAAGCGCTGCTTTCAGTATTGCAAAAATATATTGATACCGTTTGGCGGGAAAAGAACTTAAAAATTATACTGTGCGGATCTGCATTGAGCTTTATGGAAAATAAGGTGCTTAGTGAAAAAAGCCCCTTATTTGGAAGGCGTGATTCTCAGATAAAACTAGAGGCTTTTGACTATTTAGATTCAGCAAAATTTGTACCGGAGTATTCTTATGAGGATAAAGCAATCTGCTATGGAATTACCGGCGGTGTCGCAAAATATCTGTCAATGATTGATCCGGCAAAAAATATTGATGAAAATATTGTAAGGTTATTCTTTCGGACAGACGGATACTTATATGACGAACCCAAAAACCTTCTGACACAGGAATTTGCAGATATAACATTGGTTAATAACATAATTGAGCAGATTGCCTCAGGTAAAAATACCGTCAATGTTATAGCTAACAAAATAAATGAAAAAGAGCCGACCATTCTCTATTCTATTGAAAAATTAATAAGTGTAGGATTGGTGGAAAAGAAAAAATGTATCACAGAGGAAAAGAATAAGAAAAAAACACAGTACGTTTTAAAAGACCACATGTTTAAGTTTTGGTATGAATTTATTCCAAAGGCAACCAGCGTAATAGAAATGGCACAGGGTGAACTGTATTATAAAAAAGCAGTAAAACCGATTTTACATTCTTTTATGGGAACAGTATTTGAGGATATGTGCAGATATTATACCTTGAAACAAGGAATTCTTGAAAAATTTAATTGTTTTATTACAGCTGTTGGTACATGGTGGGGAACTGAAACCGTCTTGAATAGTAATGAGGAAAAGATAGTTCAATCTGCTGATATTGACATAGTTGCATTGTCAGAAATGGAAAAAAAGGCAGTCATAGGTGAGTGTAAATTTAAAAATGAAAAAGTCGATAAGGGAATATATGAAACTTTGATACGGCGAACAAATTTAATATCGCCAAAATATAACATAGTAAAATATCTTTTATTTTCGCTGTCAGGTTACACGGAATGGTTTGATACTTTACAGGATGAAAAAGTGATATTAGTATCACTTGACAAGATGTATCAATAGTCAGCGGCTGTTGAAGAAAATTCCGGAAAGAAGATGATAAACGTTAAAGAAAGAACCTGTCCAAAAACTTCAGCTTTTGGACAGGTTACCTTGAGATGCGATGTTCTAAATCGTGCTATTTGTGCGATTTAGAACTCGTCGGCCTGTTTGACAACAAGTTATCGAATAGGTATATTTATTTGATTGCTTGAGCTCCGAAGCCTTTTACTGCTCCAAACAATTTAACGGCATCATCTTGAGGATATTTATTTGCAAACATAGAAACATCTGTTTGCACTGTCATTGTTTGATTCATTCCCATAGCTCTTCTAAATTCATTAGCCGGTGAGTTTGGGTCGTAGTCGGTTTTTTCCTTATATGCGGCATTTAAAAAACCTGCCAGATATGCTTTGTTCAAAACATTCTTTAATGCAGAAACATCTTTTAATTCTTCGTTTCCTTCTGCACTATTAAAGCGGTCAATATCTTCAAAATCTTTCACCCAGACGTACTCAAATGTTCCAAGACCCGGCAAGGTTACATCAGCTTGTTTATTCATAAAAAAGCGGTTGTTGTCCATAAGCACTTTGCGTCCATTTTCCATTGAAGCAGGACTATCTATACGGCAACGATCAATTG
>CALINC010000148.1 GCA_938045195.1 uncultured Treponema sp.
ATTGTTAGGGGAGGGAAGACACTTTTTCGGATAAAAGTTTTCTTCCCTCCCCTATAACCCCACCCATCTTCAAAAGAACCGCTTAGGGGTTCCACCCCTAAGAACCCCGCCTATAAACGGGGACTCCAAAGGGCAGAGCCCTTTGGAAGACGGAAGAGGAAGGAGGGGCTTGGGGAGGAAGGAACACCCCCTTAAATAAAATTGAAAATAAAACTATAAGGAGTTACACATGAACAAAACAAAACGTTTTTCACTGCGGAACAAATTGATGATTGTATTCGGGCTGCTTATTCTTGCAGTCGGATTCACCCTTGCCTTTATAGCCGTGCGCACGGCAAGCAAAGCAGTAACGGAAAAGGTTGAAACACACCTTATCGACAAGGCGACCGATACGGCGGAAGTCATTGACGGACGCATAACCGCTTTCTTTCAGTTTCTAGAAGGCATTGCCCGTATGCCTATCTTCCGTGATACCTCTATTTCTTATAACGAAAAGCTGAACGCATTAAAAAAAGAAATTTCTCGTGATGAAACATTGGTTGAAGCTGCTATTGCCGATGCTCAAGGAAATATGTATCACACCGAAAATAGTAAGATAATTTCCGTCAAAGATAGAGAATGGTTTCAAACATCTTTGAAAGGCGGAAGATTTTTAACGGAACCGTTTCATTCCCGTGCAACAAATAAAATGATACTCACATGTACTGTTCCGGTATATGATGACAATAAAAACATAACAAATGTATTAGCTATGGGAATTTTGGCATCATGGCTTACCGACACTATTGACGACATCGTTGTCGGACAAACGGGCTATTGCTACATTCTGGGGCTTACAGGCAACACAATTGCTCACAAAAATACAGAACTTGTAACAAAAGCAGCTAATGCAATAGAAATGTCAAAAACGGATGCCTCGCTTCGAGAATTGGCAAATTTTCAGGCACGGTCTCTTGAAATAGACGAAAGCGAAATCGGATATTATTCATATAAGGGACAAAAAAATATATCTTCTTATGCTACCATAAAAACTACCGATTGGACTGTCATAATTGCAGCCCCTTATGAAGAATTTATGGGTACGGTAGCTGCACTACGCCTTTCGATGATAGGTATCGGTGTTGTCGTCTTACTCGTTTCCCTTGTTATTGTATTCTTTGTTGCCCGTGCAATGGTAAAACCCATTGGCATTACAGTGGATGCCCTTAAAAACATTGCTCAAGGCGAAGGAGACCTTACCGTCCGCCTGCCTGTTACCGGCAATGACGAAATAACCGACCTTTCCAACTACTTCAACCAAACCATTTCCAAAATCGGCTCATCGATTAAAACCGTAGATGCAAGCAGTGTTGAGATGACGGGTATAGGCAACGAGCTTGCATCGAATATGACGGAAACGGCGAGTGCCGTACACCAAATAAGTGCGAACATCGACGGCGTAAAACAGCAGGCTTTGACGCAGGCGGCAAGCGTTACCGAAACGGCTGCCACCATCGAAGAAATTATCCGCACGATAAGACAACTCAATGGCAGTATCGAAAATCAATCGGCAAGCGTAGCTGAATCTTCTTCGGCTATCGAGCAGATGGTAGGAAACATAGCTTCAATTACACAGACACTCGGCAAAACCGATGATGTTATAAAAACGCTTGCCTCCGCCACAGCAGACGGTAAAGAAACAATAGTTAATTCAAACTCCGTTACCCAAAAAATTGCCGAAGAATCGGGCGGACTTTTGGAAGCCTCTAGCGTTATTCAGCATATAGCAGCACAGACTAACCTTTTAGCTATGAATGCCGCAATCGAAGCCGCCCACGCAGGCGAAGCGGGCAAAGGTTTTGCCGTTGTTGCCGATGAAATTCGTAAGCTCGCCGAAGAATCAAGCA
>CALINC010000149.1 GCA_938045195.1 uncultured Treponema sp.
TTAACCTGCATTTGCGGCTCGCCCGCAATGTCAGGTTGAAGCGGGTGTTAGATGAAGATAATTATCTAGTATCTTATTAATAATTGCTACATTTTTTTCTAGATCAGATATCAAAACCCTTTCATATACTTCATGCTCATCCATAACACCATCACCAATATTTACACATTGGATTCCTTTCGAATTTAATACACATACTTCAGGAGCTATGTCATCAAAGATTAGTTTTGGTTCTATCCCTGTTTCTTTTATGCTATCTTTTACAAATGTGATAAATTTTTCATTGTTGGTAACATCAAATCCTGGACATTGTCTCATAACTTTTATTTTGTCCGGTCCAAGCATTTTGCAGGTTTCTTTTATAAACTCATCAATATTGCTTTCCGGAGTAAGTATGCTTAATGAAAAATTGTAGGCGTTATTATTATAACTTTTAACAGTAATACCCCAATCACTTTTTGTTGTACGATTTTTAAGCCATCTTTCAATATCTTTAATATCTTTTTTTGATTTCAACAATATATTTGTCCAATATTTAGAACCAATAGTAATTTCTCCTATTGAGCCTCCATCCATTGTTATTCCAATTTCTGCTTTAATCATTGTCCTATCAAGATTTCTTGCCCCTATGAATCCCTCTTCTTCCATTCTTGTAAGTAATATTTCTATCGGTTCTTCGTCATTCCTGTTTTTTAATACATGAATGAGACAAGCTAATGAAGCTTTATTATCTGCTCCTATTGAATTTTTACCATCTGATATAACAAAACCGTCTTTGATCATTCCTTTTATCGGTTCCCCTGTAGAAACCTTATCACCATGAAAAGCGAATAGTATCGGTTTTTTATATGAACGGATATTTCTATATGCAATCATATTACCATAGTAATCGTACTGAATTTCGAACTTCATTGAATGTAATATATATTCCACATAATCAAAAAAAGCTGTCTCGTTACCGCTAGGACTATCAATCCGTGTAAGATCGAGTAACAATTCAGTAACTGTTGGTTTTACCATATATCTCTCCATATTTCAGCGCGAAGCGTCCATCTAACATTCGCTTAACCTGCATTTGCGGCTTGTCCGCAATGTCAGGTTGAAGCGGGTGTTATGTGTTGCTTTTATTTGTTATAAGTTTCACAACAGCATCAATAAGTTTCTGATAATTTTCTTCAGACAATTTTGAGATTTTTCGCTCAAAACAAAACTTATTAGCCGCACCAATAAGATGAATTACTGCAACAGAATCTTTAGAGAGCCCTGTTTCTTCTTTCTTAAAGAAAATATTTGGTTCATGCTCCGAAGATACAAGATTTGAGGTAAATGGAATCACAACAACAGTATTCACATGCTTTATTCCAAGCAAATCATTTTGCATTACAACAGCAGGTCGCATCTTTGCCGGAAGACTGCCAACAGGAATTCCAAAATCTATAAGCCATATCTCACCATGTGTCATTTTTCAGTTCCTCCCACATGGTGTTCATAGAACTTCGGGAAATGTCGTTTTCCATTTCAGAATAATTTTCTTCTCTTTTTTTTGACTTCAAAGATTCCAGCATTTTCCCCATCAAAATTATTGTCTGGTCATACGAAAGAGAAAGAGCCTGTTCTGTAAAATTTTCAAATACTGTATCAACCATAATACACATCCCCATCTGATTATAACATACATATGATACATTTTCATTATGTGAAAAGTAATTTTACTCATTTGTTATTCTAACAATCTTATCAATAGTGCAATACGGAAGTTCTATATGCAGTTTTCCATCATTTATAGTAAGACAAATATCAAGAATAGTTTCATTTTCTATTTGATGCTTATAATTGTCCGGTAACGATTCCTCTATGGTTTCTTTTATAAATGAAACAAGGTTTTCTTTTACTGTTTCAGATTTCGGCGGATAAGAAATTTTACAAAGTCCTTCAATATCCGTGATTTTCAATCCGTTTGATAATTTGCACCATTCTTGATTATTCAAATTGTCAATATCAAAAGGTAAATTTTGCTTTTTGAAAAAAGCATTGACACAGTTAAATGCTTCCGGCGTATATTCAGGAAATCCGTCTTTAACGGGAATAATTAGATGCTCATATTTCTTATATTTCTTTGCAGTGTTTGGGAGTCTGCTAATAATATAACCTTCCAAATCCCGTTCCATCATTGTATTCTCCCTTGCTGCCCGAAGGTCAGTCCACATAACATTGTTTTAAACCGTAAAAACGGTTTTGCCCAACGGGCAAAATTGGCGCGGAAGTTGCGATGCCGCAAAGGCACGAAAAGCAACTTCCGTGACAAAGGTTTTATCGGCTTTGAAAACTTTGTTATGCTTTATATTATAACCAAATTTATTTTTCATAAATCAAAAAAAGGTTTTGCAATAAGTCATCTTTAAGAAACTAAACGCATTTTTTTCATACTTTTGGAGCATAGAACACAAGTTCAGGATAGCGTCCCTGAACCAGCCTAAAATGATCGTCACGAATCTATATAGGAATTCACTAAAACAGGCAGGGAAAACGCCCCCGAAATTCAGGCAACTATCTTTTCTTCGCCTCTTTTCCACCTATGCCTATTGTCAGAGCATCCTCCGTATAACGGAGTTTCTTCCATCCCTCGTTGCCTGCGCAAAGTATGATTTTTTCATCGGCATCGACTAGATAGGCGGAAGTGTGCGATTCATTCTCCTTCTTTTCCGTGAATGTTCCGTCCTTGTTGAATGTAACGCTGACATCCACGCCCTCCTCCGTTATGACATAGGTGTTTCCCGCAATGGACTTCGCATCTTGCAAGGAGAATTTCGTCCCCGCCTTTGCGAACACGCCGCCGTCAAAATCAATATACAAGTTACCGTAACCGAACCATGCAACCATGTCGTCCTTCTTCACCGAATAAAGGCGGTTTTCAGTATCAACGCTGTACGAAACACGGTAGACCTCGCTTCGAGGGCCGTTGCTCCATTCCTTCCTGTAAACGAGAGTTCCGTTGCTCCCAAACGTCAGAGTCTCCGTATAAGAGCTCCAGCCGCTGACGTTTCGTGAAAATGAAAGCCCCTCAAGCGGATTCTTGGCGGCGGTGAACGCTTCCGGCTTCCGTGCAAAAAGCTCCTTTTCGATGTTTGCCTTCAAGTCAATCAACTCTTCGGCAGACATATTTTTTAGGTTCACTTGGGAGAACGCGCAAACACTTGTGGCGAACGCAAGCAAAAGTGCGGTCAGTTTTTTCAGCTTCATTTTTCTTCTCCTAAATATCCACGCCAGTGGCGTGTGCACATAACGGGCGGCGGATAAGCTGCAAGAAGCGAGAAAACCGTAAGACTTTTGAACTTCGCCGTCAGCTTAATTCGCATGTTGGACGGCGCTGTGCGCCGGACGACAGGC
>CALINC010000150.1 GCA_938045195.1 uncultured Treponema sp.
CACGGGCTATTGCTATACGCTGTCTTTGCCCGCCCGAAAAGTTTTTACCGTTTTCACTTGCGGGAGTATTAATTCCATTTTGCAAATTTTGAATCATCGGTAAAAGAGCGGATTCTTTTATAGAATTGTCTATTTTTTCATCCGGATAATTTTTGCCTAGACAAATATTTTCTTTTATAGTATCGTTAAAGATATACACATTTTGATCAATATACGCTACATTTTCCCGTATTTTTGCTTTATCCAGATTTAAAAGACTAATACCGTCATATTCGATTTTACCTTCATAATCTTCCAACATTCCGTTAAGCAATTTAAAAAAAGTAGTTTTTCCGCTTCCCGATTCTCCGATTATGCCGTATTTTTTTCCGATTTCAAATTCCATATTAACATTTTTTAAAATAGGTTTTTCCGGTGTATATGCAAAATTAAGATTTGTTATTTTTATTTTATTTTTAAAAGACGGCTGTAAAAGATTTTTTGATTCGGAATTTATTTCTATGTTTTCGAATTTTTTTAAAATAGGAAAAACCGTTTTTATATTCATTCCCCTTGTGGCAATATTAGTTAAGGAGGAAAAAAGCGTGTTTGCAAGGCTATTGATTGCTATCATGGCACTTATATTTACAAGTTTATACCCGGCAAGAATACCGGTATAAATTAAGATAATCAAGCCTGCGACCATCGAAAAAAAAGCAAGCATAATTGCCGGTGTTATAACTTTTTTAGTTTGATATACGTTTTTATCTGCAAGTGAATTAGATGCTTTTTCAACTTCATTCGTAATACGATTTCTGAGATTAAAACTGAAAAGTACATCAAAACCGCTTAAAGCATCTTTTACCTTACTTACAAAAATTTGTTTTTGAATGCTAAATTGAACTATTGCATCAGTCATTTTCTTTTGAAATAATTTCGGAACAAAAATCACGATGACAGATAAAATTACACTTGCAGCCGCAATGCTCCAATGGATAAAAAAAAGCGGAATAAAAGCGAATAGAGCCATTGCTCCTAAATCAAGCACATCGTAAACAGCCGAAAATCCGCTCGTATTTATCGTTTGTACATCATTATTTAACCATGAAAGATAGGTTCCCGAATTTTCTTTGTTGTATACGGAATACGAACAATTTTCTAATTTTTTTGTTATGTCCTGTCTTAAAGCTGTCTGCATTTTTGATGTAACTTTTGCTTTTTCAACATTACGGGAATAATTCATAAGCAAAAGGATAATAGCCAAACCAACCTTAATTCCCATTAGTTGTAAAAAGCCGTTCATATTATTTTGAAGTAGTTTATCAAATGCAGTCATCGTAAGAAGCGGCGATATATTTGTCAAGACGGCAAATATCAAATAAATAGACATAACTGCGGCATTATGCCTCATAAATTGTTTAAAATATTTTTTCATTTTTTTCCTCCAAATTATCAGAATTGAATGTTTACAAGCTTGT
>CALINC010000151.1 GCA_938045195.1 uncultured Treponema sp.
GATATTATGGCTTGGGCAGACCCCTTTTTCCCCGACCCTTCAATTCCGCAATCCGTTAAAGATGTTTTGCATAAAGCCGTAGACCAGGGTTTTGCATCTCACTATTCAATGCCTATCGGTGATTTGTTGCTGCGAAAAACGCTTGCAGCATATATTACAAAAAGAACGGGATTAACTATAGACCCGTCACGTAATATCATTATTACGCCGGGATCCGATTCCGGACTCTTATTTTCTATGATGCCGTTTATAAATGAAGGAGATGAAGTTCTCGTTCCGGATCCGAGTTATCCGAGCAATTTTTTAAACGGTAAATTATTAGGTGCCAAAACCGTTCCCGTTCCGTTGTTTGAAGAAGATAATTATCAATTTCGTATGGAAGAATTTGAAAAACGTCTTTCCCCTAAAACCAAGATGGTTTTATTTTGTCATCCGAATAATCCTACAACAACCGTTTTTCGCCGAAAAAGCATAGAAGACTTATGCGAATTTGTAAAAAAACACGATTTGATTTTAGTAAGCGACCAAGCGTTTCAAGATCACATTTATGACGGAATTGAATTTGTTCATCCGGCAGTTCTTCCCGGAATGTGGGAGAGAACACTTACCGTCTGTTCAATTTCCAAAGGGATTGGTCTTTCCGGGTTTCGTATCGGGTATATATATGCAAACGATGTTATTATGGACGTCCTGTACGGAGCTGCAGTAAATGTTTTGGGTGCGTCATCAACCTTATCGACAATAGGGGCTATTGCCGCCATAGAAGATACCGAACATTTACAACAAAACTATATTAAACTGGAAAAAAGACGTCGGCTTGCCTATGAGATTTTGCATGATATTCCCGGTGTTCGGATGAAAATGAGTGAAAGCGGAATTCTTTCTTGGCTGAATATCAGTAAACTGGGAAGCAGTGAAGAAGTTGTTTCCAGATTAATGTCGGAAGCAAAAATATTGGTAAACCAGGGAAATCCGTATGGAGAACAAGGTAAGGGTTATATTCGCATTGTTACCGGATGTTTTTGGGATGACGATGCCGCCGTTGAAAGATTTAAACGTATTCGGCGCGTATTACTGAACATGGCTCAAGAAAAAAATTTTGTAAAGTAAATTCATTTTTCAGGAGGAGGAAAAAAATGGAAAACGGACAAGAAAAACATGAAATACTTCAATTTAGAGGAAGTATGTTTTTGTCATTGGTTCCTGTTGTTATTTTTTTTGCTTTTTGCGCCTTAATGTTTATAGGGCTGAAAGCATTTAACATGGAAGCCTTGGCTATGGCCGGCTTTATAGCCTTGCTTATCGGAGGCGTATTTTGTACAAGTTATACAAAATATTGGAATGCTGCAATTAAAGGTATATCTTCCGTAAGTTCCGTTTCCGTCATTGTTATTTTTTTTGTAATCGGAATGTTTTCCGCCTTGATGAAAGCCAGCAATTTGTCGGGCGGCTTCGTATGGCTTGCCAATTCCATAGGCGTTAAAGGCGGTATTTTTGTCGGTTTTGTTTTTTTTGCTGTCTGTATTATGTCTACGGCAACAGGTTCTTCAATCGGCACAATGTTTTCCGCGTTTCCGATTTTTTATCCCGCAGGCATAATTCTTCAGTCAAACCCTATGTTTTTAGCAGGAGCTATTGTTTCCGGCGCAATTTTTGGAGATAACTTGGCTCCCATCTCCGATACAACTATAGCATCCGCTTCAACTCAACAATTCCGAAACGGCAGACCCGCCGATGTCGGAGGCTGTGTTCGTTCACGCTTAAAATATTCGTTAGTTGCAGGCAGTATAACCCTGTTGTTCTTCTTGATTTTCGGCGGAACGGGTGCCGGAGTGGAAAGCATACAAATCGAACAAGCGGCAAATCCTAAAAGCTTATTTATGTTACTTCCCGTGATTGTCATGCTTATCATTGCAACAAAAACACGTAATATATTTTTAGGCTTGTTTATCGGTTTACTTTTAGGTATTTTAACCGGAGTATCTCTGGGGCTGTTTCCTATCACGGCCGTTTTTGCCAATGATCCCGAACACAACGCTATTACAGGCTTTTTGGTCAACGGCGTTGCAAGTATGCTCGGTACGGTAGGCTTGGTCATTGCCGTATTCGGTATTATGGGAGTCATTACTGAAGCCGGAATGCTCGACTATATTGTAAAAAAGATATTGAACAGCAAAATGGCAAAAACACCCGGCGGAACGGAAGTAGCTGCGATTATAGGCATTTCGTTGACCGATATTATTTTTGGCGGCGTATCAAGTGTATGTATACTTACGTTCGGTCCGGTTTTAAATGAAATCGGAAAAGCACGGGATATTCATCCTTATCGACGAGCTAATTTATTAGATGCCATAGCAAACAGCCTTCCGGCGTGTATTCCGTTTATGAGTGTTTTTGTATTTATAGGTTCGGCGCTTACCGGTCTTTCACCCTTAACCGTAGCGGGAGGAACCTTATACGCCTATTTTCTTTTTGCGGTTATGTGTGTTGCCATTTGTACCGGTTGGGGAAGAACTTTTGAAAGTTCAACCGGTGAAGAAATCAAAAACAAAAAGCGATAAAAAAATTTAAGGAGCCGGGGCTGTTCAAAAAATGTTTTTTTTGTCAGTCCCGCAGCTCAATAGTCTATATATAATGTTTCAAATCCTTGGCTATTACCATCTTTTCCCGCGAGGCGACATAGTAGGTTGCAAACAGCGATATGGCCGTGTCTATTGCGGCGGCAAAGGCGCAGATGACGACAGCGGCGGGTTTAAGCAGCAAATAACCGGCTTCAAAGCCGCGTCCGTAAACGGTACATAAAATCGTAAGGGCTGCGAACGCGCCGCCGGTCGGAAAAGAGCCTAAGCAAAACGAAATGCCGAACGACAGCCCCGTGAGCCACAGAATATCGCTGAAAAAGATGCCGAGGCTGGAATAGGAGCGCAAAACAACGATAAAAGATACGGCAATAACCATGGCCGTTCCGCCGCGGGCAAAAACGGAAAAAATCGGCATACTTACCGCTCCGATTCTGCGCCGGATGCCCAAACTGTCTTTTGCGTGCCGGAGGTTTAGCGCAAGGCTGAAATTTACATCGCCCGAAAACAAAGCTCCGATAATCGGCGCAATACCGGCAAACAAAACCTTATACGGGTGATTTTCGCGGCACAAAAAGCGTAAAAGCACGGGCAAAAGGCCTGCGATAATGATAACGGAATCCGCAAACAATAAAAGGAACAAACCGGTAAAAGTTCCCGACACAAGTGTTTCAAAAAAAGTCAGCGCCCACATGCACGATACGGCGATGATGCCGATTGCGATTAAATCCGTAAAAAAACTTAACACGGCGTAGCTGATTCTGGAAAGCGAATCAAACAAAGTAAAGGCGGGCTTTGCTCTAATGCTGTCTGATGCGAATCCCGCACCCAAAAATCCGGCTAAAACAAAAACGGGCAGCAAAAAAGCGCCGTCAAAAAGCGCACCGACTCCGTTGTACGGAAACAAGGATAAAAAATGCTCGGAAAGATTCAGGTTTATCGGTTCGGACAGTTTTTCAACCGAAATGGGAATGCGCGGCAGTTTTATGATAAGGGCGGAAACGATACCGATTGAAGTTGTTATAAGCGTAATTCCCGCTCCGGTTATGAGGGTAAAAAGACCCGTGCGCAGCAGTTTTCGCGTGTCGCGCAGCTTGGTTACGGCGATTGTCATGTTAAAAAAAAGAACGGGCAGCAAAAAATACCGTCCCATTCGCACGGTAAGTTCCGCGCAAAATTTAAAAAAAGCTTTGAGTTGAATGTGTTCGAAGGGCAAAAATAAAGCCAAAAGAATGCCGAGCGCACAGCCGATAAGAAACTTTATCCAAATTTTCATATCCGAAGAATACCCTATGACGCGACGACAGTCAATCGTGTACTTGAGAAAAGAGAAAAGCTTTGTTATACTTTTACTATGAACAAAGGCATTATAATCGCCGGAAAGGATTTTCCGGAAACGCGTGCATTTGTAAAGGCCGCTTCGGCAAACGGATTTTCCGTTATAACATCGCTTGCCGAAGATGAAAACGCTCAAATTCCCGCCGAACCGGTTAAAGGTTTTGTGTGGCAAAAAGTTTCTCCCGTGTCGGCGCGCTCTTTTGTTTTTGAAGCGCAAACGGCGCTGTCCGAATTGACTCACGCGCTGCTTATATTCGATACGCTTTCTTATATAAAAAAAATTCACCTGCGCGACAGCCAATCGCTTTCTTCCGGCATAGACGATTTGATTGCTTCATACATGCACATAACGCGTGAACTGCTCGGCCGTTTTGCGAAGCTCGGCGGAGGAACGCTCTGCTTTGTTTTTAAGCCGTATCTCGAAAACGCGAAATTCGGCGCACGAAAAGAAGCTGTAAGTTCGTCGCAGGCCTTTGTGCTTGCCGCCGCGTCAGCATTTAAAACCTTTGCCGAACAAACGGCTTTGTCGAATGCATCTGCTTCGGGTATCGATTTTTTGCTGTGCGAAGAAGACCCGGCGGCGGAAAATGACGACGAAACGGCGGATTTTGTTTTTTCCGCGTTATCCGCTGCCGCTGCGTCTAAAAGCGGCGGCAAAAAACAGAGCGCACGCTGGCTGCGCGTCGGTTCAAAATTTTCTGTAGGATGGAATCCTTTTAACCGATAATAAGTTATGAGTTTGGCTAAAATACACGATCTTTTTTTCGGTACGGACCTTGGTTGGTACGCATGCCTGATGCGTATTTTTCTTAGTTTTATTGCCGGAGGTATTTTAGGCTGGGAGCGCAAGCACAGACAGCAGTTTGTCGGTATGCGTACGCTGATTTTAATTTCCGTGTCTTCAACGCTGTTAATGCTTCTTTCGGTATATACGGCGCGCTTGTCAGAAAACCCCGCCCGCGGAGACCCCGCGCGTATTGCCGCTCAGGTTGTGTCCGGTATAGGTTTTTTGGGTGCCGGTACCATTTTGCGCCAAGGTTTGAACATTAAAGGTTTAACGTCTTCCGCGATAATTTGGTCGGCGGCCGCTTTGGGTTTGGCAATCGGTGCGGGTTTTGTAATTCCGGCCTATACCGCCCTGTTTTTGTATGTCTTTGCCCTGATTTTTCTTGAAAAAGTCGAAGAAAAATATTTTCCCGCAGAACGCGCCAAACACTTGAATTTGGTATTTGAAAACAAGCGCGTCGACCTTGACGCTTTAAGTAAATTGATTCATGCGAACGGTTTGATTATCATGACGACCGATGTAACGCGCATTTTGGGACAAAAACATTTGAGCATTTCGTTTTCCGTGCGCGTTCCGCCGTCTTTGGATATTTTTTCGCTTACCGATAAAATAAAACAGCTGGGGCGTCTTGAAGAATTCAGTTTAACCGATTAAAATAGACCGTTATGCAGAATTCCAATCCTCTTATCGTGCAGGGCGACAAAACCCTGCTTTTGGATATTCACGCACCGCAGGCGGACGAATGCCGCCGCGCTTTAATTCCCTTTGCGGAATTGGAGCGCTCGCCGGAACATCTGCATACCTACCGTCTTACGCCCCTTTCGTTGTGGAACGCCGCAAGCGCCGGTTTTTCTCCCGACTATGCCGTCGATGTTTTAAAAACCTATTCGCGTTTCGACGTTCCGCAGCCGATTATTGTTTGGATCCGCGAAACCGCTTCCCGATTCGGCAAACTGCGGCTTCTTCCCGATTCGCTTTCCGGTTCGGAAGGCGAAGATACGCTGATTTTGGAAATGCAGTCGCTTGCCGTATACCGCGAACTGGAAGCGAACAAAAAACTGTTAAAATATCTGCAGCCCCTGCCCGAGTATGCGCCGCCCGCCGCGACAACCGAAAAACCCGAAAATACGGCTGAAAGCCGGCCGTCCCTGTTCGCCTTTAAGCTTTTGCTTACCGACAGGGGAACGATAAAAGAAGAACTTTTAAAAACCGGCTGGCCCGTAAAAGACGAAGTACCGCTCCGCGAAGGAGAAAAGCTTTCTTTTTCTCTACGGGAACGCACCGCATCGGGGAAAGATTTTACATTCAGAGAATACCAAAAAGAAGCGGCCGCTTCCTTTTTGGGGAACGGCGGACCGGGAACGGGATTCGGTACAATCGTGCTGCCCTGCGGATCGGGAAAAACGATTGTCGGCATGCTGCTTATGGAAAAACTGCAAACGAGTACGCTCATCGTTACGGCGAACATTTCTTCCGTTCATCAATGGATAAGCGAACTTTTAGATAAAACGGATTTAAGTCCCGATGAAATCGGCGAATATTCCGGGGAAAACAAAGAAATCAAGCCGGTAACCGTTGCGACGTATCAAGTTTTAACGTGGCGGCCGAAAAAAGAAGGCGCCTATCCGCATTTTAAACTCTTCCGCGAACGCAGTTGGGGGCTCATTATTTACGACGAAGTGCACCTTTTGCCGGCTCCCGTATTCCGTGTAACGGCCGAACTTCAAGCTGTACGCCGGGTCGGTTTAACCGCAACCCTTGTACGCGAAGACGGGTGCGAAGGCTTGGTATTTTCTTTGGTCGGGCCGAAACGCTACGACGTTCCGTGGAAGGAGCTTGAAAGCGCGGGGTGGATTGCCGGCGCCGAATGTATAGAATTCCGCGTGGACATGGACAAAGGCAAAGAACTCGATTATGCGGTTGCCGCGCTGCGCCAAAAGTACCGCATTGCCGGCGAAAATCCGGTAAAAATTCCTATCGTGTGCGAACTGGTCCGGCGCTTTTCCGAAGATAAAATCCTTATCATCGGCCAATATTTGGACCAGCTGTTTAAAATCGCCGACGTGCTGAAAGTGCCGCTTATTACGGGAAAAACGCCGGTGCGCGAACGCGATGCCGTGTACGATGCTTTCCGCAAAGGAAAAGAGCGTGTCTTGGTTGTATCCAAGGTTGCGAATTTCGCAATCGATTTGCCGGATGCGTCCATGGCCATTCAAGTGTCGGGAACCTTCGGAAGCAGGCAGGAAGAAGCGCAGCGGCTCGGTCGGATTTTGCGGCCGAAAACCCGCACAGCCCGCTTTATAACGCTGATTTCGGCCGGAACGCAGGAAGAAGACTTCGGCGCGAACCGGCAAAAATTTCTTGCCGAACAGGGTTATTCTTACCGGTTGGTGCGTACAATCGAAGAATGCGTCGGCGAAGCGGCGGCGACCGAACCGGCCGAAAGCGGAGGTGCGCCGTGAAAACTTCTTCTGTCCGCGATATCCTATGCTGGCGCGAATTCCTTACCGCAATGGACGAAACGGGTTTTTTCGGCCTCATGCGCCTTTATTTGGGCGAAATAAAAACGCCGTACAATAAACAAAAACTTATAGAATCGCTTACTTCTTTTTTGCACAAAGAAGAAAACAGGCGCGTTCTTATAAAACTGCTTTCGCGCGAAGAACTTATGATTATCGGCGCTGTTTTATACATTCCGTTTTGCACAAAAGAAAAAGCCGCCGCTTTTTTTTCGCCGACCTTTTCATTTGCTTTTTTGCATAATGCTTTTTTGAACCTTGAAGAGCGGCTGATTTTATTCCGGCGCAAAGATGCGGAAAATGTAAAAGAATATTTTGACGTAAATCCGCTGCTGTTGAGCGACATCGAACCGCTTATAAACGCCGAATTGCTTTTTCCGCAAGCGCATCCCGTGCGCCAAGTGTCCGCCGACCCGGAAGCTTTCGGCCGGGCGGAGGGGACTGAAGCGCCGACGGTAGTATGCGAACGGCATTTTTTATCGGCGCGGCTTTTGGCGTCATGGTTTGCTTTTACCGCCGAAAATCCCGATTGCTGCCGTTCTGACGGAAGTTTTAAAAAAAAGACGCACGAACTTGTCGGCCTTTGTTTCCCTGAAATTTCGGCCGATTTTTTGCAAAAAACGCACAAAGCGCTGCTCAATTTGTCGTTGTTCCGAAAAAAAGAATTCGGCCGGGAAACGCTTTTTGAGCCCGATTTTGCAAAGTGGAAAAGCTTTACTTTGCTTCCGTCTTTAAGCCGCGCTTCCTATATTGCCGCAGCTTTTTGCCTTACGGATTGCAGCAGCGCGCCGTATGGTGTTCCGCGCGATGAGCTTCAAAAAGCCGCCGTCCTTGTGCGGGATTTTTTATCGCTTGTACCGCCGGAAGGGCTTTCCCGGCAGGATGCGCAGCGCTTGCTGTTTTTGCTCAAAGAGCGGCAGGGCGAGTTCCCGCAAAAAGAAAACCGCTTCAGGCGACTGCTGCGCGAAAATTGTGCCGCAACAAGCGCGGGCTCTTCCGAATCAGACGAAACGGTAACGATCGAAAGTCTTGCCGGAGCGCTTATTTTATTCGGACTGCTGCAAGGTTCGGCGGCGGAAAAGAAGCGGACGGGAAAAAATCGGGACGAAGTGTTTACGGTAAACTCCGAATTGAATTTTGTTCCGCCCCCGTGCGGCGAAGATCAAAAGAACGGAGAAGAAAATTCCGCAAATTCGGCAAATTCCGCAGCGCTTCTTAAAAATTCGGTCAGCATAAACGCGGGGTTTTCGATAACCGTGCTTAAAGAACTTCCGCTTTCCGTTTTTATCGATTTGGCGTCCTGCACGGAACTTGAAAGCTGTGCCGCCGTTGCGTCTTTCCGCATAACAAAATCCGCCTGCCTCCGCGCCTTTGCCGGCGGCGCAAAACCCGAGGGTATTGAATCGCTTTTGAAAAAAACCGCTTCGCACGAGCTTCCGCAAAACCTGCTGTTTTCGCTGCGGGATTGGTACGCCCTGTATTCTTCGGGGAGCCTTTTTAAAGGCTATGTGCTGCAGGTTGCGGACGACAAACGCGTACTGGTCGAAAACAATCCGTCCCTTGCGCCGCACATACGCACGACGTTTTCGCCGGGTGTGTATTTGCTCGATTTTTTGAACGACGATGAAGCATTCGAAACGATAAAAAAAAGCGGTTTGGAATTTATCGGCGGATTGAAAAATCCCGAAAGCGGAATAGAGCCGCTTTCTTTTGAACGGCTTGATAAAACGGCACGCTTTTCCGGCGGCACGGACGGGCTTGATGTTCTTTTTGCAAAAAAAAGTACGAATACCGATTCGGTGAAAAACGATGAATTTTGCGAAAAACATCTTCGGCAAATGGAAACGGAATTGGAAAAAATGAATTTGCCTAAAGAGCAAAAAGAAGAGCTTTTGCTCCGCATAAACCGTAAAACGATAGTGCATTCCGCCCAGCTGCGCTCCGATTCCGTTCGGCCGGAAAAAACCGAAGCGTTCGGAATGGATTTTTTGGGAAAGATACACGTGCTTGAAAGCGCCATTGCCTTTTCCGACCTTGTAGAAATCAATTCCGCGGGCGGCACTGTAACGGGCTTTCCCGTCAAAATAGAAAAATCGGCGGGAGACGCCGTCCTCGTGCTGCAAAGCGATGATGTAAAAAACGCCGACATAAAAAACGGCACGGAGAGTCAAAAAATTTCCATTGCGCAAGCGCGTTCGATAAAGCGCATACGCAGTTCCGTACTCGGCAGAACAAAATAAAAGCAAACCGGAATAAGGCTTGCGGGAGATGACTATGAAAGTACAGGCTGTTTTATTCGATTTGGACGGCGTCATTATAAATTCGGGAGCCGACATTGCTTTATCGGTCAATGCCGCGCTCGAAGCGTTCGGCTATAAAACGCTTCCGGAAGACGTACTCGTAAGTTTTGTCGGGGACGGAGCGAAAAAGCTTTTAATCCGCGCGCTTGAATATCAAAACGCGGATGCGGCAAACATGAAAAATTTTCAGGAATTTTTAGAGTGGTATGTGGACTGGTACCGAAAAAATCCGGTAAACAAAACCATGCTGTATCCGGGAATGTACGAGCTTTTGGAAACGCTGAAAGAAAAATCCGTATACGCCGCCGTCGTTTCGAACAAACCGCTGAGCGTCGCGCAGACGATTTTGGCGCATTTTAAAATCGGCGGCTTTTTCGACGCCGTCATCGGCCCGGAACGGCTGAGCAAAATAAAACCCGATCCGGAAGGCTTAGCGCTTGCGGTAAGCGACATCGAAAAAAAACACGGCGTGCGCTTGGAGCGAAGCCGGATTGTAATGGTCGGCGATTCGGCGTCGGACATTCAAGCGGGGCGGGCTTTCGGCTGTATAACCTGCGCCGTAACGGAAGGGTTGGGGAACCGGGAAAAACTGCTCGAAGAAAAAGCCGATATCGTTGTTCCGTATGCGGGTGATTTAAAAAAAGCCCTTTTCTCTTGATGTTTGTGTCAATAAGTCGGCGGCTTCTTTAAAACACAATTCAACTTCTTGCCCTTGCCGTTGAACCGCGTATAATCAAACTGCTTTTATATTCTATCCTTACAACGTCTAAAACGCCCGAGCGGTTTTCGGGGCGTGCGGCGATAAGTTCTATGGCTTTTTTCCCGCGCTCGATAATATGGTGTTCTACGGTAGTCAGATTTATGCCGCAAAATTTCGAAGGAAAAATATTATCAAAACCGCATATACTGTAATCATCGGGAATGCGGAATCCCCTATCGCGTACGGCATTCATACAGCCGTAGGCTACCATGTCGTTGATTGCGATAACCGCCGTTACATACGGGGTTTCGTTGATGCACTCAAGCATTAAGCCGTATCCCGTTTCAAATTCCACATTTACATTGTGTAATTCGTATTCGGAAGTGATGCTGCGGCTGTATACAACGGGACTGTCCGGCATACCCGCATTTTTATATGCGTCTGTCAAACCCTCCAGCCGCTGTGTTCTTGCGCTGTGGTATTCATCCAACGTAGTCGAAATGTATGCAATTTTTTTATGGCCGAGACCGATTAAATGTTCTGCCAGAAGTTTACCTGCATTACAGTTGTTTATATCGACCGCATCGAGCTGTAAATCTTTGTGATAATCGCCTATTGCGACTACCGGAATTGTTTTATTCAGTTCCACTGCCGTTTCGTGTATTTGTGGTATCATGGCGAATACGGCTCCGCATATTGCCGGATTTTTTGCAAAATCGAGAACTTTTTTTTCTCTTTCCGGATCCCAGTATGTATTGTATACAAGCGTTGAAAAACCGTACTTTGCAGCTTCCATATCCATACCCTGTAAAACGGTTGAATAATAGGGGTTAAAAACCGAGGGGCAAATAACAAGTACGGTAGTACCCTTAATCCCCGTATTGTAATTGCATTTTTTAGCGGCACCGCGGATTTCGCGAATCGTTTTATCCGAAAAGCGTTCGAGCATTTTTCCCGACAGCACCATCGAAATGCTCGCAGGAGAATATCCCGTCATAGCTGCAATATCTTTTAAAGTCACCTTGTTTTTCCGCACCGCTTTCTCCTTTTAAAAATTCAACAAAATTTTAACACAAATTTAATAAAAAAGCAAATATTCTACCTTGTTTTTAGGCAAAAAAATAATTATTGACGATTTTGCATATTCAGGGTACAATATCTATAAGTTTAACTGCGATTTCTTGTTGAATATTTGTTGAAAATTTTAATTAAAAAATTCAATAAGAAACCCATAAGAAACCCATAATAAACCTGTTCGACAACGAAGTTATCGAACAAGTCTAATATACGCCGGGACCGAATACGGCGTAAGAGGAATGACTGCAGGTGCGGAATTCCCGAAAATTCAGGAGGAAGTATATGAAAAAATCGATAGTATCGATTGTATGTGCGGCGCTTATGGCTACCGTTCTTTTTGCAGGCGGACAAAAGGACGCAAAGTCCGGCGGAGACTACAAGCTGGTTTTAAAAATGAGCCACGTTTTTGCACCCAATGAACAGCTTACAAAGTCGCTTACCATGGTTGTTGATAATATTTACAAGCGCACAAACGGCGCAATCGAAATTCAGCAGTATCCGCAGGGACAGCTTGCAACCTATAAAGACGGTGTTGAACAGGTTGTACAGGGGGCAAAGTTTATTTCGGTAGAAGATCCCTCGTATTTGGGAGACTATGTCGCCGATTTTAACGCTCTGGTCGGTCCGATGTTGTACAATAATTTCGATCAATATGAATACATGATTCAAACCGATTTGGTTAAAGGCATGATTAAAGAAGTTGAAGAAAAGCACGGCATTAAGGTCCTTGCCCTCGATTACATTTTCGGTTTCCGCAGTCTTATGACAAATAAGGTTATTACCGAGCCTAAGGATTTAAAAGGTATGAAGATCCGTGTTCCCGGAAGCCAGCTGTTTATCGACACTTTGACCGCTATGGGTGCAAATGCAACACCGCTTCCCTTTTCCGAAACCATTTCCGCCGTGCAGCAGGGGGTTGTCGATGGTCTTGAAGGTACGATGGATGCGTACGGAACAAACGGCAGCGCCGAAGTTGCAAAAAAGATGGCTCTTACAAATCACTTTTTGGGAACCTGCGGTGTATATATCAACCGCGATTTATTCAACTCCATTCCCAAAGAATACCGCGACATAGTTCAGGAAGAATTTACAAAGGGTGCAAAACAGATGATTGCCGAAATTTCCAAAAACTATGCGGTTTCCAAAGCCAATTTGGAAGCAAAAGGTATTACCTTCAATGAAGTAAATCACGAAGCCTTTGCCAAAAGCGTTGAACCCGTATACAAAAACATGAAAAATGTAAGCCCCGGTATTTTGGACAAACTCCGTGCCGAGTTGAAAAAAATGCCCAAATAAAAATATCGGTTAGATCCGGAATTCGGACAAATCGATTCATTTAAAATATATGAGGGGCTTGCTGAGCATATTAGACCTGTTCGACAACGAAGTTATCGAATAGGTCTATTGTACAGCGGATAACAAATGAAGCAAAGTCTCCTCAAAAAAAGCGGAGAAAGAAGCGGGAAAAGCGATGTTCACAAAGGAAGAAGTTCATTATCTTTTTCGGTATCGATAATTTGATGCTCCTCTTGATAAATATATAAACCTGTGTAAAATTGCGAATAACCGGTTTTTACAGGTTACGTTTAAACAGGTTTTGCAGCATTTATGCAAAGAAGAGTGTTAAATAAAAGGGGGGCTGTCCAAAAAGTAACCAACTTTTGAGACATCCCCATTTATTCAACCTGACTTTGCTCAAAGGCAAACTTGTATATCATATGCACGTTCTCACTTCGTTGCGAACGTGCGTAAAAAGTCAAAGAAAAAGTTGATACTTTTTTCTTGACTTTTTATGAGAGGTAATATGCTGGCATTAAGATTAAAACCCGAACTCGAAAACAGACTTGCAAATCTTGCTGAAAAAACAGGTAGGACGAAAACATTTTACGCTATAAAAGCAATTGAGCAGCAACTTGATGATATGGAAGATTATTACCTTGCCGAACAATCTTACAATGACTGGATTGCAGAAGGAAAAAAAACATATTCTTTTGATGAGGTTTTTAACTGATGTTTACCGTAGCATTCTCTCCAAAGGCTAAAAGGCAAATTGCGAAATTGGAAGAATCAAGTAAACTGGCTATTAAGAATTATCTTAAAGAAAAAATTTTTCCGGCTAAGGGGAAAAAAGGTCTCTATGAAATCGGCGGTACGGAATTAGTCGGGAATTTAAAAGGTCTATGGAGATTTAAAAGTTCCGATTTTAAAAAGTATAGAATTATCGGCTATTTGGAAGATGAAAAATTAATAATTATCGTTTTAGCAGTAGAAAGCCGTTCGGCTTCTTATAAAAATAAAGAAGCGTTAGCAAGAAAAGGAACTTTCAAGTAAAAATAAAACCCATCCATCAACGAATATGGCAGCGTGTATGCATTTTAGGAGCGGGTATGGGAAGCTAAGGCGGAATTCAAAAAATATTTTGCCGGCATTTCTTTAAAATATGATGAAATCCTATTAATTGCAAATAGCATAGGTGCGTATTTTTCTTTAATATCTTTATCCGAAAAATTCATTAAAAATGCGATGTTTATTTCACCTGTTGTAGATATGGAAAATTTGATTTTAGATATGATGAAAAGGGCGAATGTATCCGAAGAAAAACTTCGTTTGAAAAAGGCAATAAATGCGGAATTTACAGTTATGGAGAATGTAGAACATTGGTTTCATACAGAAGAACAAATGGATTTTTTAGATAATTGGTTTAAGAAATTTATATAACAAAATGGAATTTTTTACTGATACCGATTGTTTTGGCACAACAATATCCGCGAAGATTTTGATAGGCGAACAAAGAAATAAAAACAGATTTTTTGCAAAAATTTATGCGAGCGTTACATGTCCCATGTTTTGATTAAAGCGTCTTATCTCTAGCCGCACTTTTGCAACGTCAGTGAAAAAGTGCATACAATGAAGCGATGTTTACCTGCAAGGCAAACTCGCAGCGTTTTTAATCGTCATAACCAATGACGATTAAAAAAAGCCATCTTCTAAAATAAGTAAGCGGAAGAAACCTCAGTTTCCGAGCATTGCTTATTTTCCGCACTTTTGCAACGAAGTGAAAAAGTGCATACGATAAAACGACGTTTGCCTGCAAGGCAAACTCGCCGCGTTTTTAGACAATGCCATCTGCATTGTCTAAAATAAGCCATCCATATTCATAAACTCTTCACGTACTTTTGAAAGACGGCGGAGTTCGCGATTAATTGTCTTTTCGTAATTAAGGGAACCGTCGGCAATACGTGCGCGCTCATCTTCCCAAGACTGCAAATCTTCCAAAAACAAAAATTGAAATTGCTTGATATTTGCTTTTTCTGCCCATAGTTTTGCTTCATTCCAATACGTTAACGCTATCTTATAGAATTCTTCGGCTTTCCCTAAACTTTCTATATTTTGCTCTTTCCACGGAGAGTTATAAAAATAGGCGGCTTGTTTATCAAATTTACTGCCTAACCGCAAGTGTTGTTCCACCATTTTTAAATTAAGGTGCATCATAAACATATAGCGGTATTTTTCCCACTGTTTTTTTGTTTCAATTTTGCCCAGAGCATAAAGAGGATTACAAAAATCGGCTTTTATCGCTTGTTCCAGCCAGTAAATATTTTCTACGATATTTTCGGGACTTTGTTCATAATGAATATGGTAGAGTTTATAATACTGTTCTTTATATTCTACAAAATAAGAAAATGCAGGCTGAATGCTCAAAAAAGAAAACAATACTATTCCAAATATAAAAAAAATCTGCTTTTTCATTATTTATATTTTCGGCAAATCTTTTAAAATACTCCATAGTTTTTGATGAATTTCTTCTATTGCTTCAGCCCCATTCACAAGTATTATGTTTAGTTCAGGCTCATTTTTTTTATATAAATCTATAATGCGGTGGTATTCATTTCTTACTTTGATTTGAAAATTTTTCTCTTCGTAAATTTCGAGTACATTACTTCTTTCGGTAACCCGCTCCATCGAAACGTCTACGGGCAAATCAAAAAAGAATAAATATTCAGGCAGCGGGAAGCCCGCATTTTGGGCTTGTGCGGTTTTGCCCGCCCCTTCTGCTGTTTGATACGCCAAACTCGAAAACAAGTATCTGTCCGAAAAAACCGCCTTCCCGATATGAAGCTGCTCTATAATCCCGCCGGAGCCATAGATATGCTCACAGCGGTCTGCCGCAAAAAGCCGCGCCATTGTTTCGGGGGCAAGTCTAAAAGAGCCCTGTAGTGCGGAACGTATAAGCGCGCCGATGCTGCCTGTAGTGGGTTCCTGCGAAAAAACAACAGCCTCCGCTTTTCCTTCAACAGCAAACCGTTTTTTTAGAAGTTTCAGCTGGCTGGTTGTACCGGTGCCGTCAATTCCTTCAAATACAATAAAATTCGGTAATATCATACCCGCTATTATAACATTTTTTTTTATGCTAGAATAGCAGGTTACATGGAAAATATCCGTAAAAGGCGCATAATAGAAATTCTCGTATTTTTCGCAATCGTCGCTTGTTCGTTTGCAGTGTTTAAACCTGCCTCCGATATTTTAGAAAAACGTTTGGCGGTATTGCGTGATAAACTTATTTATTCTGCCGAGAAAGAATACGGAATAACTATAAAATACGGCAGGATGTCTCCGGCTTTTTTCCGTAAAATTATGATTAGAGATGTGAGCATATACGATGCGGAAACGGGCGGGAAAATCGCCGATTTTGCTTTAATTTATGTCAATTACAGAATCCTTGAGTTAATAAAAAGAAATCCTGCGGCTGTTATTTCCTCGATAGGAATTTATGATGGACTTATTGACTTTAGCACGTCAAAAAATAAAAATGTTTGGGAAAGAATAACGGGCGGAAAATATGAAGACGATGCTATTAAAATAGAAGCCGAAAGGGAGACGGAAAATGATGTTCCTCTTGTACACCGTATTGAGTACGCTATAACACAATTTCAAAATAAAATTGAAACTGCAAATCTTATTTTACGTAATATTTTGATAAATTATTCAAATGAGCACCTAAAAGCAGAGTGTTATATTTCGGATGGGATATTCAATGTTATGAAAGAAAAAACGGAATTTAATTTGAACTCCTATTTACATTATCATAATGTTTTATCACAAAATTTTTCCGATTTAAAAACCGATATAAACATTTCGGGTTCTCTATATCAAAAGAATTTATCGGCATCTTCAATTATAAATTTTTCTAATATTAAAAGCGGTAATATTGCAATTTCAAAAATTTCCGTATTTGCATCATACTTGCATAATATGGTTTCCGTTACTACGCTGCAAGATATACATCCGATAGATATAAACGCTTCGTGGAATATACTTAACAATTCTGCCAAATTAAATATAGAATGCAAAGATTTGCAGCCCTTTGCGCTTGTTTTTCAAAATGAAGAAAATTCGATTTTAAACGAATTAAAAAATGCTGAACTTTCAGGCTTCGTAAATATCGGCTTGTCTGAAAAACAAGAACTTACGTGGAATACTAAATTGAATGCGGAGTTGCCGCCGCTTAACTTAGGCAAAACAAAATTGGATAAGTCTTCATTTGTGCTTGATGCTTTAGGTGATGACAATGTAATTCAGATAAATAATTTTGCCGCAGCGGGACAAAACCTCAATGCGGCTTTGTCGGGTTCATATAAAATAAAAGAAATTCTGCCCGATTTTAAAATAGATATTGCAAATTTAAAATTGCCTTCAACTGAGGCCCTATCGATGCAATTAAATATCACGTCAAATGCAAAGAATATTTTTGCATCGATTCCCGAAATTTCATTTGGCGATGCAAAGCTCTATAACGTAAAAAGTATTTTTGAGAAAAAGCAAGGAAAAACCGATTTTCTCGTTTCGTTAAATGACGAAGCGGGTAATTTCAGTTTTGACGGAACATGGACGCATCCTGATAAAAACTCACAAAATAATAATTTCGGTTATTTGGAATTACACGGAACTTTAGACTCCGTTTCGATAAAAAACTTTTATACTGCTGTGAATGCCGCACAAAAAAAAGATGATAAAAATTCCATAATTAAAAATTTTATAGAACCTATAAAAATGACCAGCGAGTTTTATGCTTCAAGCGATTTTAAAAGTTTTTCGTATAATGTCATACAAACGGTTTTAGCGTCAAGCGTTGAAAACGGTTTTTATACCTTATTCTCTTTAAAAGGCAATGAATCTTCTTTAGATATAAACGGGCTGGATTTAATGTTTAGTAAATTGCATTTAAAGGGCGGTTTAAATGCGTCTTTTGAAAGCGGCGGTGCTGTTTTCGATTCTACAATTACGTTAAATGATATTGCATATAAAACTTCGGGTATATACGAAAATGATTCGCTTACAATTTTCGGTGATTATGGACTGAATGCAAATGTTTTAATCGATAAAAATAAAAAAATAAAAAGCAGTTTTCAAGTTAGAGAATTTCCCGTGCCGTTTTTAAATTCTGCATTTTCAACCGATTTGTTATTTGAATATGATAACAGCAAAAATTGGAATTTTATATGCAATTTTGCAAAGCTGGAACATTTAAATCAAACAATATCCGGCTCCGGTGAAAATTTGGAATTTGAAATTGCAGGAGAAGCAAATCCCAATAAAGTTTTTTTTCATAAGGTAAAGGCGGGAAGAAAAAATTTGCAGCTTGAGGGTACTGCAAGTTTTAATTCGGCAGTTTCTTCCGAAGATAATATAAATGTATATCATACAAATATTTCTCTTTTTGATTCTTTACAACAAGAAAAATTTATTTTTGATTCGCAATTTTATTTTTTGGATAAATTGTATTTTGATGGAAAATGTAGTATTGATAATATTTCATTGGAGCGGTTTTTTGTAAAACAAAAAAAAGAAAACAGAATAAATGCCGAAGCTGTTTTTTTAGGGTCGCCGGATGCAGTTTCGCTAAAAGCGGAATTAAAAGAATTTGATTTTAATGTAAACGGGAAAAATCTCTCAGCTGAAGCCGTTGCAGTTTTAGACGATAAAGAAGTTTTTTTGAGTGAAACAAATATTGAGTGGGGTAATCATAAAATACATAATATTGCTGCATCCCTAACTCCTGAAACAAGGGCGGGGACTTTGTCATTTGATTATGCTTTGTTAAATTTAAAAGATCCGAGTAAAGAAACAAAAGCCTCGTTCGGTTTTGAATTTAATTCTACAGTCAATCCGAAAGATGTTCCGAATACAAATATTATTTCCAAATTACAAACCTTAGTTTCTCATTATACCGTAAGTATGAAAATCAGCGATTGGATGGTTAGCGGGAAAGAAGGAACAAAAACCTTGACGGCTTCTTTGGTGCGGGAGCCTAATATTATAGCTGTTTATGCAGGCGAGGGAGATAAGATTTACGGTTTTAAAACCGATGACGGTACCGTTTCTTTACATATTGATAAATCGCTGCCTATTAATTTAAATTTGGACGGCACTTTTACAAAAGATTTTATCAATTTGAATTGTTCGGATATTTCTATTGATATGCCCTTTGTTATGGACTATATTCCCGAAACCGATATTGTAAAATTCGATACGGGAGAAATTACCGGAGCTTTGGATATCAAGGGCACACAAAAAGATCCGTTGTTTTTTGGAGAACTTACCGCCGCCGAAATTACCGGCTCTTCACCGAAATATTCGCCAGATGCTTACGGAAAAGTTTCGGTTCCGATTTTGTTTGAAGGAACCAATTTAACGGTTCCGCATACGGTTGTACCCGGCAAAACCGGCAGACTTTGGGCAGAGGTGGACGCTGAATTTATAGGCTGGGTTCCATATTATACGACAATACGCTGCGGAACCGTTGATGATGATGTAGGTTTATTGAGTACAAAAAACCTCGCCTTTCATGCCAACGGAAATGCACGATGCGCTCTCGTTATAGAAATTTCTCCTAGCCGTGTTAATTTGGAGGGCAGCGCATATTTTGATAACGGATATTTCTCCGTACCTTTTAACGATTTATATAAAATATCCGAAAAATATTCCGGGTCAGGTATGGATTTTACGATGAAATTAAAACTCGGTTTAGGTAAAAAAACCGAATTTAGATACCCCTCTACCGATTTTCCTCTTTTACGTGCGGTAACCTATACGGATGAGCCAATGCTATTATCGGTGGGTACTACGGGGGAAAAATTTGAAATTACAGGTTCATCAAAAATCCGTACCGGCGAACTATTCTATATAAAAAGAAACTTCTATATAAAGGAGGGAAATTTAAATTTTGTAAAGAGTCCTACGGGAACAGAGCCGATTATATCGCTTAGAGCTGAAATCCGTGATAAATTGGCAAGCGGCGAACCTGTAACTATAAGCCTTAAAGCTCAAGATCAATATCTTGATGTTGAGCGTTTTAATCCGTCAATTACAACTTCGCCGCCGATGTCCGACAGCGAAAGAATGGCTTTGATGGGGCAGGTGGCAATAGGCGATGCAAATAAAAGCAATGTCCTTAAAGAAGCGCTTTCAAATGCATCGGATATTTTTGCCCAAATGGGTCTTTTTAAACGGGCAGAGGCTTCGGTAAGGGATTTTTTTCATCTTGATGTATTATCATTGCGAACGCTGGTGCTTCAAAATGTAATTCTGGGGAATTTATTTAATTCTTCTCCCGACACACCATTGACAATCGGTAACTATTTTGATAATACAAGTGTTTACATTGGTAAGTATTTGGGTTCTGCTATATATGCAGACGCTATGCTGCATCTCAGCTATTATGACCCGAAAGCTGCAAGAAACGATAAAGAAAGAAGACCCGTTTACGGGAATTTATTGTTTCAACCGGAAATCGGCTTGGAAATGAATACTCCGTTTTTTCTGCTGCGTTGGCATATAGCTCCAAGCCGCCCCGATAAAATGTTTGTACCGGATGCCGGTATAACGCTGTCGTGGAAATTTTTCTATTGATTTTAAGAGGTTAAAATGGTAAAGAATAAAATTGCTTTTATAATTTTGATTACAGCTGCAATTTCATGTTTTGCACAAGCTCCGGATGGCTGGTATGAAGGTAAACCGATAATAAGTATTCAATTTAAGGGCTTAAAAACAATCAGCAGCACTGAACTTGATGAAATTTTTAGACCTTATAAGGGGAAACTGTTTTCCGATGATGTTTTTTGGGAAATACTGCAAAAAGTTTATGCTTTGGATTATTTTAAGAATATAGAAACAAAGGTCATTGCTGCCGACAACGATTATGCTTCAATGTTTTTGGAATTTCATATCGTCGAAAAACCTGCCGTGTCGGAGATTATTTTTAAAGGCAACAACCAAGTTAAAAAGTCCGATTTAATGTCGGCATCGGCTTTAAAAAAGGGCGATATATATAACGATGCGGAAATGCAAAGCGATATTGCTGCAATGAAAGCAAAGTATATCGAAAGAGGATATGCAAAAGCCGAAATCTCCGGATCGGTCAGAGAAAACGCCGAAGCAAACAGTGTTACCGTAGAATACAGCATTCAAGAAGGAAAAATGTCCGTTATTTCTGCAATTAACTTTGAAGGCAACTCCAAGTTTCCTCAAAAAGCCTTAAAAAAAGTTTTAGTTTCAAAAGAAGCCGGCTTTATACAAAAAGGCGCATTTAGAGAGGCTGCCTTAGAGGAAGATAAACTTGCAATTAAAAATTTTTATGCGGAAAAAGGCTATATTGATGCACATGTTGAAACCGTAAAAAAAGAAATAGATTCGGAGAGCGACCCGTTCAAAGAAAAAATAACGCTTACATTTGTTGTTATGGAAGGAGAACAATTCGTCTATACCGGCACGGATTTTACAGGCAACTATCTTTTTACTTCGGAAGAATTAAGTGCTAAACTTAATATGAAAATCGGTACTACGTTCAATATGGTTAAATTTGAACAAGGGTTTAATTCCATTATGGATTTGTATTTCGAGAACGGTTATACGACAAATTATTTTGAAAAGAAAGAAAACCGGAACGAAGCCGCTCATGAAATAAGTTATACTATTATGATAGTAGAAAGAGAGAGGAGTCATATAGAAAAAATAATAATTAACGGAAATAAAAAAACGAAAGACTATGTTATTTTACGCGAACTTTTAATTAAAGAGGGCGATGTTTTTTCAAAAACAAAATTTATCAATAGTTTAAGGAATTTATTTAATTTAAGATATTTTTCTTCTATCGTGCCTGATGTTCAACAAGGGTCGGAGCGTGATTTAATTGATATTGTATTTAATGTAGAGGATCAAAATACCGCTACGGTTAATTTCGGTATCAGTTTTTCCGGTATTTCGGATCCTTCAGCTTTTCCAATGTCGGTATTTGCACAGTGGGAAGAAAAAAACTTATTGGGTACCGGAAGAGAGCTTTCGGCAAATTTGACTGCCGGAACGGATACGCAGAGTTTAACGCTGGGCTTTACTGAAAACTGGTTTTTGGGAACACCCTTGTCAGTCGGCTTTAACTTCTCCGCTTCTCATAAAAAACTTTATACATATTCCGATTCCAAATATCCTCTGGGTATTGTAGACAGCGGTAATCCTATTAAAGACGATATTGCTCTTGCAGATGCGTATAAAATGAGGTATGATAATTTGGAATTCGAATTCGGCATAAATACGGGGTACCGATGGTTTCCCAATTTTGCAACAATTACTTTAAAAGGAGGCGTAGACTTCGGCATCATAAAAACATTTTACAACAATAAATTATACCGCCCCTTTGAAATTAGTATAAGAAATCAACAGGCAAAATGGGGTTTAAACAATGCACTTTGGACACAGGTTTCTTTAGACGATAGAGATATAGCACACGACCCGTCAAAGGGCTGGTTTTTAAGCCAGAGGTTTACTTTCTTTGGGCTTTTTCCTAAAATTGAAGGGAACTATTATTTTAAGTCAGATACAAAAGCGGAAGCATATTTTACGCTGCTCGATTATCCGGTTTCCGACGTATGGAACTTAAAATTTGTTCTTGCTTTTTATTCAGGTTTTTCTTTCCAAGTGGCAACTACTAAAAAAGCTATCGGCTGGGACAATATGTTTATGATAGACGGTATGTTTGTAGGCAGGGGCTGGCTTGGCTCCGGTTTTGAAGAGCGCGGGAATGTTATGCAAAACAACTGGATAGAATTTAGATGGCCGTTGGCTCACGGAATTTTATCGTTCGATTTTTTCTTCGATGCGGTTGCCGTAAAAAAAGATTTAAAAGATTTGCGGAATTTGAGCATCAACGATTATCGCTTTAGTTTCGGACCCGGTTTACGGTTTTCTATTCAGCAATTTCCATTGCGTTTAATGTTTGCAAATACATTTAAATCGGTGAATTGGAAGCCTGTTTGGGGCAACGGAAAAAAAGCCGATTGGAGATTTGTAATTTCATTTAATATACCGAATATCTAAAAAAATCTTGTTGGAATTTTTAGAGGTTTCTAATATTATATGTTAAACTATAAGGAGTTTAAAATGAATAAAAAAATAATTATTATATGCAGCATGGCTATCGCCTTTACGGCGGCTGCTTTTGCCCAGCAAATTACTAGGTTTGCCGTTATTGACACTTCCGTTATTTTTGACACATTTAGGCGCGATTCAAAAGCTGCCCGCGATTATAACGAGAAGCAGGAAAAGTATACTTTAAAAACAAAAGAGTTGTCGGAAGAAATAATAAAATTAAGACAAAAAAAAGTTGATGCCGCTGCCGCAGGAAAAGACAGTGTTGCTCAAAAATATGAAGAGCAAATAAAAAGTAAAACGGTTTTTTTGCAGGAATATGTAAAGGCTTGTAATGATGAACTTGCAATGCTTAAAAAAAATTTAATAAATGATGATGAATTTTATTCTTCACTTTATAATGCAATTCAACGTGTTGCAGAAACTGAGGGTTACACAATGGTTTTGACATTACAGCAAGGCTCCGGTATAATATGGTATAGTCCCACTGTGGATATAACCGATAAAATAATTCAGGAATTAAAAAAATAAGGTGAACAAACCGCTTACGCCGATGATGCGGCAATACTTCGACATAAAATCAAAGCACAAAGATGAAGTACTTTTTTTTAGGCTCGGAGATTTTTATGAAATGTTTTATGATGAAGCGGTAGAAATCAGCCGCCTTTTAAATTTAACGCTTACAAAGCGGGCAGGCGTGCCTATGTGCGGTGTTCCGTATCATGCGGCAAAGGTTTATATTGCCCGCCTTTTACGAGCCGGAAAGAAGATTGCTATTTGCGAACAAGTAACCGAGCCTGTTGCAGGCGGTTTAACCGAAAGAAAAGTTATTGAAATAATTACGCCCGGCACGGTTTCGGAAGAAGACTTTTTGGAGCAAGGTACAAATAATTATCTTGCAGCGATTTATTGTTCCGGAAAAAAAACGTACGGAAGCAGAGGTTTGGACTATTATGCGGGCTTTGCATATATTGACGTTACCACCGGCAACTTTTTTGCAACGTCTTTCCCAAAATCGGATTTTACCGAACAATTTTTAAAAGAATTGGGAAAGACTTCCCCAAAAGAAATTTTAATTCAGCAATCGCTTCAAGCCGAATTTCCGCTGTTTAAAAAAATGCTTTCCGAATATCCGAATATGATGCAGAATTTTTATCCCGATTGGAGTTTTAACGGAGAACAGGGGGAAAAACGGCTTTGCCGGTTATTCGGTACGGAGAACTTAAAGGGGTTTTCGCTTAATGCCGATTCCCCCGAAGTTCCGCCGGCAGCTCTTCTTGTTCAATATTTGGATGAAACGGCGGAACGGAATATTTCGCATGTTTCCGGTATTAAAATTTATAGCGAAACCGATTTTGTTTCACTTGATGATTCTACCCGAAAAAATCTGGAATTGATTTATAATTTACGGGATAACACTTCGGCTTATACATTGTTTGAAACGGTAAATTATACGCGTACCGCAATGGGGCAGCGTTTATTACGCCGCCGCATAAGTTATCCGCTTAATACAAAAAAAGAAATAGACAGCCGCCTCGATAAAGTAGATAGTTTATACCGCAATCAAAAGACGGCGACGGCTGTGTGCGGACATCTTTCTTCAATCTTGGATATTGAACGGCTTTCGGGCAGAATTGCAATGCGGAAAACTCACGGTAAAGATTTGCTTGCTTTAAAGCAAAGCCTTGAATCCTTAATGAAAATAAGAAGCCTGTTTAAAACGGATAAAGCCTTTCATTTTAACTTTTTGCAAATTACTGACATTGAAGAAAATGAACTTATGCAACTGCATACACTTCTTGATACTGCGATAAGTGAAGGGTGTACGGTTTCGCTTACGGACGGAAAATTGATAAAAAAAGGTTTTTCAAAAACTGCCGATAGGTTAAAATCTTTAAAAGAGAATGCTCATGAATTTCTTGATGCATATCTTAAAGAAGAAAGAAAAGCAACTGGTATTTCCAATTTAAAAATCAAATATAATAGAATGATAGGTTATTTTTTGGAAGTGTCTCTGGGCAATATTTCTTCCGTCCCCGATTATTTTATCCGCCAGCGTTCTATCTCAAATGCCGACCGGTTTACAACCGAAAAATTAAAGCAAATTGAAGACGATATAAATAATGCCGAAGAAAAGTTAATCGAAATTGAAAAAGAATTGTTTTTTTCCGTTTGTAACAAAACTGCGGAGAGTTGCAAATTGTTAAATAAACTTTCCGAAGAAATTGCCGAATTGGATGTAAGCCAATCCTTTGCAAGAGCTGCTATTGTGCATGCATGGACAAAGCCTGTTCTGGTGAATGCTTCGGGGATGTTAAACATAGTAAATGGACGGCATCCCGTTGTAGAGGCGCATTTACCGTCCGGTGAATTTGTACCGAATTCAATTTTACTTTCGTCGGATTCACCGGATAGAACGGCAAACGGCGATACCTGCAATATCGAAGATGGTGATAAGGCTTTTTTGCCGCCGTCTTTTGCGCTTATCACAGGTCCGAATATGGCTGGCAAAAGCACTTTTTTACGGCAAACCGCACTGATTACGCTGCTTGCGCAAATAGGTTCTTTTGTTCCGGCGGAAAAAGCCGAAATAAGCCCCGTCGATAAGATTTTTTGCAGGGTTGGAGCTGCCGATAATTTAGCACGCGGTGAATCCACTTTTTTAGTCGAAATGATTGAAACTGCTTATATTTTAAATTCTGCAACAAAAAACAGTTTAGTAATTATGGACGAAGTAGGGCGGGGGACTTCTACTGAAGACGGGCTTGCCATAGCACAAGCCGTAAGCGAATATCTTTTAAATTCGATAGGGGCAAAAACTCTTTTTGCAACACATTATCATGAACTTTCGCGTCTTCAGCATAAACGGCTTACAAACTTAAAACTGGAAGTTCTTGAAACGGACGGCAACATCGTATTTCTAAAAAAAGTTACGCGCGGGGCATCGGAAAGTTCTTACGGTATTCATGTAGCAGGTTTGGCGGGAATTCCGCCTCAAGTATTACGGCGGGCTGAAAACCTATTGTATGCAGCCGTTCAACTGAAAACCGAATCCGAAAAAAGCGATATGCAGTGCAATATTAACGAGTCTAAAATGCCCGCATTATTTAGCGATGAAGAAATGATACTTAACGAAATTCTTTCGGTAAATACCGACGGCATAACGCCTCTTGAAGCCTTGCAGCTGCTTGCCGGCTGGAAGAAAAAATTATTGGGCTAAAATCGGCTTTTGTGTAGAATTTCCTATTGACATTTTATTTTTTTTATGATATAAAGGCTCTTGTATTTTTAGGCAAGCGTTTAGTTTGCCTTGTGGCTAAGGCTTTAGCCGGTGTTCTTTGGGGATTTTACATCACCGTAAAACCTTTTTTAGGCAGGTGAGCGTCAGGGTTCAATTTAATGAACAAAATTCCGCAGGATGCCAAACCAGTCATCGGAACGGCAGTTTTGATGGTGATCAGGTGGATCCGAATATCGTCCGAAAACCTATGGGCGGTAATATAAGGCATTATATTATTATATAATGTTTAGTCTTATCTGATTTTAATCAATTCATATCTTTTCCGGTTTAGGTTGTTAAACGCGTTTTTCGGTTTTGAAAGACCGGTTAACTCGAAATCTCGTCATTTATAATGCGGGAAATATTAGACTTGCCTACGTCTTTCAGGAGGATATCATGGCAAAGGAAAAATTTAACAGAACGAAAGTTCACATGAACGTTGGTACCATCGGTCACGTTGACCATGGTAAGACTACTCTTTCGGCGGCAATCACTACGTATTGTGCAAAGAAGTACGGTGATAAGCTTCTTAGATATGACGAGATTGATAATGCTCCGGAAGAAAAAGATCGCGGTATTACAATCAATACTCGGCATTTGGAATATCAGTCCGACAAAAGGCATTATGCCCATATCGACTGTCCCGGACACGCCGACTATGTTAAGAACATGATTACCGGTGCTGCTCAGATGGACGGTGCTATTCTCGTTGTTTCAGCTCCCGACTCGGTTATGCCGCAGACAAAAGAGCACTTGCTGCTTGCCCGTCAGGTAGGTGTACCTGCTATTATTGTTTTCCTCAATAAGGTTGACCTTGTGGATGATCCCGAACTTGTAGAATTGGTAGAAGAAGAAGTTAGAGAGACTTTGACATCTTACGGTTTCCCCGAAGATACACCCATTATCAAGGGTTCCGCTTTTAAGGCTTTGCAAGACGGTGCTTCTCCCGAAGATACCGCTTGTATCGAAGAATTGCTTACGACTATGGATTCGTATTTTGCCGATCCTATCCGTGATGCCGAAAAGCCTTTCTTGCTCCCGATTGAAGATATCTTTACAATTTCGGGGCGCGGTACTGTTGTTACGGGAAGAATTGAGCGCGGTGTTATCAAAATGAATGAAGAAGTTGAAATTGTCGGTATACGTCCTACAAAGAAAACCGTTGTTACCGGTATTGAAATGTTCAATAAACTTCTTGACGAAGGTGAAGCGGGAGACAACGTAGGTCTTCTTCTTCGAGGCGTTGAAAAGAAAGAAGTTGAACGCGGTCAAGTTCTTGCAAAACCGGGTTCAATTCAGCCTCATACAAAATTTGAAGCTCAAATTTACGTTCTTTCAAAGGAAGAAGGCGGCCGTCATAGTCCGTTCTTCTCAGGATATAGACCTCAGTTCTATTTCCGAACCACAGATATTACAGGAACGGTAAATCTTCCTGAAGGTACCGATATGGTTAAACCCGGTGATAATGTTAAGATTATCGGCGAACTTATTCACCCGATTGCTATGGATCAAGGTCTTAAACTTGCTATCCGTGAAGGCGGACGAACTATTGCTTCGGGACAGGTAACTCAAATTATCGAATAAATGATGTAGAACGGCTTTTTCGTCGGCTTACCGCTAAAAAGCCGTTTTTGCGTCTTTTCGGAGGAAATGATGATGAAAGAAAAAATTCGCGTAAAACTCCGCGGATTCGATGTTGAATTGGTTGATCAGAGTTCGAAAGCTATTGTGCAGGCTGTTCAAAAAGCCGGCGCAAAAGTTTGCGGTCCGATTCCGCTTCCTACTAGGATTAACAAGTATACGGTGCTTCGCTCTCCTCACGTAAATAAAAAATCCCGTGAGCAGTTTGAGATGAGAACGCATAAAAGGTTTATAGATATTATTGAGCCTTCGGCTGAGGTTATGAATGCTTTAATGGCGTTGGAATTGTCAGCCGGTGTTGATGTAGAAATTAAACAATAAATATGTATGGTAGACGGCCTTTAATCAGGGGTGCGTACCTTAGGAGAATTTAAATGATTGGACTGATTGGTAAAAAAATCGGCATGACGCAGCTTTTTAACGAAGTAGGGCATCTTATGCCGGTTACTGTTATTCAGGTAGAGCCTAATACCGTAGTCGCTTTGAAGAATGAAGATAAATTCGGTTATTCTTCGGTTGTTCTCGGTTTGGGTGAGCTCAAAGAAAAGCACACAAGTAAGCCTTATGCCGGTCAATTCTCGGAAGACGTAAAGCCTTTGCGTCTTTTAAAAGAATTCCGCGGTTTCGACAAAGAAGTAAAAGTCGGGGATAAACTTGGTGTTGAAATTTTTGAAAAAGTTCCTTATTTGGATGTTACTGCGGTTTCAAAAGGTAAGGGGTTTCAAGGTGTTGTAAAGCGCTGGGGCTATGGGGGAGGACGAGCCAGTCATGGTTCCAAATTCCATAGAGAGGCAGGTTCAACGGGGCAGTGTACAACGCCGGGTCGCTCGTTTAAAAATACGACGATGCCCGGAAGAATGGGGTCTGATAAGGTTACCGTTCAAAATTTGCAAGTTGTAAAGATTGATCCCGAATTGGGTGTTGTAATGGTTCGCGGTTCTGTTCCGGGTAAAAAGGATGCAACGGTATTCTTAAAATCCGCAGTTAAGCGCGCGAGATAAGGACGGTAGAAGACATGGAAAAGAAAGTTTATTCAGTCGATGGTAAAGAATTGAGGACAATAAATCTTGATGACAAGGTGTTCGGTCTTCCCGTAAATGATGAAGTTATTTACTACGCCATCAATAATGAATTAGCCAATAAGCGTGTTGGAACGGCTTGTACGAAAGGCAGAGCTGAGGTTCACGGTTCAAATGCCAAGCCTTATAGACAAAAAGGTACGGGACGGGCGCGCCGAGGTGATAAAAAATCTCCTCTTTTAGTTGGAGGCGGTGTTGTTTTTGGTCCGAAGCCTCGTGATTTCAGCTATTCTATGCCTAAAAAAGCAAAAAGATTGGCTATGAAATCTATTTTGAGCTTAAAAGCTCAAAATGACAGGTTAACGGTAATTGAAGATTTTACAGTGGAAAGCGGTAAAACAAAAGATTTTGTTAAGATTTTAAATAATTTTGCAAAAGGCGAGAGAACTGTTGTTATTTTAAAAGATGATGACGCAATGATTAGAAGAGCGGGAAGAAATATTCCGCATCTTTCTCTTTTGGCATATAACAGACTGAGGGCTCACGACTTGTTTTATGGCAGAAAAGTTATCGTGCTTGAATCCGCTGCAAAAAATCTTTCGCAGTTTTACGGGTGTAAGGAGGCGGAATAATGGAATATAATGATATAATTATCGCGCCTGTTCTTACGGAAAAAAGTACGGAACTTCGCGAGCAGGGTAAATATGTTTTCAAGGTGGCAAAAAAAGCTACTAAGATTCAAATAAAGGAAGCAGTACGCCGACTGTTCAATGTAAAAGTTGAAGATTGTACTGTTGTTAATGTTCGTGGAAAAATAAAACGTCTTCGCTACAAAGAAGGTAAAACTTCTTCTTGGAAAAAAGCAACCGTAAGACTTGCAAAAGGCGAAACGATTAAAGTTTTTGAAGGTGCATAAGCATGATGCTTGTGCTTTAAGGGGATAGCAAGATGGCTCTAAAAGAATATAAGCCGATGACGCCCGGACTACGCGGACGTATTGATTTGCGGAAAGATGAGGTTACAGCTCAGAAGCCTGAAAAATCTCTTACAACAGGTAAGAAAAATAGGGCAGGACGCGATTCAAGAGGACGCATTTCCGTTCGAGGGCAAGGCGGCGGACATAAACAAAAATACCGACAAATCGATTTTAAGCGGAACAAATATGGTATTCCGGGTACTGTGAGGACGATTGAATATGATCCGAACCGCAGTGCGAACATTGCATTGATTTTCTATGCTGACGGCGAAAAGCGGTATATTATCGCTCCTAAAGGATTAAGAGTCGGGCAGAAAATTATGAGCGGGGAGATGGCTGCTTTAAATATTGCAAACGCTCTTCCGCTGGAAGTAATTCCCGTAGGTTTTACCGTGCATAATATTGAGCTTACAATAGGACGCGGCGGGCAGATGGCGCGTTCGGCAGGTGCCGGGGCGTTGGTTGCTGCAAAAGAAGGCGAATATGTTACCATAAAACTGCCTTCAGGAGAAACTCGCTTGGTGCATAAAAAGTGTTATGCTACTATAGGCGAAGTCGGCAATGAAGATCACATGAATACAAGTCTTGGCAAGGCTGGCCGGTCAAGATGGCTGGGTATTCGTCCTACCGTACGCGGTATGTCGATGAACCCGATAGACCATCCATTGGGCGGCGGTGAAGGACGCGGGAAAGGAAGACATCCCGTTACTCCTTGGGGGCAACCCTGTAAGGGGTATAAAACCCGCAAAAAGCGTAATCCTTCCGACAAGTTCATTGTCTCAAGACGAAAGAAGTAGGGGAGAGTGAATAAGTGTCAAGATCAGTAAAAAAAGGGCCTTTTATTGCAAAGAGCCTTTTTAAAAATGTAAACGAAATGAACAAATCGGGTAAAAAAAAGCCGATAAAGACTTATTCCCGATGTTCTACTATTATTCCTGAAATGGTTGGTAACACTATTTCAGTGCATAACGGCAAGGCGTGGATTCCGGTTTACATAACCGAGAATCTTGTTGGGCATAAACTTGGTGAATTTGCACCTACGCGGACATTCCGAAAGCATGCAAATTCCGACAAGAAGGTTGGAAAATAGGTGAATAAGATGACTGAAAAAACAGGATATCGGGCAACAACTAAATTCCTTATTGCTTCACCTACGAAGGTAAGACCGGTTGCGAATATTGTAAAACGCAAGCCGTACCCTGAGGCAATGGCAATTTTGGAGAATATGCCCCAAAAAGGAGCAAGTCTTATTTCTCAAACGATGAAATCTGCTGCATCGAATGCTCTTGATAGAAACAAGCAGCTTGATGAAGACAGTCTCATTGTTAAGGACATTATGATTGATGAAGGGCCTCGGCTAAAACGAATATGGTGCCGAAGTAAAGGCAATGCGGATATACTTTTAAAGCGTATGTGTCATATTACCGTTGTCGTTGCAGAGAAGGCAGGAGAATAAAATGGGACAGAAAGTAAACCCTACAGGATTAAGACTTGGTATAAATAAAACATGGAGTTCCCGCTGGTATGCAGACCCTAGAGAATATGCCGACTTGCTGCACGAAGATTTGAAAATTCGTTCTATGCTTCGGGATATTCCTGAATGCAAAAATGCGGATATTGCGGAAGTTGAAATTATCCGTCATCCCCAGAGGATTACGATAATGATTCATACGGCACGGCCCGGTGTTATTATCGGTGTAAAAGGTGCCAATATCGAAAAAATAGGGGCAGCCGTACAGAAAAAGCTCGGAAAGAAAGTGCAAATTAAGATTAAGGAAATTAAAAGAGCTGAGCTTAAAGCCGCTTTAGTTGCCCAAAACGTTGCACGCCAGCTGGAAGGCAGAGCTTCTTTCCGCAAAGTTTTAAAACAGGCTTGTTTTAACACGATGCGATCGGGTGCTCAAGGTATAAAAATTAGAATCTCAGGACGCTTAGGCGGTGCTGATATGTCCAGAACGGAAGAAATGAAAGAGGGGCGTGTTCCTCTTCATACACTCCGTGCTGATATTGATTACGGTTTCGCTGAAGCCGAAACAACTTACGGGAAAATCGGTTGTAAGGTTTGGCTATACGGCGGAATGATGTTCAGCGGCGAGCAAAAGGAAGACGCGGGTGCATTGCTTAAAAAGCAGCGAAAACAGCGCTCCGAAAAGCCCGCTCAAGAGGGGAGACAATAGGTTATGTTTAGTCCTAAGAGAGTAAAACATAGAAAGGTTCAGCGTGGAAGAATTAAGGGTGAAGCTACGAGATGTAATAAAATAGACTTCGGAGAATTCGGACTTGTTTCTCTTGAACCGTTTTTGCTTACTAATAGACAAATTGAAGCCGCTCGTGTTGCTTTAAACCGAAAAATCAAGCGCGGCGGAAAGTTGTGGATTCGGGTATTCCCTGACAAACCTTATTCAAAGAAACCTGCTGAAGTCCGAATGGGCGGAGGAAAAGGTGCTCCGGAATATTGGGTTGCGGTAATAAAACCCGGAACGGTTATTTTTGAATTAGCCGGTGTCGATAAAACTTTGGCAGAGGAAGCCATGCTTCTTGCAGGGAGCAAACTTCCGTTTAAAACGAGATTTGCTGCGCAAATTCAGACTGACTAAGGAGCGTTATCATGAAGAATAAGTCTAAATACAAAGAAATGTCGTACACGGAACTTGTTTCGAAACGCAACGGCTTAAAACAAAAGTACATGGATTTAAGATTTCAAGCTGTGGTTGGGCATTTGGACAACCCTGTTGAAAAGCGAACTATGCGTCGCGAAATAGCGATGTTAAATACGTTTATCCGCCGAAAAGAATTGGCGGGTGAAGATGTAAAGTAGGAGCAGACCCGTGGAAGCTAAAGAGAATGTTAAAAAAATCGGGAAGCGCGAGTTTGTTGGTATCGTAACAAGCGACAAGATGAATAAAACTATTGTAGTTGAAGTGCGTACCAAAAAACTTCATAAGCTCTACAAAAAATACGTATCGAGCAGTAAAAAATACAAAGCTCATGATGAAGAGAATTCGGCTCACATCGGCGATACGGTACGGATTGTAGAACATAGACCTATCAGCAAAGATAAGTCATGGCGGCTCATTGAAATTATTGAGCGAGCTAAGTAAACGAGGGTAATGTAAATGATACAGGTAGAAACAAGATTAAACGTTGCCGATAACTCGGGTGCTAAACTCGTGGAATGTATTAAGGTTATCGGCGGTTCAAAACGCAGATATGCAGGCATTGGAGATATAATTGTTGTTGCGGTTAAAGAAGCCTTGCCGACATCGGTTATTAAAAAAGGCGCAGTGGAAAAAGCGGTTATTGTACGTGTTTCTAAAGAATACCGCCGCCCCGACGGAACTTATATCCGCTTTGATGATAATGCATGCGTTATTGTTGATGATAATAAGAACCCGAAAGGAAAGCGCATTTTCGGTCCTGTAGCCAGAGAACTTCGTGATTACGATTACATGAAGATTATTTCTCTTGCTCCGGAAGTCCTTTAAGGAGAGTTTTATGGCAGGAAAAATCAGGATTCACCGTAATGACAATGTTGAAGTGATTGCAGGCACTGAAAAAGGTAAACGCGGAGAGGTCGTTAAAGTCTTACAAGACAAAAATAAGGTCATCATACGCGGACTTAACATGGTAAAAAAAGCCATGAAAAGGCGAAGCCAGCAAGACCAAGGCGGTATTGTCGAAATTGAAGCTCCGATTTCAGCTTCTAATGTTATGATACTATGCAAGAAGTGCGGGAAAACCCGTATTGCATACAAAATAGAAGACGGCAAAAAGAAAAGAATTTGCCGCAAATGTGGAGAAGCGTTATAATGAGTAATTATATACCTCGGCTTAAGAAAGTCTATACAGAACAAATCATGCCCGAGCTTAAAAAGGAATTTAACTACAGTTCTGTTATGCAAATTCCTCGGCTTAAAAAAGTCGTAGTAAGCATGGGTGTTGGTGTAGCTCTCACGAATAGGAAACTACTTGATGCTGCAGTAACTGACTTGGAAACAATTACCGGTCAAAAAGCTGTGAAAACAAAGGCAAAAAAGAGTATAGCAAACTTTAAACTTCGTGAGGGAAATGAGGTTGGGGCAATGGTAACACTTCGCGGTGCAAGAATGTATGAATTCTTAGACCGCTTTATAAATGTTGCTTTGCCGCGTGTTAAGGATTTCCGCGGAGTAAATCCGAATGGGTTTGACGGACGCGGAAATTATTCAGTTGGTATTACCGAGCAAATCATTTTTCCGGAAATTGACTTTGATAAAATCGAAAGAATTTCAGGCTTAAATGTAAACGTGGTAACTTCTGCCGCGACCGACCAAGAAGCACGATCGCTTCTTGTAAAGTTTGGTATGCCCTTTAGGAAGTAAGAGAGGATTTCATGGCTACAACAGCGAAAATTAATCAAGCTAACAGAAAAGCGAAATATCCGACACGACAGTACAATAGGTGTAAGGTTTGCGGACGCCCTAGAGGTTATCTGCGAAAATTCAAGATGTGCCGTGTTTGCTTTAGAAAATTGGCAAGCGAAGGTCAGATTCCCGGCGTTACAAAGTCAAGTTGGTAGGAGGAGCGATAATGAGTGTTTCAGATCCGATAGCAGATATGCTCACAAAAATTAGAAATGC
>CALINC010000152.1 GCA_938045195.1 uncultured Treponema sp.
CGTATATTGTATGTGCTTTTTCACTTCGTTGCAAAAGCACTGAAAAAACTTTTTTTGGAAGCTGAAGCTTCCTGCAAAAAGTTTTTATGGGAGAGGAGTATTATGGGATTGTGGGTTATATGGCTGCTTGCAGGTCTTATTTGTATTGGTTTGGAACTGTTTATTCCCGGACTTGTAATTATCTTTTTCGGTTTCGGTGCAATCTTTGCTTCTCTTTTTTCACTTTTTATTTCAAATTTTATATTTCAATCCATAATTTTTATCTCTTTTTCTATTTTACCGCTTGTTTTTTTACGTAAAGAATTTAAAACGATTTTTAAAGGAACACTCTTTTATCCCGATAAAAACGACGGTAAAAAGATATTTGAATTTGCCGAAGTTTTGGAACCTATTTCCGAAAAAGAGGAAGGCAGGATAAAATATAAGGGCACAACATGGAATGCCGTTTCCATTTCAGGTAAAATTGAGGCCGGCACTTCGGTTAAAATTATACGCAGAGAAGGTCTTACATTTTTGGTTGAAAAAATATAAATTTAAAATTTTATTAAAAGGCCGTCTTTTAAACGACAAAACGACACAAAACGACAAAAAGACTTGAAGACTTGGCAAAAAAGATGTATAATAAGCATAAACGTAATAAAAGGAGTTGTTTATGGCTACTTTAAAAGCTGTTGATCTTTTTGAGGCGTATGCCCAAAATAAATTACCTATGGATCAGGGATATATTGTGTCTTCTTTTTTTAAAGAAGAATCGGCTTACAGTGTATATGAAATCATTTCTTATTCCACAGTAAAAGATATTTATATGAGCGGTGACGGACTGACATTTCAAACAAACGGAAAAAAATTATTCCTTTTGGTTGAGCCTGCTAATTTTCCGCATAAAGCGACGGAGCCTGTATTCAGGGCTAAGGGGTTCCAAGTGCCATTGCGCTTTAAAGAAGCGAATATCTTGACCGCAAAAAATCAATCGACGATTATGTTTAGTAAGGAACCTCAAGAGGCAATTTCGGCTTTTACTGTTGTAAAACCGGAGGGAATAAATTTTGCTTTTTTGTTTTATCCTCTTCCCGATACATTTAAATCAATCGAAATGTTTTTTGAAAAAACATTAAACCAAGAAGCCGTTATTCCGCTTGCAGACGCAAAGAAAATTGCAAAAGAATTTGCTGCGTTGTGTGAAGAAAAACTTACTTGGGCAAACGAATAAACAAAACTCTAAGAATTGGTTTATATATCTCAATCATAAAATCGGCAAATATGGAAACCCTAACGGCTTTTATATTTGCCGCTCTACTGACAAACTCGCGAAATAAGTGTATAATCAAAAATATGTATATTGTTAAAGGAAGACAAGGCTATGTTTCTTAAAAGCCTTGAGATATTCGGGTTTAAATCATTCCCCGACAGAGTCAAAATAGAATTCGCCGATGGAATAACAGCTCTTTTGGGACCGAACGGCTGCGGAAAGAGTAATGTAGTTGATGCGGTAAAATGGGTATTGGGAGAACAATCTTCGCGTACCCTACGCGCCAATAAAATGGAAGATGTTATTTTTAATGGAACCGAATCAAGGAAACCGCTTAACATTGCAGAAGTTATCTTAACTATAAGCAACGAAAATGGTCTTTTAAATTTGGAAATGAGTGAAATAGGCATAAAACGCCGCCTTTACCGCTCCGGAGAAAGCGAATATTTTATAAATAATCAACCTGCAAAATTAAAAGAAATTCGAGAACTTTTTTGGGATACCGGCGTTGGAAAAGTAGCTTATTCGGTAATGGAGCAGGGTAAAATCGACCAAATTCTTTCAAGCAAGCCTGAAGAACGTCGCTATTTATTTGAAGAAGCGGCAGGTATTACTAAATTTAAAATAAAAAGGCAAGAAGCCGAAAGTAAGTTGGAAAAAACTCAAGAAAATATGCGTCAAATTGAAGGCGTTTTAGGCGAAGTCCGCCGCTCCTATGACACGTTGAAAATTCAATCTGAAAAAACTATAAAATATAGAGAATTTAAAGAAAGTATTTTTGAGTATGAACGTGATATTCAGCTTTTACGCTTAAAAAGTTTTGTTGACGGGCTTGCTGCAAAAAAACAAAACATTCAAGAATCTTCCGAAAAGCGTAATTCCATTCAAGAGCAAATCGACAGTATTCATAATATGCTTTCGGAAAACATGGATATTGTAAACGAGATGGAAGAAAAACTGACATCTTACCAGACTAGAGTTACAAGTCTTGCTATTGAACAAAAAGGAAAACAAGAGCAGGTTCAAATTTATAATAAACGCCGCTCCGAATTAAAACTTAAATTAAGTCAGCTTGAAGCAAGAAGTACTTCGATACGGGAAGCTGTAGAAAATTTACGTGAAGATATTGCAGAAAAATCCGCTGCCGTATTTGACTTTAAAAAACGCGTTGCCTATATAGAAAAAAATGCACGGGAATTTGAAGAGAATATAAAACTTGCAAGCGGCAAAATAAACTCAAATATAGAAAAAATAAAAGAGCTTGAAAGGAAAATAACACATTTAGGCGAACTCCGCTTTGAAATGGAAGAAACACTTAAATCCATAACCGAAGACATTGTTACCGAGCTTGATAAAAAGTTAAGGGCTGCCGGTTATTCTTCCTCTGCAAGAATTGAAGCAGAGAAGGCATTGGAAGAAACCTTAGGCAGGCTTAAAATACTTGTTGCAGGAAGAAAAAATATTTTTTCGGATTTTGCCGTTCTTCACAACCCTTCGGAAGAAGACGTAAAAAAATTTGCAGATAATGCCGTTCAAAGTTTTGCTTCGCTTTTCGAAATTGCAAACGAGCTTGAGACAAACCTTGAAAAATACAAAAAATCTTCTGCCGGTTTTATTGATGAGTTTTTAGCACCGCAAGGTATTATCACCAAAAAACGTTCTGTAGATAATTCCATTTTGGAAAATCGTCAAGCTGTTGAAACTGCCAGAAAACAAATTTCAGATTTAACGGGTGAAAATAATGAACTTTCCGTAAAAATAGGCGAGTATAGAAATACACTGGAAGAACTTCGTATAAGCAAAACACAGGTTGAAGCCCAAGCGGAAAATGCCGAAAGTCAAGTAAAACTTTTGGAGCGTCAGCTGACTTCGCAGCAGACTCTTCTTAAAGATTTGGAGAATGAATATTTTGCGGAAGAAAAACAGTTAAAGCAAACCGAAGAGGATATTGCCGAGCTTGAAGGCGAAATAAATTCCATAGAATATGAAGGTAGAAAATTAACCGATGAGCTTGAAAAACTGCAAAATGATATTTCAATTAAGAACTCGGATTTGGCAAGTAAACGCGGGAAAATAGAAAAATTAACTGCGGAACTTTCAAAAGCAAATTCTCTTTTGGAGAAATTCCATTTTGACCTTGCAAGTATCGAAGCCGACATACGCAACACAAAAGACAACTTTCGAGAACGCCACTCGCGTGAACTTATGGAATTTGAAGAGCGGATGTTTACTCTTACCGACTCCGCTTCGGATTTAAGAACTAAACTTTCGGAAGTAAAGCAAAAACTTGATTCGCTTGGAAATGTAAATCTTATGGCTCCGGAAGAATTTGCGGGAATTAAAGAGCGGTATGAATTTTTAAATAAACAAATCAACGACTTGGACAAGGCTCGGGAAGATTTGCAGCGCATTACCGATGAAATTACAGCGGAATCTACGGAGCTTTTTTTGGAAACATATAATAAGATTAAAAAGAATTTTCATAATATGTTCCGCCGGCTTTTCGGAGGAGGCAGAGCAGAGATACGCTTAACCGATCCTCAAAATGTTTTGGAATCCGGCATAGAAATTTTTGCCCAGCCTACGGGAAAAAAACTTGAAAACATAGGACTTCTTTCAGGCGGAGAAAAATCAATGACGGCAGTTGCGCTTTTATTTGCAACATATATGGTTAAGCCCTCGCCTTTTTGTCTTTTGGACGAAATTGATGCTGCTCTTGACGAGCAAAATGTTACGCGTTTTGTTACAACGCTGCGCGGTTTTGCAAATGTAAGTCAATATATTATAATTACGCACAACAAAAAAACAGTTTTAGGAGCAAAGACAATGTTGGGGGTAACGATGCAGGAATCGGGAGTTTCAAAAGTCATCGCCATTAAACTTGACGCGGAATCGGAACAAACCGTTAAAAACATGGATTTGGTTGAAGACAGTTTTGAAGAGGAAGAGGTCGCACCCGAAGAAAACGTGTATCTGCCTCCGCATCCTCCTAAAAGGATAAAAACCGTTATTGAAAACGAGGAGGATAATACATCCGGTGAAGAATATCAAAAATAATATAGAAGAATTTTTTAGAACATCCGGCGAAAAAGTGCAAGGTTTTATTGCAGAAAATAAAAAATTTATTTTGATAGCCGTATGTTCCACAATAGCTGTGCTTATTATTACGGTTGTTCTCATCCTTGTATTTTCGAATAATGGAAAAGCCGATTCGGAAAAAAATCCGCCTGCTTTGAGCGAAATCGGTGATTTGCCATTGACAGGGAATTCGCCTAATTTTAAAATAGATCCAGCCGTTTTTTGGCTTTTGGACGAACCTCTAAAACTTCCGCCTATTCAGTTTTCCCGCGAACAGCGTAAAATATGGGACGCAAGCGAACTTGAGTTTTGGTATGAGCCCCCCTCTGCAGAAGCTATGGAAAATTTGCATAAAAAAAACAAAAAAATTATAGATAATATTTTGGAGGCGGCACCGTGAAAAAATTTTTTTGTCTTTGTTTTATTGTTCTGTTGTTTGTATGTTTGGCAGCTTCCTGTACAACCGTAAAACAAAGTGCCGGTTTACAGGAACCGGATTCAGATTATAACTCCCAAAAAAATATCGAAAATACCGTCAGCGGCGTAGATGCTGCGGAGAAAACTGTTTTGGACGGTAATACGGATAAAGCAAATAATAGTGAAACAAAAACAACCGTCCCGCAAGAAAAAAATCCGCAAAAAGAACCTGCCGTTTCGGAAAATGTTGTAGATAGTGCTGTTTATCCAAAATCTTTGCAGGATGAGCCTCCCTTAGAAGTCGTTATTCCTGCAAATTCGGAAGAAGAAACATTACCCGCTAATCATGAAGATACAAAAGATGATGGCGATGTTTCCGTTTTGGAAACACCTCTTTTGGGTACGGAGACGAAAACCGGTGAGACTAAAAAGACTGTTGCAGATGAGATAAAAATCCCCCCTGCCGAACCCCAAAAAAAAGATACCGCAGTAAATTCTGTAAACGATAATGTTGCCGTAGGACAAGCTGAGATGCAACATAATACTGTCCCCGAATCTAAAACTGAGGCAGACTACAAAGAAAAAAAATCCGAAGAAGAATCGGCAGAAGAGGCTGAACCTATAGGAAAAGCCCCCTTTATTCCTGATGAAAGTACTGACTCCGCCCAAATTTTTTCTGAATTTCCGAGTACGGAACCCGATGATGTTAAAGAGGCTAAGGCTTCTCGAAATGTAAGGTTATATGCAGGACAAAAACTTGAAGTTGTTTATCCGGGTGAGGGATGGATTTATTTAGGGGAAACAACTGCACAAAAGGGGATAAAATATCGTCAGCGAAAACTGCAAGACGGTCTTTCGGTATTTCATTTCGATGCTGAGGCTCCCGGAAATTATATTCTAAACTTTTCATATTTTGATGTTTTTTCGGATGAATTTATTGCCGATGCTTTATCGGTTAAAGTAGAAAGTCCAAAAGAAAAACTGACAAATACCGTAAGGGCTCCCGATTATAAAGCCGGCCGTATAGAACATGAACAAAACAAGGATTCAAAACCCGATACTGCTGAGAGTTCAAATTCATATATAAAAAATGAAGCTGAATATGAAACCGATACATACAGGAAAATTCAACCTGAATCGTCTACAGTTAACTCAGCGGAAGATAAAAACGTGTTTGATTCTCCCGAATTAACAACTAATGTAGAAAAAGATGCATCTACACAGGGGCAAAAAGCAAGTGATTTATCTCCGGACGAGATTCTCAAAAAAGCGGAACAGCTGATTGCAGAAGCAGCGTCTTCTGAGGCTCTTTCTTTGCTTGAAGATTTTCTAAAAAATTATACGGTTAGACAGGATGAGGGCTGGTTTTTGTGCGGGCAGGCGTATGAACTTAACGGTAAAAATAAGAATATAAAGCAGGCTTTAAAAGCGTATCAAACGCTTATAGAAGCCTATCCTGAAAGTAAATTTTGGGATAAAGCAGACGCACGAATTAGATATATAAAAAAATTTTATATGAATATAGATTAACGGTGCAAACACATTACGCCTCGGCAGTAATGCCGAGGCTGTCCGTTATTCCGTTTTAGATGTGTTCAAATCGAGCCGTAAAGAAGCGGAGCTGTCTCGGTTCATACACGAACTTTAAGCCCTTAATAACTTCTTTGTGGTTAAACAATTTGATAACCGCGTCGGCAACGATGTCCATGTGTTTATATGTGTAAACACGGCGCGGAATTGTCAAGCGGACGGTTTCGAGTTTCGGGATATGGTTTTCGCGCGTTTTCGGGTCGCGTCCTGCCGAAACGATACCGCGTTCCATACTGCGCACACCGGATTCGATGTAAAGCTCTGCCGCCAAGGCTTGCGCCGGAAACTGAGTTTGCTCCAAATGAGGACAGAAACGGCGTGCATCAAGGAAAATTGCATGTCCGCCTGCAGGTTCAATAATGGGAACTCCCGCTTCTAGGAGCTTGTCTCCCAAATAGCGCACCTGCTTAATTCGGTGTTCAATATATTCAAATTGCAATGATTCGCGCAAACCTATTGCCATGGCTTCCATATCGCGTCCTGCCATACCGCCGTAAGAGGGCATACCTTCAAATACAACAACGAATTCTTTTGCTGCTTGGAAAAGCTCATCATCATTCATACAGAGAAAACCGCCGATATTTACGATACAGTCTTTTTTACCGCTCATCGTACAGCCGTCTGCATAGCTGAACATTTCGTGTACGATTTCTTTTATTGTTTTGTCGGCATAGCCTGTTTCCTGTTCTTTAATAAAGTAAGCATTTTCAACGCAGCGGGTTGCGTCGAAGAAAACTTTAATTCCATGTTTTTTGGTGAGTTCTCTTACTTCGCGCATATTTTTCATAGAAACGGGCTGACCGCCTGCGAGGTTTACGGTAACCGCTAAGCAAACATAGGCAATGTTTTCAGCCCCTTTTTCATGAATAAGTTTTTCGAGTTTTGCAAGATCTATATCGCCCTTAAAGGGAACTCTTTTCCCTGCGTCATGAGCGTCGTCTTTAATGATGTCTACGAAGATACCGCCGTTTGCTTCTTGATGATAGCGAGTTGTGGTAAAGTACATATTGCCCGGAACATATTGACCGGGTTTAATGGCAATACGGGAAAGCAGGTTTTCGGCACCGCGCCCTTGATGAGTAGGAACAAGATGTTTAAAGCCGAAGATTTCTTGAACGGTTTGTTCAAGGTGATGAAAGTTGCGGCTTCCGGCGTATGCTTCATCGCCTATCATCATTCCGCCCCATTGCTTGTCGCTCATGGCGTTCGTACCAGAGTCAGTGAGTAAGTCGATATACACATCTTCCGAATTAATCAGAAAAGTGTTGTAGCCGGCTTCTTTTGCCACTTTTTCGCGCTGTGCACGGTCAATCATCTTAACAGTTTCTACAACCTTAATTCTAAAAGGTTCCGCAGGATAATTTTTAATATCCATAAAATTCCTCCTATCTGAACTAAACAGAAAAAATATTTGCAAAAAAATTCTACAAATTCGGTTGTATTATCTCATATAATTATGGAATAGTCAATAGTAAAAAAGTAGATGTAAAAACATAGACTGTAAAGAATTTTCGGAAGCCTATGTAAAGATATAAAAAAGTTTTTTTAGGGGGATACAGATACCCTCAATAAACCTTACGCTAACAAAGCGTAAGGTTTATAAAAGTAGTACGTTTTATCGCAGCTCTTTTAAATATGCTAACAAGAATTTCCAAGTGCGTTCTACGGACGGAATATTCATGTGTTCATTTGGAGTGTGAACATCATAGAGATTAGGACCGAAACTGATTGCGTCGATACCCGGCAGGGTTTTGGTTAAAAGCCCGCATTCAAGTCCTGCATGAATAGCTGTTATAACAGGTTCGGGGCGGGTCGGCTCTTTTTGCGGAAGATTTTTGTAAACGTTGATTGCAATATCGCGTACAGGCGAATTGGGATTATATTCCCATGCAGGATATTCCGATGCTTTTTCAAATTCGGCATTGGTATGTTCAGCTTGAATTTTTATAATATTGCAAGTTTCGTCCAGAGCACTTTTTACGCTGCTTCTTACGGAAATCGTAAATTTAAGTTTTCCGTTTTCTTCTTCAAGAATACCGTTATTTAAACTGGTTTGAATAAGACCGGGTATTTCCAAACTTTTATACCTTACGCCATCCGGCACCATCATCACAAAATCGATAAGATCGGTTGAAAGTTTTTCAGTAAACATTTCAGTTTTTTGCGTTTGTATTTTTTCGGCGGTGAGCGATAAAAGTTTGTCGGCACTCCGGTATTCGGCTTTTAGCTCTTCTTTTGCGGTTTTGAATATGTTTAAAATTTCATCGGCATTTGCCGTTGAAATTATCGCATAAGAATCTTTTGCTATTGCATTATGTTTTGAACCTCCTGCAATTTCGATGATATTTATCTTTGAGTTTTCTTTAAGTTTAAATAAAATTCTTCCTAAGAGTTTTATTGCATTTCCTCTTTGGTTTTTAATTTCCATACCGGAATGTCCGCCGGTCAATCCTGAAACGGTAATTTTTATTGCGGTATGTTTAAGCGGCTCGGTTTCAATTTTAAAATATGTATGCACATTTGCACCGCCCGCACAGCTGACTAAAAAAATACCTTCTTCTTCCGAATCAATATTTAAAAGTCTTTTCGCACAAAGGTGTTCTCCGGTCAATGCCATCGCACCGCCCATTCCGGTTTCTTCTTCAGTAGTAATTAAAACTTCAAGAGGCGGATGAGGAATATCGTCTGCATCAAGAATTGCAAGCGTATACGCTACTGCAATACCGTCGTCGCCCCCCAAAGTTGTTTTATCCGCATAGAGCATATCGCCCTTTACTACAAATTTAATAGGATCTTTTAAGAAGTCATGAGGCGAATCTGCTTCTTTTTCGCAGACCATATCCATGTGTCCCTGTAAAATAACGGCAGGTGAATTTTCAAAGCCTTTTGTACCGGGCTTTTTTATAATTACATTCATTGCAGAATCTTGATAGACTTCAAGGCTCCTATCTTTTGCAAACTTTACGAGAAAATCGCTGATAGCCCGCTCATTACCTGAGCCTCTCGGAATTTGTGAAATTTCGTAAAACCAACGGAATACATTTTTGGGTTCTGTGTTTTGTAACGGATTCATATTATCCCTCCTGATAATGTTAATTATAGTATAAAATAATGAAATCGGCAAGACTTTAACGGTTTTTGTGTCAACGTTTTTCTGATAATGTTCTTTTTTTATATACTGCTTCTTGTGCATATTTTATTGACGGTACGCTTTCGGCAATTTTTTGATATAAGTATGCTGCTTGTTCCGTATATTTTTCCGCTGCAAGGGCATCCGCTAAATTTAAAAAGGCTTTCCAAAAATTTTGATTTTCCGCCCAGTTGAGAATTTCTTCTTTTCCGGTAAGTTTATATAAGAGGTTTGAAAAATTTTCATACGAATAATTAAAATCAACTTTTGAAACGGCTTCGTCTAAATTTGTTACGGCAATGTTTGCTGCAAGAGCTGCAGCGGTTAATGCGCGTCCGGTATTTCCCGCCTGCAAATAAATTTCGGTTAGGTCCATATATGCTTTTAATGCTATACTGTTATGGTGTCTATACAATAAGAAAAATTTTTCGGCGGTTTTTTCGGTTGTGAGGGTTTTTATCATTGCTTGTAATGTCGGGCTTTCCAAATTGGTAGTACCGTAAATGGAGTCTTCGGTAAGCACCAGCAAAAGATATTTTTCTTGATCATCATATTTATGGAGCAGTTTTGAAGTGTCTGCAAGTTCATAAATTATATTGAACCTTGCATCCGGAATTTCTAAAAATAAGCGGTAGTCCCAAGCTAATTTATAATAATGAAGAGCCTGCCCGTATTCTCCTTCAGCGGAATAAATTTGACCGGTTAAAAAATCCGTTTCGGGGAATGCCGTCTTTTTTTCAAGCCATGTCATTAATTTTGAAATTGACTGATCGAAAAATACCGGAGGATGCGTTAAAAAAATATCATCTAATATTGCACAAGCGTCATAATCTTCCCGATCTTTTAAAACTGCATACACATCAAAAATATCGTCTCCTGCATATTTTACCTGTTTTGGTTTTAAGGAATTAAAAAGAGATTTGTATTTTTTTTCTATTTGGTTTTTATGAACTTCCCGCGCAATGTTGGCGTAGTGAAGTGCTTCTCCGAATTCTCCTTTTTCCATTTTAAGTTTACCCATTTCTAAAAGATGCCATGTTTTATCTTTTTCTTTTTCAGTATCTTGCGGCGATACGGGAAAATAAAGATTAAAAAAAAGTGTAATCATTACAACATATATTGCAAGCGGAATGTTCTTTTTTAATTCATTTTTTTTGTTTTTTGTTACCGTAAAAATCATAAACTTAAAAGCTCCTTTTCAAATGCCGTATCTATGGCTTTGATTTTTTCTTCTTCGGTTAAATTGAAAAGATCAAGACGCTGCGTAATTTTTCCGTGTTTAAATAATATTACGGAATCTTCAGCACCGGTAATACCTAAATCCGCGTATTTACTTTCGCCGGGGCCGTTTACCACACAGCCCATAATTGCAACCGTAATATCTTTTTTTTCTGAAAGTAATTTTGCTTGCCAGCGTTCTACAAAGCCTTGAACATCAAAACCTTTTCTTCCGCAGCGGGGACAGGAAACAATCCGTATGCCTCCTGAACGTTTTCCGCATTCGGTTAAAATTTCTTTACCCGCTATAATTTCATTTTCGCAAGAATCGGAAAGGCTGACGCGGATAGTGCTTCCTATTCCTTCTTTTAAAAGATGAGAAAATGCCAGTGTACTTTTAATAATACCTCCTATTAAGGGGCCTGCTTCCGTTACGCCCAAGTGAAGCGGGTTATCAAAGCGGGCAGCAAAAAGTTCGTTTGCAAGGATTGTCTCTGCAACTGCGGACGATTTTATTGAAACGGCTGCATTTTTAAAATTAAGCGATTCAAAAATTTCTGTTTCCCGTGCAGCGGCTTCGGCGAGTGCTTCACTGCGGATTTTAAGCAGTTCGCCGGAGCTTATGTTTTTATCTTGTTTGGCATGGTCTATTTTTTGTTTTAAATCAGACGGCAGCGAACCGGAATTGACACCGATACGGATTGCAGTTCCGGTATCGGCAGCTTTTTTTATAACGGCTTCGGTTTTTTCTCTTGAACCGATGTTGCCGGGGTTTATTCGTATTTTGGCGGCACAGGCATCCATGCACCGCAAGGCAAGTTTATAATCAAAGTGAATATCCGCTACAAGCGGCATATCCGTCATCGAGGTTAGTTTTATAAATTGCTCCGCAGATTCCGCATCGGGAACGGCAAAGCGCACAATATCGCAGCCGAGCTGTTTAAAACCGCCGAGTGTGCGGGCAATTTCTTGTAAATCGGCTCCAATGAGTGTGGCTTTCCACATAGTCTGTAAAAGTACTTGTGCTGTGCCGCCGAGAGTGAGACGTTTAACGGAACCTTTTCCGCCGATTATAATTTCACGCGGTTTTTTGAACGAATTCATACGTTTTTAATTATCGGCAAAAAACGGTATAGTATTAAGATTTATCTCAATTCCCCAATTTCTTATTATGGATTAAATTGTGCTCCATGCGTATGCTTGATTAAATTGTTTCAATAATATATACTTAAAATACGATATGCAAAAAACTTCTTTAAATATTTTAACCGAAAAAATAGATTCGTATGCAAAAAAAGTTTTAAAAGAGTCAAGGTATAAGCATTCGGTACGGGTTGCAAAATATGCGGCTCATCTGGCAGAATTAAATAATCGAAAAAATCAAAATGCTGAAGCCGTATCTCCGCAGCTTGCTTATTTTACCGGTCTTGCACACGACATTTGCAAAGACGAAAGCGATGGAATTCTTTTAAAAACCGTTGAAAAAGACGGACTTGGAATTGACGATATAGAAAAAGAAAGACCTAATCTTTTACACGGACGGGCTGCCGCAATTATTCTAAAAAATGAGTTCGGCATTACGGATAATTCCGTTTTAAATGCCGTTGCTTTTCATACGTTCGGGTATGAGGGTATTGATGATTTGGGAAAAATAATCTATATCGCGGATAAAATTGAACCTGAACGTCCCGGTACGGAGGAATTCCGGCTTGTTGCGGAAACTGCTTCACTTGACAGTCTAATGCTTACAGTGCTGGATTGGCGAAATGACTACGTGCTTAAAAAAGGCGGAAAGATTCATCCTTTTACAAAAAAAATGTATGATCAAATTAAAAAGGCTGTGGACGTTCAATGAAAATTAAACTTATGGATACCGGAAAGAATATTTTATTTCTTTTATTGATTCTTATTGTTTTTATAAGTTCGGGTATTCTTGTGCTGCTAAAAATGCGTTCCGATACTCTCGCATCGTATCTTTCCGATGATAAAATATTAAAGGTTCTTGTTGTGATAGAAGACAATGGCATTCCGATTTCGACAAATGTAATTGCTTATTATCCCGAAACAAAAAGAGCTGCAATGTTTGATATTCCCGCCAATACGGGCTTGATTATTCAGTCTTTAAATAGAACGGACGGAATAGGTGCCGTCTATACGGAAAAGGGAATTACAAGTTTTCAAAAAGAGGTGGAAAAAGTTACCGGTATTTCCGTTCCTATTTATATCACGTGTACCCTTGACAATTTTTCAGTGTTAACTGATTTGCTCGGCGGTCTTTCGGTATTTATTCCGACTCCTGTTGATATAGATACCGAAGCAGCGCGGATTCTTTTGCCATCCGGTTCGGTTTCGCTTGACGGCGACAAAATGCGTGATTATCTTATTTATGAAGATGAACTTGACGGAGACGGAGAAGCGGCATTGCGAAAACAAAAAGCCGTGCTTGCAATGTTCCGTGCATTAAATGATAATTCACCGGATGTTTTTTCGGATAAAATATTTCCCGCTGTTCAAGATAATTTTAAATCGAATTTGCGCGGTGAAGATTTTAAAAAACTTTTTGAGTATCTATGCAAAATGGATTCTGAGCGGCTCGTCCCTCAAAGACTTACCGGCGCAATACGGTATGTTGAAGATAAAAAACTCTTGTTTCCGTTTCGGGACGGGCAGCAAATTAAAGAAATTATCCGTCAAGCAACCGCAGTTTTAGCATCCGAAGATTATTCGGCTCTTGAACGTATTTATGCAATTGAAATTCTAAATGGAACAAATGTGCAGGGGCTTGCAAAAAACACCTCTGAAGTATATAAGAGTTTCGGATATGATGTTGTCAGCGTTGGGAATACGGAAGAATATGCCAAAGAAACCGTGTTAATTGACAGAATCGGAAACCCGTCCGTTGCACAAATTGTTGCGCAAGTTATCCGCTGCAAGAACATTCAAACTACACAACTTCCTACGGATGCCGAATATGGAAGTGAAACGAATGTGGACTTTACCCTTATTTTGGGTTCGGATTTTAACGGATATTATGTTGTAAATAAAAATAAGGAGTAATTTTATTATGGCTAACAATTTTGATTTTTATAAACCTGCCATTGAATTGGGAAAACTTTTAAAAGATTTTAAGGCAGAAGATACTGTTGTCTTGGATTTACGGGAAAAAAATATTTGGACGGATTTTTTTATTATCTGTACGGTAACAAGTGCGGCTCATGCAGGCGGCTTGGAAAAACGCATTTATGAAGCTATGCCGCAATACGGTTTGGAAGAATATCATACAAAACGAAAAATGCCGGACGGCGATGAGTGGAAACTTATAGATTTAGGCGGGATTGTTATTCATTTAATGAGTCAAACAGCCCGTAACTTTTATAGTTTGGAAAAGATATGGTATGATTCAAAAAATATTCTTCAATAGGCATGCTTTTAAATGAAAATAAGCGAAAACTTAAAAATATTATTTTCTCTTTTTTTTACATTTTTTAAGATAGGAGCGGTTACGTTCGGCGGCGGGCTTGCCATGCTTCCCATTTTAAAGCGTGATTTGGTAGACTCAAAAAAATGGATTACCGAAGAAGAAATAATAGATTATTTTGCAATAGGGCAGTGTACACCGGGAATTATTGCCGTAAATGTTGCAACTTTTGTCGGGCATAAAAAATGCGGGGTAATAGGTGCTGTTGTTGGAACCGTTGGGATTGTCCTTCCGTCTTTAATTACTATAACGATTATTGCCGCTTTTATTACAAATTTCAGTGATATTCCTTGGGTAAAAAAATCTCTAAAAGGCGTGAATATTGCCGTATCAGCTTTGTTGCTGAGGGCTGTTTTGGATTTCGGCAAAAAGACTATCTTTGATTTATGTACATTTTTGATTGCGGTTTCGGCATTTTCAGCAATGTTATTTTTTAAAGTGCAAGGTGTGTGGGTTGTATTTGCCTCCGCATTTCTCGGCTGGTTTTTTCAAACGCTTAAAAAGTGCGGCAGAAAGGAATGTTCAAAATGAGTTTAACCGGTTTGTTTTTTCTTTTTATGTATATCGGTGCTTGTACTATAGGAGGCGGCTTGGTTGCAATTACATTAATGCAGCAAGAACTTATTCCGAGAGGACTTATTGCAAGTGAAGAATTTTTTTCTATGGTTGCAATTTCGGAATCTACTCCCGGTCCTATCGGGATTAATATGGCAACATACATAGGATATAAACTTTATGGGATTCCGGGTAGTATAGTACTTACCGCAGGAATGGTTTTGCCATCCCTTGTTGCTATTTTGATTATAGCAAAGTTTGCCGTTTCTTTTCAAGAATATCCATTGGTAAAAAAAAGTTTTTATGGGCTGCGCTCCGGTGCCCTTGGAATGATTGCTACAGCATTTTGGCAGGTGTTATATATTTCGGTTTTTACCGTACATAAATTTAAAATTAGCGGAAAATTGATTGATTTAGTAGATATAAAGCAGGCTGGATTTTTCTGTATTTTGATTGTTTTGATTTTTATGTTTAAAAAAATTCATCCCGTTTTTTTTGTATTTTTGGGTGCCGTATTCGGTTTTTTATTTTTATAAAATTTAAAAAATGCTCAAGAGATATCTTGACAAGATTATAAAAAACATATATAATCAATTATTATTATTGCGGATGTCGTATAACGGCTATTACCCCAGCCTTCCAAGCTGGAGACGTGGGTTCGACTCCCATCATCCGCTTATTTTGTAAGTGTACATCCGGTATAAACTTATAGGTTTTCAATCCCCTTGAAAACTTCATTTTCTTTTCTCTTTTTAATGGACTGTCGCATAAAATGTCGTACTTAGCGGCAAACTGCTAGTGAATGTCTTGTCGCTTTTGGTTTCTATCTACTATTACCCTTTATGCCGCTGTTTATGCGAGTTTTAGATATAGCGAAGTAGTATATGAACGAATCGGCTTATGGAAAGCTGAAATGTCTGCGGCTTATTTTATACTGTAGGGCATCTTAAAAAAACGTGCCGGATTTTTTAAAATATTCTATTTTTTTTACGGCAGCGGGTTCTCACTATTCGGTTTATCGCTGCCCGATTATCCCCCTTTAAGACTTATATCATTTTGAATAAAGCTGAAATATTCTCCGCTGGGGGCTAAAATTATATGGTCTAACACTTTTATGCCTAAAATAGTGCCCGCCTCATATAAACGGTTTGTAATGAGAATATCTTCCTTAGACGGGCAGACGTTTCCCGACGGATGATTATGTGCAAGAATTATTGCGGCAGCGCGTTCTTTGATTGCGTCGGAAAAAACTTCGCGGGGATGTACAAGTGCTTTTGTTAATATCCCGATACTTACAACGCGCGTAGCGATTATTTCATTTGCTCCATTAAGCGAAACACATATAAAATGCTCCTGATTTCTTGCGGCATAATGCTGTAACAGAGGTACCGCGTCGGAAGGATGTGCTATTATTCTGCCATGCATATTATAATATCGCCGTCCAAGTTCTATTGCCGCCATAATTGTAGAAATCTTGGAATCTCCCATCCCCCGTATTGAACGCAAATAACTTTCTATTTTTTCAGGGCGTGATTTATCGATATGGGTAATAATGTCGTCAGCCAATACTTTTACCGATTTATCCTTTATACCGGTACGCAGTAAAATTGCAACTAAGTCGGAGTCGGTAAGACTTTCAGGTCCGCGTTCCAAAAGCCGTTCGCGCATATCCGGTTTTTTATTTGATTGAACTATGGCTTGGCTTTTCTTAAGAGGTTTTGTAATGTGCGAAAAAAGTTCGGCTTTGCATATCGGGTCGTTAAAATTTTGTATTGTACTCATACTTATTATATATAAAATATTTAGATTATTGCCGATTTTTTGTATAAGATTTATTGTTTGTTTGCAAGCTACAACACTGAAGATATTGCAATGCCGGCAATAGACTTTTTTATATTTTTTTAATATTATTATCGTCATGAGGCGGAATAAAAATGAGAATACAACAATTGGGTGAGGCTGATTTTAAAACAAGCTCATGGTCAGGCGGGACTACAACGCAAATTTTTATATATCCCCCGCAAGCGGAGTATGCAAAAAGAGATTTTTTACTGCGCATAAGTTCTGCAACCGTCGATTTGGAAAAATCTAATTTTACGGTTTTGCCGAATATTCAGCGGTTTATTTCTCCGCTTACCGGCGATTTAAAAATAAGCCATAATGAAACATATTTTACGAAATTAAAACCCTATGAGATTTATGCTTTTGACGGCGGTGCAAAAACAATAAGTGAGGGTAAGGTTCGGGATTTTAATGTAATGGTACAAGAAGGAATTGATGCAAGCGTAAAAAATTTCTTTTTAAATGCTTCATCGGCTCTAAAATTCAGTATTGCAAAAAACGAAATCGGCTGGCTTTTTTCATATAATAATTTTTGCGCATTAGACATTGAAACACAAAAAATACAAGAGGGGGCAGCTTCTGCCGCAGTACGTAAGGTCTGCACTTTCAATTTGGAAAAAATGACCTTATTTGTTTTTTATAATGATAATGCCGAAAATATTTCCGCTTCCGAAAACGAAACTATTATCATTTCGGCAGATTCAAATATGAGCGTGTTTTACGGAAAACTGAAAACGGCTTGAAAAAATATTTTTCAAAAATTTGATTCAATCCGCTTTAGCGGATACGATGAAAAATTTCCTTACAGAACGAAAGCCGCAAGGCTTTTGATAATTTTTTCAAAAAGTTTTTATGGAGGTTTGATAAACAGTTCGGCACAAATGGTGCCTCACTGTTTATCCGGCGAGTTTGCCTCATCGGTAAACATCGTATATTGTATGCAGTTTTGCAAAAGCAAAACTGCTTGAAAAAATATTTTTTGGAAACTAATGTTTCCTGCAAAATATTTTTATGGGGAAAAAATGAATGAGAAAAATTAGAGTATTTTTTCATACACAAAATTTAAGACACCGTGCTGCAGGTATAGCTGCGGGAATCGAAATAGCTCTTGCATTTGCAATGATAGTGGGCATTATTTTTCTTTCAATACAGATTTTTTTCGATTTAAAGGATATACTTTTTAATACCGTGAAAAATAGAAAAGTTCCCTCGTTTTCCGATTTTTTATCGCTTATTTTTTCACTGGTTATCGGGCTTGAATTTATAAAAATGCTTGTTAAGCAAACCCCCGCGAGTGCAATAGAAGTTGTTCTATTTGCAATTGCTCGAAAAATTATTACCACCCACGAGGGAAGTATGTTTGAAACTTTTTTAGGTGTGGTTTCAATCGCAATTCTTTTTGCAGTAAATAAATATTTAACCGACGGCGGCGAATATGCAGGAGCGGCTGAAAGCGATTATATTGTAAACGGCGGTACAAGTATTCAAGAAGTAAACCGCCGCTTAAATTCCGATTTTGATGATACGTATGGAAATACGGTAGCAGGGTATTTGTTTAATTATTTAAAGCGGGAAGGTAAACGCCCCTATTTGGGGCTGGAAACGGTTATAGGCGGGTATGTATTTATAATCCAAGAAATGGATAATGATTTAATCCGTTATATTAAAATTTTAAGGGCTTATGACGATTCGGTTTTGACAAGTTAATACGGCCGGCAGAAAAAAATAATATAATTTTAAAAATTTAATCTTGTTATTTTTGCCTTTCTAGTATATACTAAAGCTATCTTATAAATAGGAGTTTGAGTATGCAAAAAAACAATAAAAAATTTTTCGCATTTATGGGTTTCGTAATGGTTATAGCTGCATTTTCAATGCTGTTTTTTTCATGCGAAACGGATTCCAATTATTCCGAACCGCAATATGCTTCAATTCAAGCAAAGGCTCCGGGCAATCAAGTCGATATTCTTTTATTTAATGACTTTCACGGCAATGTTGCAGAAGATACTCGTCCGGGAAAAGGTAAAAATGCAGGTATGGCAAAGATGATAGGTTATACAAAAACCGCCGGAAAAGAAAATCCAAACACGATTATAGTTTCGGGCGGTGATAACTATCAGGGTTCCGCTATATCCAATCTGACATACGGAGCACCCGTTTCCGCAATGATGCGGGCAATGAATGTTACCGTCTCTGCCGTCGGAAACCACGAGTTTGACTGGGGTGTTAAGCACATGACAAAATGGCAAAAAGATGGAAATTTCACATTCTTAGCAGCCAACATCATCGATAAAACTACGAAAAAACCGATAGCTTGGGCAAAACCCTATATGATAATCGCAAAAGGCGGATATAAAATTGCTTTTGTCGGCTTGGCTCACCCCGATACGGCTACCTTAACAAGTGCGGAGCATGTCAGCGGTTTGGAATTTACAGACCCTGTTGCAGCGGGACAAGAATGGGTTGACTATCTTATGGCAGGAAAAGCCAAAGAAGGAAAACCTGACGCAATTATTGCATTAACACACATCGATTCAGATCAAAAAGATGAAGCTATAAGCGGTAATGCGGTAAAATTAACTGAAATTAAGGGTTTAGATGCAGTGTTGTCGGCACATAGCCACCGCACGGTATCGGGTACGGTAAACGGAATACCTATTCTGCAAGCCTATTGTTACGGAAGAGCCGTAGGAAAACTTTCTTTAACTTTCGGCGAGAATAAAAAGCTGATAAAATGCGAGCCTGCTGTTGATGAAATTTGGAAAACCAAAAGCGACATTATCGAAGACGAAAAGGGAAAAGCCGTATATGAAAAATACGACAAAGAGCTTAAACCTATTAAGGGTGAAGTTATCGGAACTGCCGCAGGCGAATTTACTCACGAGCGAAGCGATAAGGGAAGCAATAGTCTTTTAGGAGCGTGGGCAGCTGAGGTGCAAAGACAATTAGGTAAAGCCGATATAGCAATTCAAAACGGAGGCGGTTTACGCAGAACACTCGCCGCAGGAGATATAACCATCGGTGATTTATATGAAATTATGCCGTTTGATAATTACTTGGTTGTTTTCGACCTTCCGGGAGCGGAAATTAAAAAAGCAATAGACCACGGTATTATAAACCCGAACATTACGGACGGACAATTCGCAGGTCTTAGAGTTGAATACGACAGCAAAAAACCGTTTGAAAACCGTATTACTAAAATCACGCTTATGGACGGTACGCCGCTTGATATGAATAAAAACTATAAAGTCGTTGTAAATAGTTTTATGTTTACCGGCGGAGATTCTTATGATTTCAGCAAAGCAATGAATGCCGCTGAAAGCGTTTCCATACGCGATGCTTTAATTGACGCGATTAAAAAAGCTAAAACAATCACGCCGCAGCCGGTAGACTATATCAAAGATATAAGCAAATAACCGTCGGCAGTATAAAATTGTACACGCGTTGAATTTGAAGTGCGGAAACTCTTGCGTAGAATTTCCGCACTTTCTTTTCTTTGGTATACACCGGACATTTACGTAAAAAGAGGTCTGTATGGAAAAAATACAAAATAGTGCAGTGAATGTGTTTATCGATGCACTGTATAGTAGCGGAAAGAACAGTGCAATTCCCGAAGAGCATAATTTTTTTGGAAAGTTAATCGGTAGCTGGTATATTGTATGGATGGATCATCTTGATGATGCTGTGCCGCGTAGGGTAAAGGGGGAATGGATTTTTGCTTGGGTATTGGAAGGGTCTGCCGTTCAAGATATTTTCATTGTGCCGTCCCGTTCCGAGCGGGTGAAAAATCCTCAACCCGATGCTGAATACGGTATGACGGTAAGAATCTATAATCCCAAAAACGGCACGTGGGATATTTTTTACGGCTGTACGGGACAAACATTCCGTTTAACGGCTCGTAAAGAAACCGAAACTATTATCCTTACGGAAAATGAAAATGGAAATATGCGGTATATATTTTCCGAAATAACGGATACGGCTTTTGTATGGCGTAAAGAATTGCGGGGTACTTCCGATCATTGGAAAACCGTTGCACGGGTTACCGCACAAAGAAAATAAATGATTAGGAATGAGGAATGCATAATTAGGCATTACGGATTAAATAAGCGTTAGGGATTGCAGCGGTATCCTTTTTGCTGCCGGTTTTAAGCAAATGTGAGCTTTGAAAAAGCGAACCGGAGTAATACGGACGCAGCAAAAAGATACAAGCGGAAAGCCCGACGGTTGAAGCGGAATGCTGAAACCGGAACGCCCAATATTTTATAATTATGAATTACAAATTAAAAAAAAATGTGAAAAAAATTATCTTTTTATTTTTTATAAACCTTGTACTGCCTTTTTATGTATGTGCTCAAAATAATTCCGGCGATATTGACCCTAAGGATAAGGGTTTGGCGGAATATTATGACAAACAGATAAACCGCCCTAAAAGCCAAGTCGTAAAGGCACGCGTCATTGAAATTGTTTATGATGATACAAAAGAGCTTCGCCCCGATATTCCCATAGAATCGGATTTTAGATACCAGCATTTAAAAATTAAAATTTTAACCGGCAAACACAGGGGCGAAATTTATACGGTGCGGAATACGGTAGAACTTGCAATCCCGTATAAACTCATTTTTAAATTAAATGAAAAAATGGTTTTACAGCTTGATGAAGACGAAAACGGCAAGGTAAACACATTAAAAATTTACGAGCGGGCAAGGGATATAAAAGCATATATGATGATTTTTATTTTTACGGCGGCTCTCATCTTTGTGGGCGGAAAAAACGGAGTTAAAGCTCTGGCGGGTTTAGGTGTTTCCATAGCGTTAATCTTTGGAATATTTTTACCGCTTATTATACGGGGAGCAAATCCTATTTTGACGGCATTAGCAGTTTGTTCCGCTTCTACGGTTTCAACTCTTTTTATAATTAGCGGCAACAATAAAAAAACATATACCGCAATTTTGGGAACAGTAGGCGGTGTTATTATTGCAGGGCTTTTTGCTTTTGCCGCAGGAAAAATTTTACAGCTTTCCGGATTGGGAAATGAAGACGCACAAATGCTTGCCTTTATTCCGCAGCACCGTAAAATAGACTATCAAGGGCTTTTGTTTGCCGGAATGATGATAGGTGCAATGGGTGCTGTTATGGATGTTGCAATGTCCATTTCTTCTGCAATGTGGGAAATAATTGCCGTCAGTCCTGCAATCTCAAATAAACAGCTCGTTAAGTCGGGTATGAATATAGGACGGGACATTATAGGTTCAATGTCAAACACGCTTATTTTGGCGTATGTAAGCACCTCGATACCGGTGCTGCTTTTATTTGTTATTTTTTCCAACGGCTTTACAGAAATAATTAATTTGGAATTCCTTTCGGCTGAAATATTGCGGGCTGTTTCCGGAAGTATCGGTTTAATTTTTACAATTCCGATAACCGTAAATTTAATGAGATTTTTCAGAAAAACAGAGGTTTAAATCAACAACCCCGACGCAGAGCATACGTTGCGCAGCAACATGGTATTAAACCCGCACAAATAAAACCTTTTTAGGAAGATTAGCAGAGCCTTATGGCTTTCTTCTGCAAGTAATTTTCGGAGCATATATAGACAAACCCTTATAAAAATGTTATTCTATACTGAGCTGAATATCACATTATTTGGAGGTTGATATTATGAAATCAATTTTAAAAATTTCAAAATTTATGCTGCTGCCTTTGATAACTATCGGAGCAATATTTGCCGTGATGAGTTGTACGGGGGGCGGAAACGCTGTTCTAAATAAGGACAAACCTTTAGTTTTTTTTAACAGACAACCGTCGGATCCTACGACAGGTAAAATCGATATGGATTCAATGAATTGGAACGATAAAACTTACTATGTAGGTTTTGATGCCGCGGGCGGCGGTGCCGTTCAAGGAAAACTCATTACCGACTTTCTTGCAAATGCAGACGCTTCAATTGATAGAAACGGAGACGGAATTTTAGGTTATGTTCTTTGCATCGGCGATGTCGGCCACAATGATTCTAAGGCAAGAACCGAAGGCATTAGAAAAGCTCTCGGAACATGGGCAGGTTCTACAGATCCTGGTGCTGCTGCAGAGGGTTCTATCACTATTGCGGGAAAAACCTTAAAAGTTATAGAATTGGAAGGTAAGGCAATGACCGGTACCGACGGTTCAACATGGAATGCAAATGCGGCTACCGAAGCTATGGGCGGCTGGGCAACAAAATTTGCAGACCAAATAGATATGGTTGTTTCCAATAATGACGGTATGGCAATGGGCTGTTTACAGGCATCTAACTATCCCGTAGGTGTTCCGATTTTCGGATATGATGCAAATGCAGACGCTATTGAGGCAGTAGGGGCAGGCACATTAACCGGTACCGTTTCGCAAAATGTTGACGCTCAGGCAACTGCAACATTACAGGTTTTGCGAAATCTTCTTGACGGACTTAAAGGCGAAGATGTCTATACGAAAGGAATTTCAACGCCCGACGCATACGGAAACAAAATTACCGCTCCCGTTCAATATTGGAGCGACGTAAAAGCTGTTATGGCTGCAAACTCAGGTGTTACTATTAAAAATTATCAGGCATATCTCGGCGGAACACGAGACGCAGGTATAAAGCAAGTAAATGCCGAAAAGAAAAAGGTACTCCTTACAATTTACAATTCGGGAGATAACTTCCTTTCATCTTCTTATGTGCCTGCATTAAAATATTATGCGCCTCTTTTGAACATTGACTTGACAATCGTTCAAGGTGACGGACAAAACGAATCGAGCTGCTTGGATAAATTTACAAACTTGAATAACTTTGATGCATTCGCCGTTAATATGGTAAAAACCAATTCCGGTGCGGATTATACAAACAAGCTCAAATTCTAATTTAAATTAAATTAAATTAAATCTACTGTTCTCAAAGTATAGTATTACTTTGGGAACAGCGGCAATTTTAGGTGTAAACGGAATGGAAGATGCTGTTCTTGAAATAAAAAAACTTTCAAAATCATTTGCAAAAAATAAGGTTTTAGACGGAATTAATTTAACCGTAAAAAAAGGTTCCGTTATGGGCTTAATGGGAGAAAACGGTGCCGGAAAGTCGACAATGATGAAATGCCTTTTCGGTATTTATAGCCGAGATGAAGGGCTTATTTCTCTTTTAAATAAACCCGTTGAATTTAAAAATCCGCGGGAAGCTCTTGAAAGCGGTGTTGCGATGGTTCATCAAGAATTGAATTTATGTCTTGACAGAACCGTTACCGATAATTTATTTTTAGGCAGATATCCGACTCATTTTGGAATTGTGGATGAAATCAAAATGTTTGAATCTGCACATTCACTTTTTTCTTCATTGAATATGAATGTGAATCCCAAAACAATTATGAGAACAATGTCTGTTTCGCAAAGGCAAATGGTGGAAATTGCCAAAGCCGTTTCTTATGATTCAAAAATCATCGTATTGGATGAACCTACGTCTTCTCTTACGGAACGTGAAGTAAAAAAACTTTTTTCCATTGTTAAAAATCTGCAAAAAAAAGGTATTTCGTTTATTTATATTTCGCATAAAATGGACGAGATTTTTGAAATATGCGATGAGGTTTCGGTTTTACGCGACGGTAAAATGATTCTTTCAAAGCCGATTGCCGAAACCGATATGGACGAAATTATTTCTGCAATGGTCGGACGCTCTCTTGATAAACGCTTTCCCGATGTAGATAATACTCCGGGTGAAGACTTTTTAAAGGTAGAAAATCTTACCACTAAATATGCGCCGGTTTTGGAAAATATTTCTTTCAATGTAAAAAAAGGAGAAATATTCGGCTTATACGGATTGGTGGGTGCCGGCAGAAGCGAATTGTTAGAAGCCCTTTTCGGAATTCGTACTATTTTTTCAGGCGACATAAGCATTAACAATAAGCCCTTGCGCTTTAAAAACAGCAAAGACGCAATGCAGCACGGATTTGCGCTTTTAACCGAAGAGCGCAAGTTAAACGGAATGTTTTCAAAAGATACGATTGAATTTAATACGGCTATTACCAATTTGAACAGTTATAAAACGTTCGGTGTTTTATCCGGCAGAAAAATACGTGAAGCTGCAAACAGACAAATAAAGATAATGAAAACCCGCTGCCTGTCGCCTGAGCAGCCCATAGCGGCATTGAGCGGCGGCAATCAACAAAAAGTGATTATAGGTAAATGGCTTGAGCGTTCTCCGGAAGTTTTTCTTATGGATGAACCGACGCGGGGTATTGATGTCGGTGCAAAATATGAGATTTATCAGCTTATCATAAAAATGGCAAAAGAAGGTAAAACTATTATTGTCGTTTCAAGCGAAATGCCGGAGATCTTGGGAATTACAAATAGGATCGCCGTTATGTCTAACCGCCGTCTTGCCGGAATTGTCAACACAAAAGAAACCGACCAAGAAACTCTTTTAAGGCTTTCTGCAAAATATTTATAGGGAGCCTCTAAAAATCTAACAAAGTTTTTAAAGATGCCCTATAGTTTTTAACAAGCCGAAAATAGTATTGGAGTGTTTAAATTTTAATCCGCTTTACGGCTTCTTGAGCATCTTTATAATCAGGCCAAATTCTTAAAGCGGCATTAAATGCATCTAAGGCACTTTGCTTTTCACCTGCCGCTTCACGGACAAGACCGAGTCTGTACCACCATAAGCCGTTACCCGGTTCAAGATGTACGGCAATTGAATATGCAATATCGGCTTTATTGAATTTTCCGGTAACTCTATAAATTTCGCCGACAAAAAAATGAGCTACACTAATACGTTCTCCGTTAGGAGCCATATCAATATAATTTTCCATATTGCGTAAAGATTCTTTATAGTTTCCCAAATAAAAAGAGGCTTCGCCGAGTGTTTCTATTATGCGTGAGTCCCGCGAAATTTTTAATGCGTCATTACAGGCAATTTCGGTATCTTTATAACGGCCGAGTCTGAATAAGCACCAAGTAAAAACTGCATAAGAATCCATATTCTTAGGATTTATGCGTATTTCATCCCTGCATATAGCGATTGCATCGGAATAGGCTTTGCGGGCATCGTCTTTTCTTCCGATAGAATCAAGGCTGCGACCATTTCTATAAAGTTTTAAAGCATCAGGTTTTTCTTGTGCGCAGACGGTAAAAGCGATGCAAAAAATAAAATTCAGTATAAAGATGGACTTTAAATATTTATATTTATTCATTTTTTCCTCTTGTTTATATATTGGGATATTATAGTTAAATTTTGAAATTATGCAAGATGTGCGTTATGGGGGGGGGAGACAACCTGCGCGAAGATTTTTATAAGTAAGCAAAGAAACAAAAATAGATTTTTCGTGAGAGCTGTTGCGAACTTTACATCTTTAATGCGTTGACTACCTCATTCCTTTTTCGGCAATTTAGGCACTGCACTTTTATTATATTACTCCACTTTAAAGGTGTAATTTTTAAAGCCGTTCAAGTAAAAAGAGACATAAAAAACGGGACCGGAGGGACTCGAACCCCCTACCTACTGCTTAGAAGGCAGTTGCTCTATCCTGATGAGCTACGATCCCAAATTTCAGATCGGGATGGAGGGATTTGAACCCCCGATCTTCTGGTCCCAAACCAGACGCCTTAGCCCCTAGGCTACATCCCGATTACAAGATAGTATGATAATGAAAAAACAATATTGTGTCAAGTAATATACACAAATATTTCAACTAAATACCGATTTTTAAACCGGCCTGAACATTAATGGACTTAGCCATATTAGGAAGATTTCTAGAAGCTATTTCAGTACCCCATATATACCCTTTAATCGGCTTATAATAATTTGCTGCAGCACCAAAATAAATGCCCAGCGTTTTTGTAAACATATATGAAGCAGTTAATTTTAAACCGCCGCCTATATTCGTGTATTTTAGATATTCTTTTGTTTTATTATTGATTTTTTCCGTAAATTTGGAACCGCCTATTGCAAAACCGCCTCCAAAAAACAAATTAAAGTCCTTTCCCAATGCAAAGTTGTAACCGATTCCCAGTTGCGTGTCATTTACAAAAGTTGCATTAAAGGCGAATGTAGTTGAAGCGTATAAAGACCACTTTTTAGGAAGTGAGTACGCAATTGCAAGATTAAAACCGCCCATGTGTTTAAATATAATGGAATGAGTACCGAAACCGCTATTATTGCTTTCTCCGAACCTGTGAATTTGATGGTTTGTATAATTAGGACCTATTTCAAATGCGATACCGATGCTTTTTGCTTGCAGCACTCCGGTAAAAAAGAAAAAGACACCAACAATTAAAATAATTTTTTTGTTCATTTTGAAAATCTCCTTGTCTTTTAACCTATACTACTTTTGCCCAATTTAGTCAAGATATAAAAAATGGTAAAACGTCATTTTACTGCGGAGTAGATGCTAGGAGCGTACAAAAAATACCCGCAGGCATGTTGTACAGCGTACGTCCGTGTACGCTGTACAACGACAAGTTTTTCTGACGAAAAACTTGCTGCAGCTTGGAACCAGCGGCATCC
>CALINC010000153.1 GCA_938045195.1 uncultured Treponema sp.
CTTTTCCGTGCGCTTTATTTTCCCATACCGTTTCTACTTGCCCTTCTTTATAAGACGGGCGGCTTTTCCAGTATTTGGGCGGGTAACCGTTTCTTTTTATCAGGCTTTCGGCTTCTTCTCCGTAGCGGTTTAAAAAGCGTTTTAGACAGAAGAAATCTATATCCTCTGCTGCAAAAATATCAACTGTATTCAAAAATGCATTTTATATACTTATTATGTTTTTCTTCATATTTATCCAAATAGTATTTCATTATTTTTGCATCTTCCGGTAGTTTTTTGATCATATCATTCCAACCGATAAAAATTAACTTTTCAGGTAACTCAACCAAGCCTGTTATGGCATCCCAAAATGCGTTCCAATTCATGCCATAAAAATCAGGAAAATCAAGTTTTTTCTTTAACAAGTCATGAAGTTCCTCAGAATTTTGCACAGAGTGTAAATCGATTTCTACTGTTTCTTTTCTTTCATTATTTCCCATTTGTTGTCTCCTTAATAGTCAAATTACTTTCAAGTTCCAATTTTAATTACAGTTTTATAATGGTCTATTGTGATATACAATAACCCGTCATTTGAATACAACAATCTTGTACCTGGTTGTTTTGCTCTTGCAACAGTATTGTCCAGTCCAATGGCTGCTTCATACCAGATACGCCCCGATTTTTCGGGTAAAACAGGCGGTACATTCTCGAAAATATCACCTCCGATTTGGCATCCTTTTGCATAGTTATTTAATAGTTTACCATGCTTCCAACCAAGAATTTTTGCTTTTTCTTTTGTTAGATAATTTACGGGCAATTTCCCCTTGTTTTTTAAACTATCCACAGAGGGATTTGCATTTTCCATAGCTTTTAATGTTTGTTGATATTTTGCATATTGTGAAGCATTATGAGCTACTTGATGTAATTCGTTCGAGTATGAATTTTTTCCAATATCTAATTCCGTGATTTGCGCTTCGGTTTTATACGCTTTTTTCATTTTGCATAGCCTCTTTGCCCCATTGTAACATTTGGTCATCTGAAATTATAGAAGAATCATACACAGTCTTAGAGGCTTTTATTTTCTTGTAAACTCCTCGGTTTACTGTATTATTTTGGTTCATTAATGGTTTTATAAAAAATATTTTTATTATGTGCACCGCTTACACCTCCTTGTCCGCCTTTTATTCCTTCTCCATATACCAAATGCTCATTGCATCTTTGTTCGTTAAATTGTAATGAAGGCTACAAACATAATTGCTTTAAATTTGTAATACCTTTTATAAATTTATTGACAGAATTTTCATCTTTGAGAATATTTCCCAAACAACGCAAGAAATCAAATTCATCACTGGCGTCACCAAACGCCAGTCCTAGAGGATTTATATACGGCTTATACATTATTTTACAGATTTCTTTATTCTGAATTTTTATTTCAAAAATAGCATTACCACTACTACCATTCTTAATGGTGCATACAATTTCTGATGGGGTAATTTCATATTTATTCAGATTATATTGAAAGTATAATTTCCCCTTATTGATATATAATCCCAAAAAATCATTGTTTTCACTGAATCCCCCGATACCGTCTTCTGTTTCGCCTGTTTCTTTAGAAGTCACTATATTATAATTGTCCTCATTTATTCGTATGAATGTATTATATTGCGAATAATTGCTCAATAAAATCATAACTGATTGCCTCCTTAATAAATTAATCCTAATAATGTGTTAATTACATCATCTTTTCTTATTGATTCTTCTATGACCATATCCCAAATAACATCAGGGGCGACTACTTTTCCTTTCATTGCAGTTTTTTTCATATTATACTCAAATAACCATTTTTCATCAGTTCCTACAGGATTACCATATTTTTTCATATTTCGAGATTCGAGTTCAATAACTTCGTCTGGTTTCATTCTTGCTCTAAAATTAACTTTTTGTTGATTTCGAACTTTTACAACATATTTTGCAATTTCTTGTTTTGATTTTCCCTCATTAGTCATTTTGTTAATAACAAGTTCTAATTCATCAGAAGCTTTAAGATATTCACTTCTAATTAAACGTTGTTCTTTAGCCCATTCAACATTTGTAAAGTCGTATTTTGGACTATCATATGCTGCACCGTCTTTAGGAAGATAACCACATGCACCATTTTCATTATAGTATATCTGTTCTAACACTTTTGTTTTTACTTTTTCTAAAGGGATGCTTTCTCCTGTTTTTCCAACTTTTGGTTTTTTGATGACCAGCCTCTTGCCCTTATCATCAAGCTTCAATTTCCTTTCTTTAATGATTTTCCCTTTCCACTTCCTTGAATTAAGCCCGTTGTTAACTACCGTTCTCGTTGTAAGCCGTGCGGAAGCCTTTTTAAGACCGAACATTGACAACACGAAAAACAATCCGTCCACGCCGATTTTTGCAACGGCATCACCGAAAAGTTTTCCGCAGGCTTTCAAATCTTCTTCCGACTTTGCATCATCAACTGTTGTAAAAAACTGTATCAGCTCAATTATTCCTGCAAGCAGGTCTCTTCCTGCAAAAGCCGCGCCCACGGCTAACAGTACAAAGCCCAGAGCTTCCGCTGCCGCGCCATAGCCTGTTCATGCATTTCTTTCAATCTTCTGTAATAAATCCCAATCGACGGTTCCTATTTCTCTTTCAATATCCTGAATTAAATTATAGTGTTGTTGTTCGAGCCCTGCATCTTTTTGGATATTTTTTTCATAATCCTGCAAGAATTTTGTGAAAACACTATATGTCGTATACAGTATTGCCTCCAGCGAAATGTGATTTTGCATTAATTCATTTTTATGCCTGCTTAAAAAAATAAAATAATTATATGATTTATTCATATTTTCATTTTCAAATTCTTTGAGCAATTGATATGAGAATTTTTCCATGTATTTGTCTAATTGGTTTTCAGTTAATAAAGTCATTCATTCCTCCTATTCAGGTAAAAAAGAAACTTTTATATTCACATTATTTAGTATAAATAATTCAGTCAACTGATTCACGGCTTTTTTATCTGAAATAAGCCATTCTATTTTATAATTCGCTAAAGTAGCAGCTTCTATTTGTCGTCTAGCTTCTTGAAGAACTTTTTCTCTAGCAAAATCAGGGAGATCAGCTACATGATAAAACGATTTTTTTGTTAATATTAATTTCCCATCTTGTACTGTTTTATTCTTCAAGTTCTCAAACTGAACAA
>CALINC010000154.1 GCA_938045195.1 uncultured Treponema sp.
GACGCAGAGCGTACGTTGCGCAGCAACAGGGTATTAAACCCTCCGCACGAATAAACCCATTTGTAACTATGCGGTTGGGATAATGTATTTCAACTTCCTAATTCTTAATCATTTCTCATCCGGATGTTTGCCCGGTCTTGCATTTGCAAGAAGCAGTTTTAAACGGTTAAGCTGGTTTACCTCGCTTGCGCCCGGGTCAAAATCGATGGCGGAAATATTTGCTTCGGGGTACCTTCGGCGCAGTTCTTTTATCATTCCTTTTCCGGTTACATGATTGGGAAGACAGGCAAAGGGTTGAATGCAGGCAATGTTCGGAACGCCCGAATGAATCAGCTCAATCATTTCAGCCGTTAAAAACCAGCCTTCTCCCGTTATATTTCCGAGCTGTACAATTCCGTCTACCGATTCCGCCAAATTGTAAATGGTCTCTTGGGGAATAAAGCGGCGGCTCTTCATAAGAGCCTCTTTTATCGGCTTTCTATATTCTTCCAAAAGCCAAATAACAAACTTTGACATAAACCGCTTGCTTTTTGAGGCTTCAATATATGTGTTAGTATAAATTCTGCACATTGAAGAATATAAAAAAAAGTCAAGTAAATCCGGGACAAAGCATTCTGCTCCCTCCCGCTCTATTGTGTCGACAATATCATTATTTGCAGCCGGATGAAATTTTACGAGAATCTCCCCGACGACTCCGACGCGCGGCTTTCGTATGTTTCTTAATGGAAGAGAATCAAAATCGGCCACAATATCGCTTATTAACTTTCGGTATGTGCTTGTGTTCATATCCTTTAATTTTTCTTTTATTAAAACCGAATATTTTTTATACAACTCATTTGCGGAATTAACCGTTTTTTCATAGGGGCGGGTTCGGTATAGTACCTTCATCAAGAGGTCTCCTAAACACATTGCACGTGCAACACGATGCAAAAGGGAAAACCTGAGTTTAAATCCGGGATTTTTTTCTATAGATTGAGCACTAATTCCGATAACGGGAATAAAACCGAAACCTGCGTCGATCAATGCTCTTCTGATAAATCCGATGTAGTTGGTTGCTCTACAGCCGCCGCCTGTTTGTGTAATAGCTAAAGCCGTCGCGGATAAATCGTATCTTCCCGACTTTAATGCGGCTATCATTTGCCCCGCCACAATTATTGCCGGATAGCAGGCATCGTTATTTACATATTTTAAGCCGTATTCGATTGCGGTTTTATCCGTTTCGGCAAGTATTTCAAAATTATAACCTGAATAAGAAATTGCGGCACCCACTAAATCAAAATGAATCGGAGACATTTGCGGTGCTAAAATAGTGTACCGTTTTTGCATCTCTTTTGAAAATATAATCCGTTTAAATGCAGCACTTTTTTTTACAATTTGAGTTTTATTTCTTTCCCGTTCTTGTACTGCCGCCAAAAGACTGCGAACCCTTATTCTTACCGCTCCCAAATTTGAACCCTCGTCTATTTTAAGCAGCGTGTACATTTTCCCTTTTGCTTCGGTTATTTCTTGTACTTGGTCGGCGGTTACCGCATCCAAGCCGCAGCCGAAACTGGTCAGCTGAATAAATTCCAAATTGTTTTTTCCGCAGGCAAATTGGGCAGCTCGGTATAATCGGTTGTGGTATGACCACTGGTCTACCACCCGTAAGGGGCGTTCAATTTTTCCAAGATGCGCAACAGAGTCTTCCGTTAAGACGGCAAGATTTAAACCTTGCAGCATTTCAGGAATTCCGTGGTTAATTTCGGGATCGATATGATAGGGTCTTCCTGCTAAAACTATTCCCTTTAAATTTTTTTCTTCCATGAGTTTGAGAACAGCTTCACCCTTTGCTTCGGTTTCAGCCTTAAAATTTTCCTGTTCCAGCCATGCTTTTTCTACGGCTTGTTTTATTTCCTTTTTAGTTATATTGAAAGGCTGTGCCAATTCTTCAAAAAGCCGTTCGTGGAGTCTGTTTTTATTATAGTACGGCAAAAACGGGTTAAGATATAGAATTGAAGCGTCTTGCCGTAAAATGTCAATGTTATTTTTAAGCACTTCGGGATAGCTTGTTACAATCGGGCAGTTATAGTGATTCCCCGCTCCTATATCTTCTTTTTTTTCATAAGGAATACAAGGATAAAAGATTGTTTTTATTCCGGCTTTTAAAAGCATTTCAATATGCCCATGCGAAATCTTTGCAGGATAGCAAACCGATTCCGACGGAATTGACTCTAAACCTGCTTCGTAAATTTTCCGTCCGGAGCGGGGCGAGAGTTTTACCGAAAAACCGAGTGCCGTAAAAAAGGTAAACCAAAAAGGATAATTTTCATATATGTTTAATACTCTGGGGATTCCGATTTCTCCTCGCGGAGCATTTTCTTTTTTAAGCGGTTTATATGAAAAAAGCCGCCGGTACTTCCATTCAAAAAGATTCGGAATTTCTTCTTTTAATTTTTTTTCATTCGTTGAGCATGTTGTATAGCTCTCTTTCAATTCAGCTCCCCGTTCGCAGCGGTTGCCGGTTATAAAGTGCCGTATTTCTCCGCCTGAATCAAATGAGTTGACGGTTAAAAGGCAGTTGTTTGCACATTTTCCGCACCGTAATAATTCTACGCGTACTTGCAATTTTTCGAGTTGTGAAAGCGAGGAAAGCCCTGATTGTATGAGCGGCTTGTTTTTAGCATCCGTATCAGTACCTGTTTTTTCTATGAGGTTTGTCCATTGGTCTCTTGCAATAAGAGCCGCTCCATAAGCTCCCATTAAGCCTGCAATATCGGGACGGACAGCCTGCTTGCCCGAAACCAGTTCAAATGCCCGCAAGACTGCATCGTTATTAAAAGTGCCGCCCTGCACGATTATTCTTTCGCCTATTGCCGAAGCGTCCCTTAATTTTATTACTTTGAATAAGGCATTTTTTATAACGGAATATGAAAGCCCTGCAGAAATATCTCCTACGGACGCTCCCTCTTTTTGGGCTTGTTTGACACGGCTATTCATAAAAACCGTACAGCGGCTGCCTAAGTCTACCGGTTTGGGAGCGAGCAATGCTTTGTTTGAAAATTCTTGAATGCTCATACCGAGCGAGCGGGCAAAGTTATCTAAAAAGCTGCCGCAGCCTGAAGAACAGGCTTCATTTAATTGAATTGAGGTGATTACGCCGTTTTTCATTCTAAGGCACTTCATATCTTGCCCGCCGATATCCAGCAAAAAGTCTACGCCGGGTAAAAAGAATTCGGCAGCACGGTAGTGGGCAATCGTTTCAACTTCGCCGGCATCGACTCCGAGAGCCGCTTTAAAAAGACCTTCGCCGTAACCGGTTGAAACGGAACGTGCAATGTATGCTTTTTCAGGTAAAATTTTATATAATTGCTTTAGCATTTTTACAGCGAGTTCTACCGGATTGCCGGCATTTGAATCGTAAAACCGCCATAATATTTTGCCTTTTTTATCTATTAAAACGGCCTTTGTGGTAGTAGAGCCTGCGTCCAGCCCTAAGAAAATTTCACCTGAACATGAATAGATGTCGCCTGATGCAGCCATTTCAGCAGCGTGCCGTATTCTAAAATTTTCAAGCTCCGATTCATTATTAAAAAGAGGGCTTAGCCGCTGAATTTCCGGCATTTCGGAAAAAGCAATTTTGTATAAATCTTTTTTGAATTTTTTGAGCGGCACTGAATGCTGCTTTGCTTCCGGTTGATATTGATTTTTTACAAAATTCTGAGGTCTTTTTTTTATAAGCCCGTATTTAAAAGCCGTGTGTTTTTTAAAAGCGGTTTTTTGCAATTCCTGTTCCAATGTGCCGCCGGATGTATTAAAGTCTTGCGGCTGCTGAGCGGTACTGCACAAGGCAGCACCGAGAGCAACAAATAATTCCGAATTTTCGGGAGCAATTATGTCCGTATCCTGTAACTCAAGCGTAACAATAAAACGGTGCCGCAGCTGGTCTAAAAAATGTAAAGGGCCGCCCAAAAAAGCGACGGTACCCCGTATGGGCTTCCCGCAGGCAAGTCCCGAAATGGTTTGACTGACTACTGCTTGAAAAATACTTGCGGCAATGTCTTCCCGTCTTGCCCCTTCGTTTATGAGCGGCTGAATATCGGTTTTAGCAAATACTCCGCAGCGGGCTGCAATGGGATAAATGGTAGAAGCGGTTTTTGCAAGCGCATTTAAGCCTGATGCATCGGTTTCTAAAAGGGCTGCCATTTGGTCTATAAAAGCCCCTGTACCGCCGGCACAAGTTCCATTCATTCTTTGTTCAATATTTGAATTTTCAAAATAGGTTATTTTTGCATCTTCTCCGCCCAGCTCTATTACCACATCGGTTTGCGGAATAATTTTGCGGACGGCTGCGGTTGAAGCAATGACTTCCTGAATAAAAGGAATGTTGAGCCAGTGAGAAACCGATAAGCCGCCTGATCCGGTAACCGTTATTAAAAGGGAAACTTCTTCTCCATAATCTTTTTCAATTTTAGAAAGTGCTTTTTCGCATACCGAAATTATCGTGGAGCGGATGTCGGCACGGTGCCGTTCATACTTGCTGAAAATAATTATATCGCTTGCATCCAATACGGCGGCTTTAACCGTTGTAGACCCGACATCAATGCCAAGCCTTAAAGATACCTGTTTAAACATAGGGGCTTAATTTATCATTTTATGGGTAAAAAAACAATCGGCTTAGCATATCTTGCCTTAAATTTAAAAAGTGAGTATACTCTTACCTGTAAAATAATTTTATCTTGGAGTGATTATGACTATAAATGAAAGAATTGCCGCCTTACGGCAAAAGATGGAAGCTCATGCGTTAAGTGCTTATTTGGTACCTTCTTCCGACCCGCATCAAAGCGAATACTTGCCGGAAAACTACAAAACCAGAGCCTATATTTCCGGTTTCACCGGTTCTGCAGGAACTGTTGTTGTAACAAAAACAAAAGCGGTTTTGTGGACGGATGGACGTTATTTTTTACAAGCTGAAAAACAGCTTGCAGGTTCGGAGGTAGAGCTTTATAAAATGGGCGAACCGAATGTTCCTACCGTAAATGAATTTTTGCGGGCAGAACTAAAAGATAATGAAAAACTCGGAATGGACGGAAAAGTAGTTGCCCTAAAAACTTATACTGCTATGAAAACCGAATTGGACGGCATTGAACTTGTTACAAGCGTAGATTTAATAGGTGAAATTTGGACTGATAGACCTGCCCCCGTTTTAAGCAAGGCTTTTATACATGATGAAAAATATACGGGAAAAAGTGCAAAAGAAAAAATTGCCGAAGTCCGCAATATGCTTGTTTCTAAAAAGTGTACTGCAACTGTAATAGGTGCCTTGGAAGATATTTGCTATTTGTTTAATATTCGCGGAAATGATGTAGAGTGTAATCCCGTTGTAACCGCATATTCTATAATTGACGAAAAGAATGCCGTGCTATTTATTTCCGAAAAGCAGCTTACTACCGAAGTTACGGAATTCTTAAATTCGCAAGGCATTCAAATTAAAGATTATGATGCCGTTTTTGAAGAAGCTGCAAAACTTACGGGGAAAGTTTACCTTGATCCTGTAAGAACAAATGTTTTCCTGTACGGTAAAATTAAGGCTGCCGTTGAACAAGGCTTAAACTTTAGTTCTTCTTTAAAAGCCGTAAAAAATGAAGTTGAACTTAAAAACTTCGATGATGCAATGGAAAAAGACGGTGCCGCAATGGTAAAAATTTTAAAATGGGTTGAAGAACATGCGGATAAGGGTGTTAGCGAGTGGGATGTCAGTGAGCAGCTTTTAAAATTCCGTGCGGAAGGTAAAGATTTTATCGAAACAAGTTTTGAAACAATTGCAGGCTACGGTTCCAATGGGGCGATTATCCATTATGCACCGGCAAAGGAAACCGCTGCAAAGCTGCAACCCAAAAGTTTTCTCCTTTTGGACAGCGGCGGTCATTATATAAACGGTACCACTGATATTACACGTACAATTCCGCTGGGTACGCTTACTGATGAAGAAAAAGAAAATTATACGCTTGTTTTAAAATCGCATATTAATTTGGCTCGTGCTAAATTTAAGGCGGGAACTACAGGTTTTGCTCTTGACACACTTGCCCGTTCTCCTATTTGGGCTGCCGGAAAAGAATATAACCACGGCACGGGACATGGGGTAGGGTATGTTCTTACCGTTCATGAGGGGCCTCAATCCATTTCGGGAAGATATGTTGATGCCCCTATGCAGCTGGGAATGGTTACTTCAAATGAGCCGGGTTTGTATATTGCGGGAAGCCACGGTATTAGAATTGAAAGCCTTGTTGTTGTTGAAAAATTTAAAGAAACCGGCTTCGGCAAATTTTATCAATTTAGAACAATAACGCTTTGCCCGATTGATACCCGCCCCATAGTGCGCAGCCTTTTATCACAAGAAGAAATAGACTGGCTTAATGAATATCACAAGGAAACAAGAGAGCGGCTTTTGCCTTATTTGGATAGTGTACATCAGGAATTCTTAAAAGAAAAGACAAAGGCAATATAATACATCAGCTTACCGCCTTTTTTTAAGGCGGTAATTTTTTCTTTTTATTCTACGGTAACGGATTTTGCCAAATTCCGGGGTTTGTCTACATCGGTTCCGCATTCAAGGGCGGTGTGATATGCCAACAGCTGAACCGGAATTGCAAAAACTATGGGGGTTAAAAAGCCGCACTTATTTTCAATTTTAATTACACTCATATTTTCGGAATTTTCCAGAGGGCTATCCGTATCGGTAAAGACAATGAGTTTGCCGTTTCGTGCAGCTGCTTCCTGCATATTCGACTTAACCTTTTCAAAAAGATTATTTGAAGGTGCTATTACGCATACGGGCATATTCTCATCAACAAGAGCAAGCGGTCCGTGTTTTAATTCACCGCCCGGATAGCCTTCCGCATGGATATAGCTTATTTCTTTTAATTTTAATGCGGCTTCTAAGGCAAGCGGATATTCCGTGCCGCGTGCAAAATACAAAACGCTTTTAGCCTTTGAAAGTTTTTTTGCAATCATTTTAATATGAGGTTCGCAATTTAGTGCAAACCGTATCGAATCGGGTAATTTTTGTATTTCATCCTTATACTCTTTTAATTTTTCTTGTTTAACAGTACTGCGGCATATTGCAATGCTTACCGCCAAAGAAAAAAGAACTGCAAGCTGGGTTGTAAAAGCCTTTGTTGAGGCGACGCCTACTTCGGTGCCTGCCTTTGTATAAAAAACAAGTTCGCTTTCGCGGGGCAAACTGCTTTCCGGTACATTACAAATTGAAAGCGAGTGCTTTGCTCCGAGTTTTTTTGCATGTTTTAGTGCTTCCATTGTGTCAAGTGTTTCTCCGGATTGAGAAATTGTTATTATCAGCGAGTTTTCCTTTGTTACGGAATTTCTATAACGGAATTCACTTGCGGTTTCTACACTACATGGAATTTTTGCAATGTCTTCAATCCAATATTTTGCCGTAAGCCCAGCATGGTAAGAAGTTCCGCAGGCAAGTATCTTAACATCTGAAATTGCTTTAAAGATAGATAAGGCGTTTTTGCCGAACAATTCAGAAGCGAAATCTTTTTTTACTATTGCTTCGATAGTTTTTTGCACCGCCTCAGGCTGCTCGTAAATTTCTTTTTGCATATAGTGATTAAAGCCGTTTAAGCTAAAAGAATCGGAGGTAATGCCTGAAATGTGTATTTCCCGTTTTACCGGTTTGCCGGCTTTATCCGTAATTTCAATCAGTTTTCCGTCTTTAAAAAAAGCGGAATCTCCGTCTTCCAAAAAAATTATATTTTGAGTAAAACCTGCAAGTGCTGATGCGTCTGAAGCTATAAAAACTTCATCTTTGCCTATTCCGGCTAAAAGCGGGCAGCCCATTCTGGAGGCGACCAGTTCATCGGGTTTGTCGGCAGCGATGACACCTATGGCATAACTGCCGCGTAAGCGCGAACAGGCTTTTTTAACCGCTTCAAAAAGATCGGCAGTATTTTTATATTCCATATAAATTGCATGTGCAATAACTTCCGTATCTGTTTCGGATTCAAATATGCAGTTTAAATCTTTAAGGCGTTTTTTCTCTTCTTCATAATTTTCTATAATACCGTTATGTACAACGGCAATAGCGGTGTTTAAATCGCCTGCAATATGCGGATGTGCATTTTTTTCGGTTACGCCGCCGTGTGTTGCCCACCTTGTGTGCCCTATACCGGTTTTGCCCGAAAGTTTTTCAGACTCGGCTGCGGCTTTCATATTTGAAACCCGCCCTATGCGTCTTACTCTTTTTAGTAAATTATGCTCATCGATTACGGCAATTCCTGAAGAATCGTAACCTCTATATTCAAGTCTTTCTAGACCCTGAGTTAAAAAATCCGTTATATCGTTGTTTTTTCTTATTCCGCCTACAATTCCGCACATATAAGAAGCCCCTGCCTTAATAAAAAATAGAAAATACAAAAAGTAACAAATTTTTCTTAAATAATGAGAAAAATGAGAAAAATGCGTCTACTTGACATATTAAAAATTTAGCGGTACAATAGCCGTTATAAACACTTAGGAGGTGTAGATAATGAAAAAACTCTGTGTTTTTATTGTATTAATGATACTTTCCGTATCGTTAATTGTTTCTTGCAGCGGCGGCGGAGCTGAGGATATCCGTTCTCAAACTTTGATTGTTGCAATGGGAAGCGATGCCATTACTATGGATCCTTCTGCACAAAACGATGCGTATTCTGCAAATGCAATGCTTCAAATGTATGAGGGCTTAATAGCAATTACTCCCGATAATGAAGTGGTTCCCGCTTTGGCTGAAAGGTATGAAATTTCTCCCAACGGAATGGAATATACTTTTTATTTGAAAAAAGATGTAAAATTCCATAACGGTGAAATTCTTACTGCCGATGATGTCGTGTTCAGTTTTAAGAGAGCCTGCGTTTCGCCTGCAGTAGCTCATATTTTTTCCGACATTGATCCGGATACAATTAGGGCTGTAGACCCGCTAAAAGTTTCGTTTAAAATGAAAGCTCCGTATGCAGGTATTTTGACGGCGTTGTGCCATTCTTCAGCGCATATCGTAAATAAAAAAGCCGTAGAGGAAGCCGGCGAACAATACTCCCGCAAGCCTATCGGAACAGGCCCTTATAAATTTGTAAGTCATACTAAGTCCGATAAAATTAAGTTTGAGCGTTTTGAAGAATTCCATGGTGAAAAACCCTATTATAAATATTTGGAATTTAAGATTATCCCCGAACCGACAAATAGAATTATTGAGCTTGAATCCGGAGGAGCAGACATTATTTATGACGTTTCTTCCAATGATTTGGATAGATTTAAGGGAAATAATGACATTAAACTTATCAGGATTTATGACTATATGACACAATATATGGGTATGAATTGTGAAAAAGCCCCGCTGAATGATATCCGCGTACGTCAGGCAGTAGCATGCGCCATTGATACCGACCAAATTGTAAAAGCCGTATGGAAAGGTTTGGGTAGAACTGCATCAGGGCCTTATGCTCCGTCAATCAAATATTCTATTGCAAATAAGGGTAAACCGATTGCAAGAGATGTTGAAAAGGCAAAGCAGCTTTTAAAAGAAGCCGGTTATGAGGGCGGGTTAAAACTGAGACTTTCAACAAATGAAAGGTCTGAACGTATTGATATGGCTGTTATAATGAAAGAACAGTTTAAAGATGTGGGTATAGATCTTTCAATCGAAGTTTTGGAATGGAGTAAATATATCGAAATGCTGGAAAAAGGTGAACAGCAATTGTTTGAAATAGGCTGGTCATCGGATACTCCCGACCCTGATATGGTTGTATATCCCTGTTTCCATTCACTTTCAAAAGGACCCGGCGGAAACTATGTATTTCTTTCGGATAAAGAACTTGACGAACTTATCATTCAAGGACGGCGCGTTCTTGAAGGTCCCGAAAGAGCTGAGGTTTATAGGAAAATTCAAGAAAGAATTATGGCTTTGACTCCTGCCGTTTTCCAATATAACGGTGAACAGGCTGCCGGTATTAAAAGTTCTTTGACAGGTTTACGCTTATCACCATTAGGGCATCACTTTTTAGGTAATGTAAAACCGGTTAAATAATTAACCGGCAGTGTATCTTGCAGAAATACAACAAGTTTTTTACAAGATACACGATAATCTTGGACGGAGTATTTTAAATATTTCTCCGTCCACTTTCCGGCAATTCTTTTCAAGGCGAAAGAGTATGCACTTTTTTTCGCCTTTTTTGTATGTGTGAGGATATTATGCTTAAATATATTATAAGACGTATAGTGCTGCTCATTCCTGTAATGCTCGGTGTTGCAACGATAGTGTTTTCGCTCTTATACTTTACTCCGGGAGACCCGGTACGCAATAAGCTGGGGACAAACGCTTCTCCCGTCGAAGTTCAAAAATTAAGAGAAAAAATGGGTTTAAACGACCCGTTTTTGGTTCAGTTTGTAAGGTATCTTAAAAATATACTTTTTCGAGGAAGTTTGGGAGATTCTTATATAACCGAACAACCTGTGGTTCTGGAGATAAGCGCAAGGGTAGGGGCTACGATAAAATTGGCTGTAGCTTCCACGATAGTTGCCCTTGCTCTCGGAATACCGCTTGGAATTGTTTCCGCAATAAAACAGTATTCCGTATTTGATCATATCACGATGATTTTTGCCCTTATCGGTTTGTCGATGCCTGTTTTTTGGCTTGGGCTTTTGATAATTTTATTGTTTTCTGTAAAACTAGGCTGGTTCCCGTCTTCGGGCTTTTCGAGCTTTAAACACTTGGTATTACCTGCTTTAGCATTGGGGGCTCAGTCGGTTGCAGTTTTAACCCGAATGACCCGCTCCAGTATGCTTGAGACAATCAGACAAGACTATATACGTACTGCCCGTGCAAAGGGGCAAAAGGAAAGAATTGTTGTTTTTAAACATGCGCTCGGCAACTCTCTTATACCGGTTATTACGGTAGTCGGTATTCAATTTGGGCAACTAATGGGCGGAGCGGTTATGACCGAAATTATTTTTTCCATTCCGGGTATAGGACGCTTGATGATTGATTCAATAAAACTGAGGGATGCTCCCGTCGTTTTAGGCTGTGTTTTATTTGTTGCCGTAACTTTTGCAATAGTTAATTTAATTGTAGATATACTATATACCTACGTAGACCCGCGTATAAAAACGCAATACACATAGAGGCGGTAATGTTATGAAAAATAAAAAACTTAATAGTGCGACAATAAACGATAGAAAAAAACTTAACGGCTTCCGCGGTGTTTTTCACAGAATGGCTCAGAATAAACTTGCAATGGTAGGTTTGGTTATTATCGCTTTGCTTGTTTTAATGGCAATTTTTGCAGATTTTGTAGCCCCTTATTCGTTTGACGGAACCGATTTGGAGCATCAGTTTGCAAAGCCCAGCCTTGAACATCTTTTCGGACAAGATGAATTCGGCCGTGATATTTTAAGCCGTGTTATTTACGGTGCTAGAATTTCGCTTAAAGTCGGCTTTATTTCGGTTGGTATTGCTTTGTTTGTCGGTGCTTTTATCGGAGCCGTTACGGGGTATTTCGGCGGAAAAGTAGACACAATTTTAATGCGTTTTATCGATATTTTGCAGGCAATTCCCGATATTCTTTTAGCTATCGCCATTGTGGCTTCTTTGGGACCGGGACTTGGGAATTTGATGATTGCGGTAGGTATTGCAGGAATACCCGGCTATGCCCGAATTGTCCGTTCTGCGGTTATGTCGATTGTCGATATGGAATTTATCGAAGCTGCCCGTGCAGGCGGTTCTTCCGATTTTAGAATTATCTTTAAACACATAATTCCAAACTGCATGGCACCCATAATCGTACAGGCAACGCTCGGCGTAGCTTATGCAATTTTAAATGCTGCGGGTTTAAGTTTTATCGGCTTGGGGCTTGAACCGCCCACACCGGAATGGGGAGCTATGCTTTCAGGCGGCAGAGCCTATATCCGAAGCTATTCTCATCTTACTTTGTTCCCCGGTTTGGCAATAGTTATAACTATTTTTGCATTGAATGTTTTAGGCGACGGTTTACGGGACGCTCTCGACCCGAAACTAAAACGGTAAGGGAGGTGTGTTCTTTATGGAAGAATTACTACAAATTGAAGATTTAAGCATTTATTATATAACTGAGGCAGGCGAAACCCGTGCCGTAAATAATTTGAATTTAAAGCTGGATAAGGGTGAAACTTTAGGCTTTGTAGGTGAAACCGGAGCCGGAAAAACTACGTCGGCTTTAGGCATTATGCGTCTGGTTCCCAATCCTCCCGGAAAAATCGTAAGCGGAAAAGTATTTTTTGACGGAGAAAACCTTTTGGAAAAGCCCGAAAAAGAAATGCACCAAATCCGCGGAAATAAAATTTCAATGATTTTCCAAGACCCGATGACTTCTTTAAATCCCGTTATGACGGTAGGAGAGCAAATTGCAGAAGTGTTAGCACTTCATCAAAACTTAAAAAAAGATGAACTGAAAGAAAAAACTTGCCAAATGCTTGAAACCGTCGGCATTAAACGGGAGCGGGTACATGATTATCCGCATCAATTTTCGGGCGGAATGAAACAGCGGGTTGTTATTGCAATGGCTCTTGCCTGTAATCCGATGCTTATCATTGCCGATGAGCCGACGACGGCTTTAGACGTTACTATTCAAGCTCAAGTTTTGGAGCTTATGATTGACCTCAAAAAGAAGTATAACACTTCTATGATTATGATTACGCATGATTTAGGCATTGTTGCCGAGATTTGCGATAATGTTGCAATTATGTATGCAGGCTCCGTTATAGAATACGGTTCCGTCGAAAAGTTGTATACCGCCCCTAAGCATCCGTATACAAAGGGTTTATTCGCTTCAATTCCGACTCTTGATGCCGATGAAGACTCGCTCCATGTTATAAAGGGGAGCCCTCCCAATCCTGTAGATTTACCTACGGGCTGCAAATTTCATCCGCGGTGCGAATTTGCAACGGAACGGTGTAAAAGTGAATGTCCTTCAATGATAGATGTGGATAATGCTCACAGTGTTGCGTGTTTTTTATTCGACAAAAAAGTTTCTATGGAGGATAAGTAAATGGCTGATATTATATTGGAAGTTAAAAACCTAAAAAAATACTTTACGACAAAAAAAGGCTTACTCCATGCCGTTGACGATATAAGTTTTTCCATAAACAAAGGAGAAACCTTAGGTCTTGTAGGAGAATCGGGCTGCGGTAAATCTACTGCAGGGCGCGCAATTTTGCGGCTTCATGAACCGACTTCCGGGCAAATTCTTTTTGAAGGACACAACACGCTTGCCTACAAAAGCCGTAAAGATAAACTGAAAATGCGGCAGGAAATGCAAATCGTATTTCAAGATCCGTATTCTTCACTTAATCCGCGTCTTAATACCTTTGAGCTTATAGCCGACTATCTTTATGTTAATAAATCATATAAAACAAAAGAAGAAGTTAAACACCGAGTAAAAGAGGTTATGGAAATTGTCGGTTTGGAAGAAAGACTTGAAGACGCTTATCCGCATGAATTGGACGGAGGCAGGCGTCAAAGAATAGGCATCGCAAGAGCTCTTTCACTTAATCCGAAATTCATCGTTATGGACGAACCTGTTTCGGCTCTTGACGTAAGTATTCAAGCGCAAATACTAAACCTGCTTGCCGAGCTTCAAAAAAAACTGGGTTTGACATATTTGTTTATTTCACATAATTTGAGTGTTGTAAAGCATATAAGCGACAGAATTGCCGTTATGTATTTGGGACGCATTGTTGAAATAACCGGTTATAAGTCTATTTTTTCAAATCCGCTTCATCCGTATACGCGGGCACTTCTTTCGGCAATTCCCATACCCAAATACGGCTTAAAACGAGAAAGGATTATTCTACCGGGCGACGTACCCAGTCCGATAAATCCTCCTGCCGGCTGTGTATTTTGCGGAAGATGCGCACATAAAATGCCTATTTGCTCGGAAATTCGTCCCGAATTGGAAGAGCGGGAGGGCGGACATTTTGTTGCCTGCCATCTAAAATAGTATTTTTTGCGATTAAAAAAGCGGCAAAATGCCGGTTAACTCATTTTATGTTAGCCGGTTACCTATCATACGGAAGTGATATGTATGAAAAAAATAGCAATAGTTACGGGCGGTTCAAGCGGCATCGGTCTTGAAATTGTTAAAGCACTTATTAAATGCGGTTATTTTGTGTATACAATAAGCAGAAGAGCTTTTTCGGAATTTGAAAAAACAGAGAGTGTGCATTTTTCGGCAGATGTAAGCGATGATGCCGCTTTAAAAAAAGTCGTCGATGAAATTTGGCAAAAAGAAAAGCGGCTGGACTTACTCGTATGTGCAGCAGGTTTTGGGATTTCCGGTGCCGTAGAATTTACCGTAATTGAAGAAGCGCATAAACAATTTGATGTCAATTTTTTCGGAACTTTTTTTGCTTTAAGAAATGTAAGCAATTATATGCGTTTACAGGGCTTCGGAAGAATTCTTGTTTTAAGCTCAATCGCAGGAGAAATTGCAATTCCTTTTCAAGGGTTTTATTCGGCATCAAAAGCTGCTGTAGGAAAACTCATAGAATCTTTCCGTGCGGAAGTTGAACCTTTCGGTATTTCTTGTGCGCTGATTTTGCCCGGCGATACGGCAACGCCTTTTACTGAAATGCGCCGAAAGTCGGCTGCCGGCGATGATATATACGGCGGGCGAATAGAGAAAAGCATATCGAAAATGGAAGCTGATGAAGTAAACGGAATGAGTGCAAAAAAACTCGGAGAATTTGTTGCGGCATTAGCCTGCAAAAAAAAGATAAAATTTTTATATCCGTATAACCGAAGCTATGCCTTTTTATTATTTTTATATAGAATCTTTCCTAGACAGTTTGCTCTGTATATTATAAAAAAAATATATGCCGGCGGCTAAGTTTCAAAAATTTAATGTTTTTTTACTAAGAATATAGATTTTAATGCCGTTTACCCCTTGATACAATAGTTATTTTGTGATAGCGTTTGAGCATTATGAGTATTAAAGATAAATCATTGCCGTTACTTTTAAAACGGATTTCCGAAACGTACCCCACTGCGGGGGCGCAAATGTTTAAGGGTGAAGACAAGGAGTTTCATTCTCTTTCTTACAAAGCCGTTTATCAAACAGTACTCGATTTTTCGGCAGGACTTTTGCTGGCGGGGTGTAAACCTAAAGAGCATGTCGGTCTTATTGCCGATAATCGAAAAGAGTGGCTGCATATCAGCTTCGGCATTATGGGGATTGGTGCTGCCGATGTTCCGCGCGGTTGTGATGCGACGGAACAGGAAATAACTCATATTCTTTCTTTTGCCGGCTGCCGTTTTGCTGTATTGGAAAACGAGACTCAAATTAAAAAAGTCTTAAAAAATATTGATGATATTCCTTCTTTGGAGTGTATTATTTCGATAGATAAAGTTGAATTTGAGAAACTTGTAGAGGAGTTTGACCTTCGTAGTAAAAACCGGAATATCAAATTCTATACATACGCTGACATTCTTGCAGCGGGCAAGAATGAACGGGCCGCCGGTAGGATAAGACCTGAAGAATATGTTGAAAATGTTGAACTTGATGACCTCGCTTCAATCATCTTTACTTCGGGAACAACGGGTAATCCTAAAGGCGTTACGATGACCCATAGAAATTTTATGACTCAGCTTGAAGAATTGCATGTGCGGATTGCAATGAAGCCCGGTGAAAAAGCTATTTCGGTTTTACCGGTTTGGCATTCGTTTGAAAGAGCCTGCGAGTATGTTATTATTATTTCCGGCGGAACGATTGCGTATTCAAAACCTATCGGGAGCGTTCTTTTAGCTGATATGCAAAAGATAAATCCGATGTTGTTCCCGTCAGTTCCGAGAATCTGGGAAGCTGTGTATGACGGAATTTTTAAAACGATGAAAAAACGCGGAAGAGCTTTATATTATCTTTTTGTGTTTTTTATTGAAGTCGGTATTAAAACAATGAGGCAAAAACGGCGCGTCTTGGGCTTATGTCCGCATTTTCAGCGCAGAACAAAAATTCTATATCCGATATTATCGCTTCTTCCGCTGATTTGTCTTGCACCGTTTTATTATATCGGCGATTTACTTATTTACCGTACAATACGGAAAAAATTCGGTAAATGTTTTAAAGCCGGTGTTTCCGGGGGCGGGGCTTTGCCGCCTAATGTAGATGAGTTTTTTTGGGCAATCGGTATAAATGTTGTAGAGGGCTACGGCATTACGGAGACCGCCCCGGTTGTATGTGTACGTCCGGTAAACCGTCCGGTATTCGGCACATTGGGAAAGCCCTTGCCGTGTTTTCAATATAAAATTCTTGACAAGAACGGCAAAGAAGTAAAACAGGGGAAAAAGGGCGTATTATATTTAAAAGGAGACGGCGTAACAAAGGGGTATTATAATGCACCCGAAAAAACAGCCGAAGTTATAGACAGTGACGGCTGGTTCGATACCGGCGACTTGGCTTTAATGACAATCGACGGCGAATTAATTTTAAGAGGCAGAAAAAAGAATACTATAGTTCTTAGAGGCGGAGAAAATATTGAGCCTGTCCCGATTGAAATAAAATTGCAAGAATCGTCTTTGATTTCGACAGCTGTCGTATTGGGGCAAGACCAGCGGGCTTTAGGTGCTTTAATTGCAGTAAGTAATGATAATCTTAAAACATGGGCTGAAAATCATGGGTTTAGAAATGTTCCTGTAGAAGAACTGGTAAATGAGCCTACAATACAAAAACTCTATGAGGCTGAAGTTGCCGAATTGGTTAATGCAAAAACAGGCTTTAAACTTTTTGAGCGTATAAGCAAGATCGTCTTGTTGCCCAATGAATTTAAAGCAGGGCAGGAGCTTTCGGCAAAAGGTGAAATGATGAGATATAAAATAACAAAAATTTACCGCAAGGAAATTTATGAGCTTTTTAAATAGGGCTTTTTGCCGGATTTTTTTGTTTAGTAAGGTCTGATATCCTTTCCCGATGCGTTTTGCTCAAGGCTAGGGATATTAGACCTTTTTATGCGGCGGTATATGTTTTTTTACCATATCCAAAAGCTGTTTTTTATTAAAGGGCTTTGCTATTATATCGTTCATTTTCATTGAGAGACAAATTTTACGTTCATCTTCTTGAGAGCCTGCCGTACATGCAATTATCGGATGTTTATACCCATTGTGGCGTAATATTTGCGTTGTTTCATATCCGTTTAAAATAGGCATTTGAATATCCATAAAAATTATATCAAAATCAGCGGTTGAAGCAATGTCGATTGCTTGCTGTCCGTTTTCAGCAGTACTTACGATACAGCCGCTTTTTTCAAGCATAATTTTTAATAAATTTAAATTTACCGGATGGTCATCGACGACGAGGATTTTAGCTCCCTTAACGCCTTCTTCAAGTATAAGACTATTTGTTTTATCTAAGGCATGTGCTGTATCCGTTTTTATCGGTATTGCAATATCAGCCGTCTCTATAGGTTCAAGTTCGTGTATATCGTCTGCTCCGTAAGCATCTTCGGATTTTCTATATATGTCGTTGAGCAATTTAAAAATATGGCGGCGTTTTAAGGGTTTATATAAATAGTCTTCAAACCATTCCAATAATTTCATTTTTGTATCGCCGCCTAGTCTGCCTTCGGGTATCATCAGGTAAAGTTTTGATTCCCGTAATGAAGAATCATTGTGAATTTCAGCTCCTAATCTCCACCCATCCATTTTGGGCATAATCATATCGATAAAAACTATATCGAACGGCTTATTATGCTGTACTGCTTGCCTCATTGCTGCTATCGCTTGTTCTCCCGAATTGACAAGAGTTATATCTTTAAAACCGAATGTGGTAAGCATTTTTTTTATAATAGAAAGAGTCTGCATACTGTCGTCTACTATTAAAAACCGTACATCTTTGCGTAACAGAATATTTTCTTGAGATGTTTTTTTAGTGTCTGCAATAAGCGGAATTGTAAACCAAAAAATCGAACCCTCTTTGATATTATCCCTTAAGCCGATTTTCCCTTTCATCGTCGTTACTATATTTTTTGAAATTGCAAGCCCTAATCCCGTTCCGCCGTATTTTCTATTTATTGCGGCATTTTCTTGATAAAACGAGTTGAATATTTTATCTTTTTGGTCGGCTTTAATTCCTATGCCCGTATCGGCTACTTCAAATAAGAGGAAAGGGCTTTCATGCTCAGAGTTTTCATTGGATTGCTTTTCGGTAATTTGCCGTACCGAAACGGAAAGACTGCCGTATTCTGTAAATTTAACGGCGTTTTTTACAAAATTGAGTAATACTTGTCTAAGACGGGTTGGATCTCCTATGATAAATTCAGGAATTGCCGTATCAATATCTATAAGAACTTCCAAACCTTTTTTGTGTGCCTCTATAGAAATAAGGTCTACTGTCTGTTCTACACAATCGCTTAAGCCGAATACCGTGTTTTCGAGTGTCATATTACCGCTTTCAAGTTTTGAAAAATCCAAAACATCATTAACCAGTGCTAATAAAATATCTGCGCTAAAAGCAATCTGTCTGGCATATTCGAGCTGTTCTTCATCAAGATTAGTTTCGTGGATAAGTTCCATTGTGCCTATTATAGTTTGAATAGGAGTTCTTATTTCATGGCTTACATTTGCTAAAAATAAACTCCGCAATTTTCCGGCTTTTTCAGCGTCTTGTTTTTGGGTTATTAAAAAGCGTTCTTTTATTTTTTGCTGTGTAATGTCATCGATAATAACAAAGAAATTTCCATCTTGCTGTTCGGCAACGTCAAATTTTAAAGAGATACTTTTTGCTAAAGAATTTTGTTTTTCAAATTCCAACTCAAAGCTGCACTTTTTTACATAATTTGCTAAGAATATTGAAATACGTTTATATTCATCCGGCGAAAGGATTTGCATGAGATATTTATCGAACATTATTTTAGGTTCTTTGCTTAAATACTCGTGTAGTAATTTCTCTGCGGCATCATTCCAAAAAAGGGGCAGTCTATCTTTTGTAAAAATTATGTATGCAAAATTTGAATTGTGTAAATATTTTCCCAGTTTGTATCGTGATAATTTTTTTTTAAATATAGGCACCTAAGACCTCCTCAGTTTTACGTAAAACGGTTTCTTGTTTTACGGGTTTTAAAATATAGCGTTTTGCCCCCTTCTCGAGAGCTGCTATAATCGGCTCCCGCTGCCCGACTGACGAAAGGATGATAAAAGGTGTTTTATAATTTTCTTTTTTTACATTCATTAAAACCTCTATTCCGTTTAATTTCGGCATAATCATATCTAAAAAGACTATATCGTATTTATCATCGGAAAATTCTTTTAAAAAATCTTCCCCGTTTTCAAAAAGAGCAATATCGGCATGTATTTTGGAAAATATTGCCTGCATTGTTTTTCTGATGAGTAAATCGTCATCTACAATCGCAACTGAAAGCTTTTTTTGGGTTTCAAATTTAAAGCGTGTTTCCAATATCGGCATTTTTTGGGTTTGATTATTTTCGTGTTGAACAAGTTCTTCTGCCGAGCTTATTTTTAAAGAGCTGTCGTCGCTTAAAAATGAAGACATAGCTTCCGTCAAAGAAGACACTACGGAAATTTTTTTATAGTGCGGATTACCGTCAAAAAATTCCGTAATCAATGTATTAAGTGTTAAAAATTTGATATGTTCCGGAGCTATTGATTTTACAGATAAAATCGTATCTATAAGATATTCTACATTTGAAATGTCATTATAGGTTAATTTTAAATCGCTCATTATTACAAGGATTTTCGGAGATGCCAGTTTGTATAATTCTATCAAGTCGATTATTCTAAACTGCAAAAGTTCCAATTTATCTCTATTTAAGCCTTGTGCAATTTCTATAAAAATAATATCTTCATTGACACGGGTTTCCAGCATACAGGGTGTTCTGTCAACCTGAAAATTTATATCTAATATAAATCCTATTGAAGATAAAAGTTCGTCTATTCTGACAGGTTTGGAAATTATTTTTTTTACTCCATACGAGGTTAAAATAGCCGGTTCATTGTTTTTGATTGAAGAAGCGAGGACTAATGACGGTATGTTTGCCGTTTCGATATTTTTATGTTTATTTTCAAAAAAGTTGAATAACGCATCACAGCTTGTTGTATAATCGACAATAATTAAAGAGGCAGAGCTTTTTTGCATAAATTCAAATGCCGTCGCGACATCCTCCGTATGCAGTACAAGGACTCCTGCATCATGCATTTTCTTCCCTATATAGTTCCGCAAAGTAAGAGCAACATCAATGAGCAATACTGTTTTCATTTCAATATTTATTATAGGGCATCTCTAAAAACTTTGTTAGATTTTTAAAGATGCCCGGCGAGTTTTTCGTAAGTCCTTATATATCAATGACTTACGGAAAACATCGCAAGTAAGCTTAAGGTAAACCTCTAAAAACTGAGGCTTTTAGAGGTTCGCTATATCATAATTTAGTATTATTTTCTATAAATTTATAAAAAATAAACGGTTACAGTATTAAAATTTTTTTGACCTCTACATTTGAAACACCGAAAAGACGCGGAATCTGTTCTTTTTTGTAATGCGAGGCTGAAAATGAGTTATAACAGTCAGCAACATTCTGCAAGTCTTCTTGCGAGCCGGTATAAACAGCATAAGCGGCAGCAGAACGGAAAGCCCCTTCTTGTAATAGCGTTTTTAAGTCTTTGTTTTTATTTTTAGCAAAACGAACTTTGTCAATTATAGCGGAGTTCCCGTCGTAACCTATTGAGCTTATAAATTTGTTAATATCCATTTTTAATCCTGTAAAATTTATAAGTACCTCTCGCCTATAATGTAATTACAGAGGAAAAGAGGTACCGGCAAAATTTTAAACCTCGACTTTTACGAAATTTTCCTTTCCTGCACCGCATAAGGGGCATACCCAATCAGCGGGAATATCTTCAAAAGCCGTTCCCGGAGCGATACCGGTATCTTTATCCCCTTCAACAGAATCATAAACATACCCGCACAAATCGCATACATATTTAATAGCCATATAATACTCCTTACCGTATATAATACTATATTTTTCTTTAATCTGCAAGTAACTTGTTCAATTTTTCGGCTAAATCGTTGTTTTTTTTATTTGCAGGGTCAAGCGCAATGACTTGTCCCAAATAATATTTTGCTTTTCTATAGTCTTTATTGTTAAAATACCATTCATACATTGCAAAAAGTGAATCTTTATTCCTAGGGTTTGCCAAAAGGCTGGATCGGAGGGAAGATAAATATTCTTCAGAGCTTCCTTTACTTGATTTTGCATTGTAGTAATATAAAACCGATTTTAAGTCGGAATCGGCTGTGGGCAGTTTTTCTTTTATGATTTGCAAAACGGCTTGATTATTCCCAGTTTTAGAAAGGGCTTCGATATATAAGCCTACAAAGTTGTTCGGTACGTTTTTTGTAGAAAAATAAAGCTGTTTTGAAAGCGATAGTGCTTGTTCAAATTGTCCAGCCCCCAAATATGAGCGGATTAACAGTTCTTTATTGGCGTTAACGGGAACTTTATTTACCAGTTTTGTTGCAAGCGAAACCGCTTGTTCCCAATTACCTTCATTAATTCCGTTTTTTATCAACAGGGAAAGTGCCGCTGCATTTTCGGCATCTTTTTCCAAAACTTTTGCAATAAAAAAATCGGCTTTTTTGTTTTCGATTTCTTGAGATGTTTCAAAACATATTTCAGCACAGGCTAAAAGAATATTAAAATCTTCGGGATAAAGTCTGTAGGCTTCTTTTAAAAATTCGGCGGCACCTGTTAAATTTTTATTCCATTCTCGGCTTATTCTTGCTCTGTAAAGAAGATATTCTTTTGCCGTTTTATTTTTGGTAGAATATGCGTCCAAAAGAGCATTGGCTTTTAAGTACTCTTTTTGTTCTATTAAAATACATATACGCAAGAGAAGTGCCGAAATATTTTCAGGTTCTTTTTTTAATACATCAATGACGTTTTCATTTGCTTTGGTAAAATCAGAAGAAGCGATATATCCGCGTGCATATAAAAGTTTTACCGATGCAGTGTCCTGTTTTTTTTCGGAAAGAATTTCGGCTATTTTTATTGCCGTTTGTCCGTCGCCTAAATCTGCCGAAAGTCTGCCGTAGTTCAGTCCGGCAGGATAGCATGAATTATCTAAATTCCATGCAGTTTTATAAAAAGCAGCTGCCGCTGAAATATTGTATTGTTTTTCGTTTAAGATACCTAAAAGATAATGAGGTAATACCGAATCCGGATGCATTTTTTTTGCAGCTTCAATACGCTCTGTAATATCGCCGGCGAATTCATTTATAATGGAAGCATTTGCATTTTTTACGGTGAGAATAAGCGGCGGAATTATAAGCGAAATAAAACTGTCTTTTTTCATAGAAAGAGGGTATATTCCGTTTTTTACGCTTCGTAAGCCGATAAGGTAGGGGTGGTCTTCATTTGAAGAATCATAATTTGCATATCCCGCTTCTTCAGGATATACGAGGTGCATAAGCTCGGTGATTACTTTTAAATAGAGCCTGTTTTCGGTAGTGAGCCCTTTACTATCGTTTTGAATAAACGTAAGGGCATTTTCGAGCGATTTGGGTGAGCCTTTGATAAGGTTTGCGGCAAGCCGGGAATCAAGCCGTTTTTCGGCAAGTTTTTCTTTGGAAGGAACGGATAAAACCGTACCCTCATCGACAGGTTTTGCCGCAGCCGCTTGATTTGTAATATCCGGTTGTTCCTCTATTACAGGCATTGCAAAAGAGTTTGTTTTTTTTACGGTCGTACACGAAAAAAGCATACATATTGCAAAAATAATACTCAGCGAAAAAAAATAAATAGTATGCAATATGCTCTTTTCAGTCGAATTCATCACTACAATATAATACTTTTTTTGTATTTTGCCAATTAGGCACATGAAGACATCAGTGGTTCGGTGTGATATACCGAACATTACCCTCTTGACAATATCTTTTAAATTCAATAGGATAGAACTTTCATAAGAAATAGGTATTAAGAGTAAACTTTACTCGTACATTTCTTAAATCAGAAAGCCTGAGGAGGTGAGTTATAAAAAATGGCATACGTTTCTATCGACGATTCGGAACACCTTGAAAAAGCCTTAAAAAGGTTTAAGCGTCAAGTGGAAAAGGAAGGAATTATACGTGAATGGAAAAAACGTGAATTTTATGAAAAACCGTCCACGGTTCTGAACAGAAAAAACAAAGCTCTCCGCCGAAAACTTATGAAAAAGACGAGGCGTACAAGAGATTCAAAGGGCTATTAAGATTTAGCAAAATCATTTAGGCAACACAAATTGTGTTGTCTAAATAAAACCTTACCGCAATATACGGATAAAAATTAAAATTATAGAAGATACTCATACTATTCTCTTTTTTTCCGATATTAAAATTATGAAATCTTTTTCGGTTTTATGTGCATTTAATGTTTCCGACTATGCTTTTAAACAAAACGGAGCCGGTATAACGCCTTTTTTAAAAGTGTGTAAAGACGTTGAGGCTTTTCCGTACTGCAAAAAAATTATCGTTTTAGTTTCAAATGATACGGAACAATATATCCGTTCCGCTTTACAGGGGCCGGGATTATCTATTGAAAATTATGAAATTGTCCTCATAAATAATTTTACAGCTCACGAAATTTTTTCGGAAGCCGCAGCATTTGCTGAAAAGGCAGATGGTTTTGAACATGTGTTTTTTTTATATGCCGATTTGCCTTGTATAGATTTAGCATTAACCGAAAAACTTTTTGAAAACCATATAGAGTATCGTGCAGAGTATAGTTTTACGGACGGCTATCCTGACGGCTTTGCTCCCGAAATTCTCGCGGCGGGTTTATGTAAAATTCTTTCTAAACTTTCTGAAAATGAAACATCTTTTGCGGAACGCAATTTTATTTTTGAAACCGTAAAAAAAGAGATTAACAACTATGATATTGAAACGCTGACAGCTCCGGTAGATTTAAGGCATCTCCGTTTGAGGTTTGCAGCAGATACAAAACGGAATGCGCTTTTATGCGAAAAATTTGCTGATATAAATTCCGAAAACTATGCAGAAGTAATTTCACAAAAAAGTGAAGAACTTTTTACTCTGCCCGCATATTATTCAATAGAACTTTCTAATCAATATGCTCTTCCTTCAATTTATAAACCGGCTCTTATACAAGAAAAAAAAATTATGCAAAAAGAAAATGCCTTTTTGCTCATTGAAAAAATTGCAGAATATTCGGACGACGCTGTTATCAGTCTTTCGGTTTTAGGCGAGCCTTCGTTATATCCCTGCATTACGGAAATAATAGAAAAAATTTTGTCGTATCCAAAACTTTCCGTTTTAATTGAAACAAGCGGATTGCACTGGACAAATCCTGTAATTGAAAAAATTAAAACTATAATAAATAATTCTCCTGCAAGAAAGAATTCGGCACTTCCTATTTATTGGATTATATGTATTGATGCAGTCAGTTCTCAAATGTATGCAAAAGTTCATTCAATACCTGAAGACGATGCAAATATTAAATTAAAACAAGCCGTAACTTTTGCAGATACTTTAAACAAAACATTTACAAATTCGGTTTGGACGCAAATTGTCAGAATGAATGAAAATGAAATTGAAGTTGAACCGTTTTACAGGTTTTGGAAAGATTTAAAAGTTAATGTTATAATTCAAAAGTTTGATACTTTTTGCAAAATATTGGACGACAAACGGGTTGCAGACCTTTCACCTTTTGAACGGAATCCATGTTGGCATATCAAAAGGGATATGTATATTTTAACCGATGGAAGGGTTCCGCTTTGCCGTGAAGATATTTATTGCAAACATATTTTGGGAAATGCTTTTACCGATAACTTAGATATTATTAGAAAAAATGCGTTTAAATTTTACAAACAACATTTAACTTGTGAGTACTCAGCCTTATGCGGAGATTGCGATGAATATTATACCTTCAACTTTTGATGAACATAAAATTCCCTATACTATATTAAAGAAAAATGCGGGAGAATTAAATACCGAACTTTCGGTAATTGTATTGAACCGCGGCGCAAAATATTATTTATTTTCTCTTTTTCAAAATTTAATTTCAATAGGGCTTAATTCTATTGTCTTTGTAGGAAATTCTAAGCGCAATTTGGAATTTGAATCGCTGTCGGCGGAATTCCCTGATATTAAATTTGTAACGCCTGCTGAAGAAATTACAACAGGAGAAATGATTAATCTTGGAATATCGGAAGTGTCTTCCGAGTATGTTTTGGTAATATGGAGTGATAGCCGTTTAATGCAGTCATATTCTTTTGATGATTTACTTAAAAAGTTACATCAAAAAAATTATATTTGTGTTGCGCCTTTTTTAATTGATGAAAACAATGTTCCGCTTCCGGTACAAAACGTGCCTTCAATTTCAGCTTCCAATTTTACAACGGAACAATTTCCTGTAAAATTCGATTTTACCAAAACAATTTATATGTTTGATTTTATTGGAATTTATAACAGAATAAAATTTATTGATGCAGGCGGATTCGATTATACAATTAAAAATCCTTATTGGCAAAATTTGGATTTCGGTTTTAGAAGTCATCTTTATGGAAGTGAAATAATTATTTCAAATAATTTCAAAATAAAATATGCAAGTGAAACTCCGATTGAAAATGTTTCTGCCGATGATTCATATATGACATTTTATCTAAAAAATCTTGCTCTTTCTCTGGGAAATAACGGGATAGAGCTTTCATGGAAAATGTTTTTTCATTATGCAAAAAAGTCCGGTTTAAATTTATTTAATGCGTATAAATATTTTGCTAAAGCAGCGGCATGGGTAAAATTAAACAACAAAAAAATTAATCAAGAACCGGCAAAATTAATTTCAAAATGGGAGCCTCTGGTATGATAGGATTATATGAAGGAGCAGCCGTTATTGTTCAAGCACGGCTTAATTCAAAAAGGTTATTCCGCAAAGCATTACTGGATTTGGGCGGTAATCCCATTCTTTATAGGGTATTGGCTTCTATGCGCGAACTTCCGGCTGAACATTTTATTTTAGCATGCGATATAAATTCAAAAAAAGAATTGCAGCCTATAGCCGATTCACTTGATTATACTTGTATTGGAGGTTCTGAAGAAGACGTATTAAAAAGATTTTGTGATGTAATTAAAACTGTAAATTCTTCCGAGCCGGATAAACAAATTAAAATGATTGTACGCGTTACTGCCGACAATCCGTTTTTATTTACGCAAGCGGCAATTTCTTCAATGCGCCGCTATTATGAATTAGGAGAGCCTGATTATTTTACTTACACCGGTTTGCCTGTAGGTTCGGGAATAGAAATAATAAAAGCGGAAACTTTATTAAAAGCAAATGAAGTTTCGGAAAGTAGTTATGAACGCGAACATGTAGGTCCTGCAATTTATTTACATTCGGATATATATCGATGTATATATGAGAGTGCCCCTTTTAATTGGTATTTTCCAGATGTCCGCACAACGGTTGATACGGCAAAAGATTATGAAAATGCAAAGCTGATGATAAAATATTTAATGAGTAAAAAAAAGGCAATGCCTTTTTTACCGCAAGATATTGTTGAAGCATATAATTTTGTTACTAGGCTTGTCGTTTTTTCACCGTCGGTAATACAGGGAAGAGGGAGCGGTCATTTACGCAGAGTATGCGATATTGTCCAATCTCTTTTAGATAAGGTAAGATGTCTTATTTATATTCCTTCAAATGAATCGGCAAATTTCTCAAAACAAATTTTACAGTTAATTCCGTTTGATATAATAACAAACGAACTACCTAATAAGGCAGCTCTTGTCGTTTTAGACAGATTTAGAACAACAAAAGAAGAAATGAATAAGTTTAAACAGTGCGGTCCTGTTGCGGTAATAGATGAGGGAAGTAGTGTAAGAAAATATGCCGATTTTATTTTAGATATTCTTCCTTCGTTACGCACCGTATATACTAATTTTGAAAATAGCATTGCAGATTCTCCAAATATTTTTTCACCGGCTTTTATTCCGCTTCCCATAAAAAGAAAGAAGGTAGAAAGCAAAACCGTTTCATTTACTGCAAAAAAAATTCGGTTGGAACCGCAAAAGACAAAAGTTCTAGTGGTATGCGGAGGTGAAAATTCTTTTAGAATGGCTTTACCTACCGCACAGATTTTAGGGCAATTAAAATTTGACGTTACGGCTATTGATAATAATTTGACTTTTGATGATATAAAAAAATGCGAAGGTAAGATAAAAACATATTCGCAGATTGAGAACTTGCGCGAGCATCTTTATGAATGGGATTTAGTAGTTACGCATTATGGGTTTACTGCATTTGAAGCATTAGCCGCCGGCTGTTATGTTATTTTAATTTCTCCTACAGAGTATCATTATAAATTAGGCATTGCCGCAGGTTTTACGACGCTGCCGCAAGGTATTCCATCAGTCAGCGATTTTGCACTTTTATTTTCACATGGAATAAAAATTCCATTTGCAATAACTCCTCATTCGGAAGCTAAGTCATTACCTGACTTGATAGAAAATTTATCTTACGGAAGAAAATATCATTGTCCGATTTGCGGAAACGAACATGAAAAAAACGATATGCGTATAACGGTGCCGAATAATAATTTTGAAATTGCAGCACGTACACCGGATAGAACTATTGCAATTTGTTCAAAATGCGGAATGTATTTTCTTTCATTTATAATAAGCCCTCCTAAAAAATATACAAAAAGTTATTTTTTTGATGAGTATAAAGCTCAATACGGAAAAACATATTTGGAAGATTTTGAATCGATTAGACGGCAAGGACTGCGCCGCATGGAAATTATCAATAAATTATATGTAGATATTTTTTATAAAAAACGGGAATACAATATTTTCGACAATGAAAAAAAACTTTTAGATATAGGTTGTGCTTATGGACCTTTCGTATCGGCTGCTAAAAATTCTCTTTGGTATGCTGTGGGTACCGATATTTCAGAGCCGGCGGTACAATATGTAAAAGATACATTAAAGCTGCCTGCATTCGTTTCTGCATTTCCTGCATTGCCGGCATCATTTGAATTTTTGTATAAAAAACGAATTACGGGTTCGGGGTATGATAAAATTTCGGTACCGATTAAAAGAGGTTCTTTTGCAGCAGTTACAATGTGGTTTGTTATAGAACATTTTCAAGATTTGGATTCCGTATTAAAACAGGTTAATTCTCTTTTAATGCCGGGAGGAATATTCGCTTTTTCTACACCTAATTTTGCAGGCGTTACCGGAAAATATTCTCCGCAAAAATTTTTTGCGCAAAGTCCGGTAGACCACTATTCAATTTGGGACGCACGCACCGTTAAAACGCAACTGGAAAAATACGGATTTAAAGTTTTAAAAATAATTTCGATAGGACACCATCCTGAAAGATTTAAATTGCCTTTTACTATGAAAAAAAACGGCATTCTTTGGAATATAATTTTGATGATAAGTAAATTTTTTAAATTAGGGGATAGTATGGAAGTGTATGCAATGAAGCACGGCACTTTGGAAGATATAACATAATTAAAAATAAAAATTATTTGCCTACTAGAATATAAAATAAAAAGATGATAAAATCTCGGCTGTATACGTTTTTATTCGGTATTTTTTATACTTACCGAAATAACTATAAGGAGTAAATATGAGCAAAAGGAAAATTTTAGTTACGGGTTCACTTGGACAAATCGGAAGTGAATTAGTTATGTACTTGAGGAATGAATACGGAAACGATAATGTTGTCGCATCTGATATTGAAAAAAAAGATGTACCGAAAGTTATTGGGAGCGGACCATTTGAAAAACTCGATGTATTAAACGGAAAGAAAACCTTAGAGGTTTGCAAAAAGTATGAAGTAAATACAATCATTCACTTGGCGGCTCTTCTTTCCGCCGTCGCCGAAAAAAATCCTCAGGCAGCTTATGATATTAATATGAATGGTCTGCATAATATGCTTGAAATTGCACGCGAGCAAAATTATACGCTTTTTGTTCCAAGTTCAATAGCGGCATTCGGACCTTCAACCCCTGCCGACAAAACACCGCAAGACACAATCCAACGTCCGACTTCAATGTACGGTGTTACAAAAGTTGCAGGCGAATTATTGTGCGATTATTACTATAAGAGGTTCGGTGTAGATACGCGCGGTGTCAGATTCCCCGGCCTTATTTCTTATGAAGCTCTTCCCGGCGGCGGCACAACAGATTATGCCGTTCATATTTATTATGAAGCGTTAAAAAATAATGCGTACACTTCATTTATTAAAAAAGGCACTTTAATGGATATGATGTATATGCCCGATGCTCTTGCAGCAATTCATAAATTACTCGAAGCGGATCCTGCAAAATTAAAACATCGAAATGCCTTTAATATTACCGCAATGAGTTTTGCACCCGAAACTATCGCCGCAGAAATAAAAAAACATTTGCCTAAATTCAAAATGACTTATGAAGTAGACCCTGTAAGACAGGCGATTGCAGATTCTTGGCCTAATTCTCTTGACGATTCTTGTGCTAAGAAAGAGTGGGGCTGGAAGCCTAAGTTTACTCTTGAAAGTATGACAAAAGATATGCTTGAAAAGTTAAGCGAAAAGTTGGGAATTGCACTTCCTGAAACTCCTAAAGCAAAATCTGAAAAAACAAAAAAATAAATTAAATAGATTGCCGCCCTTTATAAAATTCTTTATAGGGGCGGTTCATATTAAATAATATCCAAATAATTACCGACTTGTCTATTTTTAAAAACTCCCGTATAATTCCGTTTTTATCCCATAATAATTGTCTAATAATTATATTTAATTTGATATAGCCAAAAATCTTTATAAATGATAGAATATAAAAAGAGGTGTTATATATGGATTTTAAACAACTTGAAATTTTTACGGCACTTGTCGAAAATATGAGTTTTTCTATTACAGCCAATAAGTTAGAAATATCGCAACCGACGGTAACTTTAGCTTTGCAGCATTTGGAAGAAGAACTTAATACTCCGTTATTTTTACGTTCTACCAGAGAGCTTAAAATCACTGAAGCCGGTACGGAACTTTACAATGAAGCAAAAAAACTTATAAGCGGTAGAAACAAGGTAATTGAAAAATTCCTTTATCCTGCAAAAAAAATTATAACCATAGGAGCTTCTACTATTCCCGCCGGCTATATCACTCCTCCAATAATAACAAGATTTAAAGAAAAACACAGCGACATTTTAATCCGGCTTGAAGAAAAAAACAGTTTGGAAACAATTAGGAAAGTTTCAAACAATCTTGTGGATGTAGGAATTGTTGGAATGAAAACCGAAGATGAAAATTGCGAATTTAAACCGATTTATAAAGATGAATTTGTATTTATTACAGCAAACAATTCTTATTACCAAAAACTTTATAAATCTAAACCGGATATAAAACGCCTTGCCGAAGAACCGCTGATTATAAGGGAATGCGGCTCTGCAATCAAACAAAATATGTATATGCTTTTAAAATCTCAAAGTGTTGATATAGATTCTTTAAATATTGCAGCATCTATTAATGATACCGAAGTTATCAAACAACTTACGGCGCAAGGTTTGGGTGCTTCGTTTATTTCAAAAATTGCAGCTGAAGATATGGTAAAAAACAAAAAACTTTTAGCATTTGAATTAGATGATATTCCTCATCGTTATAGGCAGATTTACTTGGTATGGAATAAAAAAATTACCTATTCAAACCATATACAGGATTTTTTGAACTTTGCTTTGGAATATAAATAAGTTAAATAGCATTAACTTTATCGGGTGTCTATAGCAAAGATTAAAATTTTAGGTTATAATCGTTTAAACAAAATATTTGAAATTAAGGACTAAAACAAAATGATTGATAATGCGCTTTTTTCGGACTTCTATGAGTTAACAATGGCTCAAGGGTTTTGGAAAACCGGAAACAAAACAAGAACCGTGTTTGAAATGTTTTTTAGAAGTAATCCGTTCCACAGCGGATATTCGGTTTTTGCAGGGCTTGAGCCTTTGCTGGAAACAATTAAAAATTTTCACTTTGAAAAAAAAGATATAGACTGGCTTTCTTCTATCGGAATTTTTGAAAAGGACTTTTTATCATATATTGCCGATTTTAAATTTACCGGAAACATTTGGGCAATGAAAGAGGGGGCATTAATTTTTCCTAATGAACCCTTAATAAGGGTTGAAGCCGATGTGATAGAGGCACTTCTTTTGGAAGGTGTAATTTTAAACACGATTAACTTTCAAAGTTTAATTGCAACAAAAACTGCGCGGATATGGCTAGCCTCAAAAAAAGGCTCGATTATGGAATTCGGTTTACGTAGAGCACAAGGTCCGGACGGTGCTATGAGCGCAACACGCGCTGCTTTTATAGGAGGAGCTTTCGGAACAAGCAATTCTCTTGCAGCAGAACAACTCGGCATTCCCGCGCTCGGTACAATGGCGCATTCTTGGATTATGTCTTTTAAAAATGAAGAGGACGCATTCCAAGCGTATGCTGACATTTATCCCAATAATTCAATTTTCTTGATTGATACTTATGACACGCTCCGTTCAGGAATTATAAATGCAATTAAAGTTGGTAAGGGCCTACAAGCAAAAGGAAAGAATTTCGGGGTTCGGCTTGATTCGGGCGATATTTATTATTTGAGTAAAGATGTGCGTAAACGGCTTGATGAAGCAGGCTGCCAAAATGCAACGATTTCGGTTTCAAATGAATTAACCGAAGAAATTATAGAATCGCTTGTTCAAAATAATGCGCCGATAAATTTATGGGGAGTTGGCACGCACATGGTTACGGGCGGAAATGAAGCATCTTTTACAGGTGTTTACAAATTGGCAGCCTGCAAAACCGAAGATACGGCGGAATGGACACCCGTTATGAAGTTTTCGGATAATCCCTCAAAAATGACAAATCCGGGCGTTAAACAAGTATGGAGGCTTTATAACCAAGACGGAACATTTAAGGCTGATGTAATTACTCTTTCCGATGAAAAAATTGAAGCGGGAGTCGAGCAAACTTTTTATCATCCCTCAAATGATTATCAAAATTTTATTTTTACACCTGCAAAAACGGAGCCGCTTTTAGAAAAAAGGATTGAAAATGGAAAATGCGTGGGCGTACCGCCTTCGTTACAAGAAATAAAAATTTATGCAGAAAAACAGCTTGACCGTTTGGATTATACTTCAAAGCGGCTTTTAAATCCGCATATTTATAAAGTTTCTTTAAGCGAAAAAATGCGTAATTTAAAACAAAACCTTATTAAAAATAAACCCGTTTTTAAAAAATGACATAAATTTTTACAAAATTTGGAAGTATTCGGAATTATATAGTAAAAAACTGTAACAAAAGCAAAAAAACACTAAAAAAATAACTTTTTTTCTTAAAATCTATTGACATTTTTTTCCGAATATAGTATCTTCTCTGTACACACAGAAGATACACACTATTAATCTATTCACAAGCTGCCCTTTCTCCTCCTTTTCGGGCAGCTTCCTTTTTTTATGGTACTATACGATAGTTTTAGACGGTGAATAAAGCTGATACAGTTTAAGCTGATCCTAAACTAATTTCTTTTAGTAAAACGGAAAATAACTCATAAATTTGTATAAAAGGCGGATTTTACCTAATAAAATCCGCCTTTTATACATCACGACCCCACTATTCTATTTTTGAATAAACGGTTTTTAAAATTTCGGCTTGTAAAGAATTTCCTTCTTCAAGCATTTTATTACATTCATTTCTTGTTTTTTCGCATAAGGATGCATCGTCTATTCCGCTTAAATTGATTTTTACATTTAAAATTGCACCCTCAAGACCTGAGCGGGCATTTAATGCGGCAACACCGGCATCCGAAGCTGCATTTTTATTTCCATAAACGGCGATAATCGGCAAAATCTTCAATATAGCAAGACAGGTATTTGCCGTTTCTAAAGGGATTTGCATCGCAACAACCGTAGCGTCGGACATCGCTTTATTGCGTTTTGTTTTTTCTTCTTCAGTGTCTTTAGGCAGTTTTAAGGCTTCCATAAAGGCGTTAAAGGCTTGCGTGTCTTCGTCAATCAACTGGTCAAGCCGTTTTTGCGCCTGCTCCAGTTTAGGCAACTGCTCTTCAAATTCTTTTTGAATCTGTGCATCCAGAGCTTTAAAAGTTTTTTTACCTGTGGTCAATCTTATAACCATTTGCCCCAATGCCGCCGAAATAGCCCCTGCCAATGCCGAAACCGAACCGCCGCCGGGCGCAGGTGAATCGCTGGCTGTTTCCGCAACAAAATCCGTTACTGTCATTTCTACAAGTTTCATAATTTCTCCTTGTTATCGTTTATAAATATTTTCCGGAATTATCAATTAACCGGCATCTTTGATTATATACTTATTTATATTATTCTTCAATATGGCGTTTGTCTCCGCCGTTTTTTTTCTGTTCAACTTTTTCCGGTATCTGTGCAAATAAGTGGTTAAGATTGAGTAAGCGATTAAATAATAGGTATAATTGAATAGTTGTATTTTTTTTAAATTATCGTTATAATAACGGCGGAGGATTAAAATGAAAAAATTCTACTTAAAAATATTGATTGCTGTAATGTTAGTTTTTATTGTTTCATGTAAAACAACTCCTGCGCCTCAGGTTCAAACCGATAAACCCCAACCCGCCGGAAAGATTAACATAACTTCCGTTTCATGGATGATAGAAAATCTTGACACATCAATTTGGCATGGGACACTTAAAAACAGCGGACAGATATTCATAAGTTTTTTTATTGCTTATTCAGGCTCATTTAACACAAGCAGTGTGCAGAAACTTATCGTAGAATCTCCTATTGATATATGGACGCTTAATGCGGCACAGCTTGAAAAAATAACCGAAATTGATGATATAAAAAAAGTTGCAGAAGTTAAACGGCTTCAATGCGGAGACGGCAAAGGTGCCGCCGCTTTGGGTAAATGGAAATTTATACTGACCGATACAAGCGGTAATTCTTATGAGCAAGTTATGGATGTAACCGGTTTTGAAAAAAAAGCGGAAGATAAAAAAATGGAAGAAGAAGCCGCTTTAAATAATCCTGAAAAAGAGACAACCGAAATAAAAAAGATTGTTCCCGTTTCTTCAGCAAAAAATGAAATTGCAGCACTTGCAATGCCGGTAATAAAATCGGTTTCCCGTGATGAAGATTCTATCGAGATTTATTTTTCGGTAAATGACGGCAGAGTTAAAAACGGTTATTTTTGGTTCGATATTCCGGGTGAAAAATATTATAAAGATTCAGGCTCTATGATTGATGCCTCAGGGAACCCCGTAAACGGCTGTAGAGTATTTTCTACGGATGGAAAAGACTGTTATTATATTTTACGGAAAGATTCGGAAAATGAAGAATGGATAGATAAAATTACCGGTTGCTTTTTTGTCGTGTCTGATACAAACAGAGTTTCTGCGCCGTGGGAAGAACGCAACCGCACGGTAAGTGCTTTTGCTCCGGTAAAATAATTAAAGCATTTTTTAAATACATACAATGCTGAAAAAAATAAGCGATTTTAAAAAACTAAAAAATCTGTTGGATAAAAACGCGGCACGTTACGAGACGCCCGATTTTATTCCGGCAGACCCCATAAGTATTCCTCACCGTTTTTCAAAAAAAGAGGATATAGAAATTGCGGGTTTTTTTGTTTCGATTTTTGCATGGGGAAACCGCACTGCAATTTTAAAAAGTGCAGATAAGTTGATGACCTTAATGCAAAATGAGCCTTATGCTTTTTTAATGAATGCAGATTCAATACAATTAAAACAGTTGAAAACTTTTTACCACCGCACTTTAAACGGTGAAGATACGTTTGCCATCGCTAAAGCCGTTAGAAATTGTTATATGCAAGGCAGCTTTGAAAAGCTCTTCGCACCGCAGCATGAAGGAGAAGCACTTATTACGAGAATGTCAAGATTTCGTTCCGAACTTATCCGCGGAATGCCGGAACGGACGGTAAAGCATATAGGAAATATGGAAAACGGGTCAGCCGCTAAAAGGCTGAACATGTTTTTGCGCTGGATGGTGCGTCCCTCTACTGCCGGAGTAGATTTTGGACTATGGCAAACCGTATCGCCCGCAGAATTGTATTTACCGCTTGACGTGCATTGTGCAAGGCGCGGCAGAGAATTAGGGCTTTTAATACGCAAACAAAATGATAGAAAAGCAGTTGAAGAAATTACTGCCCGTCTGCGTGAATTTTGCCCTAATGATCCCGTAAAATATGATTTTGCACTTTTTGCTCCTGCCGTTCAATAGGACGGTACACCACTTACAACGATATGAATAAGCTGCTTTATTCCGCTTCGGCATTTTACGGCGGCACCTGTCAAATAGATTTCCGTTATTTTTCTTTTCCTGAAAACAAATTCTTAAATACGGAAGCTGCAAGACTGCCTTTAGATTTTCCGGCAATTTTGCCTTCAGTGAAACCGTAAATATTTTCTTCCGAAGCGACAATTAAAAGGACATCGTCTTCTTCAAATTTATAATCGGGATCGTCCATAAAGATGAATTCTTCGCTTTCTGCTTTCCGTCTTGCAACTATATTTATTCCCAAGTCTTGACGTAAATTTGCTTCAACTAAACTTTTGCCGATATATTTTTTAGCAATACCGACTTCGGCAAGCGTTAAATCTTTTGAAATCGGCATAAATTTAAATAACAGTTCTGAAGCTAAAATAGGTGTAGTGCGTTTTGCGGCTTCGCTGTCGGGGTAAATAATTTGCGTCGCTCCTACTGCTTTTAAAAGCCGCCCATGTTCGTCCGATTGAGCCCGCACTACAATATTTTGAATGCCGATATTTTTTAAAAAGGTAGTACTTATAATGGATAATTCAATCTTTTTGCTAAAATCTACAATTACGGCATCGGTTCGCAGAGGTAAAATTTTTCTTAAAGAAGTTTCGCTTATTTCTTCCAAAAGATGGACCGAATGAGCTTTGCTCTTATATTTATCAAGCACCTCTTGACTTTGGTCTATAATTATCGTATCGGCACCGATTTCGGAAAGTTCTTCCAGCATTCTAATCCCGAAAGTTCCAAGCCCCATAATTGCAAATTTTTTCATTATTCTTCCTCATTAGTTTCGCGGGCGACAACATCAAGCCCGATAAGAATATCCGGTTTTTCAATATCCAATATCCGCACACCTTGAGCAGTCCGCCCCATTGTGCCTATAGTATTTACATGGACGCGGATGGTTTTGCCTTGTCCCGTTATGCACACAACTTCGTCATCATCAAGCACTGTGAGAAGCCCGACGACTTCGCCCGTTTTTTCCGAAATTGTGTAAATCTTTTGACCGCCCGTTCCTCTTCCGTGTGAAGAAAATTCGGAAAAGTCAACCCTCTTACCGTAACCGTTTTCAGTCATTACGAGCATTTTTTGGTTTTCGGTAATCCGTAATGCACCGGTTAATTCATCGCCCGGAGAAAGTCTTATACCTGTAACGCCGCGTGAAGAGCGTCCTAAAGAGCGTATTTCAATTTCATTCATTCTCAAGGCTTGCCCGTGCCGGGTGATAAGCATAATTTCATCGCTGCCTGTTGTAAGGATTGCACTGACAAGTTTGTCGCCCTCGTCAAGTTTGATGGCAATGATGCCGCGTGTTTTTGCATTTGCAAAATTATCAGTGGTAACTTTTTTAACAACACCGCCTGCGGTCGCCATTAAAAGGTGAGTTTTATCATCGAATTCTTTAAGCGATACTACCGCCGTTATTTCTTCATCGGAAGAAACCGAAAGCAGCGACTTAATGTGTGTACCGCGGCTTATTCTGCTCGCTTCTTGAATTTCGTGTACTTTTAACCAATACGCTTTGCCCGCATTGGTAATAAACATAATGTAGTCGTGTGTTGTTGCAGTAAATATTTGGTCTACAAAATCGTCTTCTGCAAGGTTTGCCGAATTTGAACCCTTGCCGCCCCGGTTTTGGTTTTTGTATGCCGTTACCGGAATCCGTTTGATGTAGCCCAAGTTTGAAATGAGGATAACCATTTCTTCTTTTTTTATTAAATCTTCTATATTTAATTCTTCAACTTCATCGGCAATAATATCGGTTCTGCGGTCATCGCCGAATTTTTCCGCAAGCTCATTGGTTTCGGTTTTAATTAAGGCTAAAATCTTTTCAGGATGTGCCAGCAAATCTTTTAAGTGCGCAATGAGAATATGCAGCTCTTCCAATTCTTTTTTGAGGTCTTCAATTTCCAAACTCGTCAAGCGTTTAAGCTGCATATCAACAATAGCTTGTGCCTGCACATCGTCGAATTCAAACCGCTTTATCAAATTGTTTTTTGCCGTCTGCGGATCCCTGGACGCTCTTATTATTTTTATCACCTCATCGATATTGTTGATTGCAATAATGAGAGCTTCCAAAATATGAGCCCGCTCTTCCGCTTTCCGTAAATCGAATTTGGTGCGGCGGGTTACGACATCGACACGGTGTTCGACAAAATATTTAATGAGCAGTTTAAGGTTGAGCGTTTCGGGTTTGCCGTTTACAAGCGCAAGATTGATAACACCGAACGAGGACTGTAAGGCGGTTTTTGCAAAGAGCTGATTTAAAACAACTTTGACAATAGCCCCCCGTTTTAATTCAATGACAATTCTCAAGCCTGTTCTATCCGAAGTTTCATCGTTGACGTTTGCAATGCCGTCAATAATTTTATCGCGGGCTAATTCTCCAATTCGAGAGACGAGCGTAGTTGTGTTTACCTGATAGGGGACTTCGGTAAAGATAATGGTTTCTTTTCCCTTTTTATCCGTTTCGACGGTGAATTTACCGCGGACTAAAATTTTACCGCGTCCCGTTTTAAAGGCTTGCCTGATTCCTTTTTTACCGAAGATTGTGCCGCCTGTCGGGAAGTCAGGACCTTTCATATAAGTACAAAGTTCATCGATTTCAATTTCAGGATTGTCGATGTAGGCTGAAATTGCCGCTGCGATTTCCCGCAAGTTATGAGGCGGCATATTGGTTGCCATACCGACGGCAATTCCGCTTGAACCGTTTGCCAACAAGAATGGGAATTTTCCGGGAAGAACGGTCGGCTCTACAGTAGAGTCGTCGAAGTTCGGAATAAAATCAACGGTTTCTTTTTTTATGTCTTCCACCATTGTTTCGGCAAGTTTTGCCATTTTCGCTTCCGTATAACGGTATGCAGCCGGCGGATCGCCTCCGATTGTTCCGAAGTTTCCTTGAGGATGAATAACCGGATAGCGTAGCGAAAAGTCTTGTCCTAAGCGGACGAGAGCGTCATATACGGAGGCATCGCCGTGCGGGTGGTAACTTCCCAACACATCACCGACGATTTTTGCACACTTGCGGGTCGGTCCTGAGCTTCGTAAACTTTTTTCTTCCATCGAATAAAGAATACGGCGGTGAACAGGTTTTAAGCCGTCCCTCACATCAGGCAGCGCCCGGCTTACAATAACCGACATTGAATAATCTATATATGCTCGTTTTACTTCAGTTTCAATCGGAATGGGGATAACAGTTCCCCCTTCCTTTGTTTGTACTTCTTCCACATTTTTCTCCGAAATTTTATATACAATGTTAAAGTGAAAAAATATTTTATCATAAAAAGAGAATATATGGAAGAGGGCGTGTATAGGGTGTTTTCGGGTAATACAGTACCGGCCATAGCCGATACTGGAGTATTCTTTGATGCAAATATCCTAATTTAAATAATCAATGAAAGCGATATACGGAAAGGAGATATTGCCGAATACATTCCTTATCAGGCAGTACAGTTGTACCGCCCGATTAAGTTTTTTAAAGCAAAAATTATAGTTTTGCGCCGCATTCGGGGCAGAATTTTGCGCCGGCTTTTACTTCGGCACCGCAGGACGGACAGCCGGGACCTGCCGGTTTCGGGGTGCCGCAGTTGCTGCAAAATTTTCCGGTATTCTTTGCGCCGCATTCCGTACAAAACCATTCACCGGCAGCTTTTGCACCGGCGGCAGCACCTGCTTGGGCTTGTTGTGCCTGCTGCTGCATTTGCATTTGCTGCATATTTGTCTGGCTTGCCTGACCCATAAAGCCGCTTGCGGCATTCATGCCCATACCCATTCCCATAAAAGCCATTCCGGCTCCGGCTTGGTTTGAACCCGCAGCTTCCATACCGCGCGCAATAGAACCTTGCACAAAGCCTTCGCGGATATTTGCGTCGCCTAGCATTGCACCCTTATTCCGCATGTTAATAAGCTCTTTGGATTCGTCATCATAAGAAATACTTGCTATACCGACTGCAAGCACTTCCATCCCGCGCATTTCTTTCCATGAGTCATCAAGGATTTGCGACATGTGTTTGCTTAATAACGTACTCTTTGAAGGAATAAACGAAATGCGTTCTCCCTCCATCGACATTTGGCTGATAGCAACTTGCAGTGCTTCTAAGAATTCGGTAAGATACTGCTCGTTTATATCGTCAATATGAAGATTTACCGCATCGCGCGGACAAGCCTCTTTAAAAAATTTAATCGGGTCGGTAATTTTTATTGAATAATTACCGAAAGCCCGTAAAAATAATTCGGCATTATAAAAATTATCAAAATACTGCAAGGGATTCGGCGTTCCGAATTTAATTCCTTTTATTTCCTGCAAGTTAATGTAGAAAACTTCTTGTTTCATCGGTGTTGTTCCGCCGAATTTAAAACGGGAAAACGTTTCTTTGATGGCATCTCCGAATTGTCCGCTAAAAAGAGACGGTGCTGAAGAATTTTCAACCTTAAAATAACCGGGTTCGGCTGTAAAGTCTACAATTTTTCCTCCGTCTACAAGCATCATAAACTGATTTTGGTCAACATGAATAATTGATCCGTTAGAAATAACATCGCTTGAACCTTTTTTATTTGTGTTGCGTTTATCCGTTCTAACCGGCACACCTTTTGCCAAGACAACGCCTTCTCCCATATTATCAGCTTCGATAACTTCAAGCCATTGATCGGCTAATCCTCCGCCTACCGCACCCAATGCTGCTGCTATAAGTCCCATAATTTCTCCTTATTTACTTATAAAACATTTTTCATAAGCCGTATAAAGGTTTATAAAAAACACCGCAAGTTAAAATCAAGGTAAACCTCTAAAAAACTGCCGTCTTTAGAGGTTCCTTATAGAACATAATATATCATAACGGTGTAATTTTCAATAGGAACCCAATACTTTTTAATTTGACATACCCTCAACCATTAATTTCTCAAACCAGAGAAACGTTCCGGTAGTTATTGTCAGTGTTCCTGAAAGACAGGGAGTTCCTTTTTTTACGTAAACGGTGATACCGTTATTTTCAAATCGGTTAAATTCATCAATTTGATGCGGCGTTCCGACAAGCACGGTCGGTTCTAATGTTGTACCGCCTCAAGATGAACACATCTGCATATAACAATACACCGAATCCGCGTGTTTTGCTTTGATTTTATCTCGTGCAGAATCTTCAACAATTACATTCATAATCTTCCCCTAAAAAAACTTTTTGCAGGAAACATCAGAGCCTTTCGGCTCTGTTCTGTAAGGAAATTTTTCATCGTATCCGCTAAAGCGGATAGCGAATCAGTTTCCGAAAAAAGTTTTTTCAAGCAGTTTTGCTAAAGCAAAACTGCATACAATATACGAGGATTGCCGATGAGGCAAACTCGCGGATAAACAGCGAGGCACCATTTGAGCCGAACTGTTTATCCTTTCCCCTAAAAAAAAATACGATAATTAGAACTAAAAGTCAAGGTTATTTGTTACTTCTTGCAGAAAAATTTTGTTATCATTATAATTGCATTATATGCTTACTTGTATGAAAAAAATGATTTTTATTTTAGTTTTTTGTTTTACATTCTCATTTGTATTTGCCCATCCTCACATGTTTTTTACGAGCAAAATTGATTTTATTTTTTCGGGCGAGAAACTGACAGGAGCTTATGTTACTTGGACTTTTGACCGCTCTTTTAGTGCGGATATTATATATGGATATGATTTAAATAAAGACGGAAAATTTAGTACGGCTGAAACAAGTGAGGTGTACGATAATGCATTTACTTATAGCCAAAACTATTATTACTTCACCTTTATACGGCAAGGAAACAAAAGAACATCACCTGAAAATGTACCTAAATCAAAATTTTTCGTGCGGCAAAATAATGGAATTGTAAGCTACCGCTTTTATGTAGATTTATCCGAATTCACGGGCAGAGAAATTTATTTTGCATGTTATGATTATACTTTTTTTTGCGACATAACGTATCCCGAAAAGGGTGCCGTTAATTTTATTTGTGATAAAACCAAATTAAATCCGAAATTTAGAGTAGAAGAAAATAAAGATTATCCCATTTATTATAATCCCTTTGGACCAATATACGATACAACAATTTACTATAAATGGATGCCGGGTCTTTTAACATATTATCCAAAAGAAATTCACATTATATTTTAGGAAATAATATGAAATTAAATATAAAAAGATACATAAAACAGACCCTTAAAAAAAATGCCGCAATCTGTTTTATTGCTTTAGCTATTTCACCGCTTTTTGCAAACCCTCTTACCGGTAACAAAAAATCGCCGGTACCCGTTTATCAAGCTAAACCCTCAGAAGCGATTTTGCAAGGGCAACGCTTTTTAAACAATAAGCTCGGCGATTATATTGCCTCATGGAAAGAGCATAAAAGTATGTCAGTCTTATTTTCAATTTTAGGTATTTCGTTTTTATACGGTCTCATTCATGCGGCGGGGCCCGGCCATCGAAAAACGGTTGTTTTTTCTTTTTATCTTACGCGGGCAGCAAAACCTATAGAACCATTTTTGACGGGCTTGGCTTTGGCGGCAGCTCATGGCGGAGCGGCAGGACTCCTTATGCTTATTTTTAAAGGAGTTTCCGGCGCAATTTCCGTAAAAACAAATAATGCTGCAATCTATATGGAAGGCATATCTTTTTTTGTTTTGATTATTTTATCTATTTACGGTATAATAGACGCAATTTTGGAACTTAAAATAAAAAAGCCTAATGGAACCAAACCGCTTAAACTCGGAGCTATTTTATTAAGCGGGATATATCCGTGTCCTGCAGCAATGTTGGTATTGATTTTATCTGTCAGTTTAGATGTTGCCGGTTTAGGATTTTGGGCGGTTACCGCCTTATCTTTGGGAATGAGTGTGCCGATAATTGCTTCGGCATATTTGGCATGGGCTGGCAGAACGGGACTTTTTTTTAAACTGAAAAATAAAGAACGGGCTGCAGCTATTACCGGTGCAATTTTTCAAATTATAGGCTACGCATTTTTATTATTTTTTTCGATAAAAACTGCATTGCCGTTTATAATGGGGTTAATCGCAATCGCAAACAATTAGGAGGTGTGATAAACAGTTCGGCAGGGATTCTGCCTCACTGTTTATCCGGCGAGTTTGCCTTGCAGCAAACATCGTGTATTGTATGCAGTTTTGCTTTTGCAAAACTGCGTGAAAAAACTTTTTTCGGGATTTAAAAATCCCTGCAAAAAGTTTTTATGGGAGAAGGGCTAAACAGTTCGATGCAGATGGCATCTCACTGTTTAGCTAGCGAGTTTGCCTTT
>CALINC010000155.1 GCA_938045195.1 uncultured Treponema sp.
GAAAAACTCGTCGGGCATCTCTAAAAATCTAACAAAGTTTTTAGAGATGCCCTTCTATAAATTTCTTCCTTGACAAACACATAGTTTTTACAATATAATCAATAAGATTTTAACTTACAGGTAATAGTGGAATATTTTATTTTATGGAAAAAACATTTAAAGAACTTTGCAGTGTTTTAGAAAAAGATAAACCCTTACTAATTCAAACTCATGATTTTCCCGACCATGACGCATTGGGAGCCGCTTATTCACTTATGAAACTTTTAGAGGCTTACGGCTTTAAGCCGGAAATAGGTTATGGCGGTGCGATTCAAAGTTTATCTTTAACGGAATTTGTACAGTATTTAAAACAGCCGCTTATTCACATAGAAAAGATAGACGACTTGGAAAAGTTTCAGGTTATAATTGTAGACGGCTCGCCTTTTAAGGGTACCGTAAAAAATGTCGGCGGTATTTTAAAAGGTATTATAGATCATCATCCGCCCCGAATGAAATCGACAGCCCCATTTACCGATATCCGCCCTCAAATGGGAGCGTGCTGTTCAATTATATGGAGCTATTGGAAAGAAGCTATTAATTCCGGCTTAAAAGAGTATGACGGTATTACCGCTACAGCCTTAATCGCAGGTATTCAGCTTGACACCAATTTTTTAACACGGCATGTAAGCCAAACCGATTTGGACGCTTATTATGAGCTTTATTTTAAGACTGATATACAAGCTACACAACAAATGCTTAAAACTACAATTAATGCCGGCGAACTTGAAGAAATAGGCAGAGCGTTTACGGGATATTTTCGTATTGGAAATTTTCTTCTTGTGGAATTGGAAGAAGATTATTCTAGGGCTCTGCTTTCGGTGGTTGCCGATTTTTTACTGTGGCTAAAAGATATAGTATTCGTGGTGGTTATCGAGGTTTGCGGAGATGAATTTAAATTGTCTGCAAGAAGCCGCGACAAAAATCTTGATGCCGGCTATATTATTCAAAATGCACTAAAGGGTATGGGTTCCGGCGGCGGACATGCCCATATGGCAGGCGGTGTCATACAAGCAAAAAAATATCCGGGGAAAAAAGCTTTTTTAAACTTAATCACGGAAAATGCAAATGCAGTCGAAAAAACAAATTCAATAACATAAAGGAATCAATGTGGAAACAACTAATGCAAAAGTTATAAAAAGGATTCAATTGGAAAATCGGGAAATTATCCTCCTCGGAACGGCTCATGTATCAAAAGAAAGCATAAAAGAAGTTGAAGATGTAATTAGGGCGGAAGCTCCCGATTGTGTTTGTGTTGAACTGGATGCGGTTAGGTATAAGGCTTTAACTTCCGGAACAGCATGGCAGGAAATAGATATTGTTAAAATATTAAAAGAGGGAAAAGGCTTCCTACTTTTGGCTAACTTGGTTTTGGCATCTTTTCAAAAAAAACTTGGTGCCGATTTAGGCGTAAAGCCCGGCGATGAGATGAAAGCCACTATTGAGGTTTCCGAAGAACTCGGCATAAAAACGGAACTGGTAGACCGTCCAATTCATACAACATTAAAACGCGCATGGGCAAAAAGCAGCGGAATGGGGCGCTCAAAACTTTTGACGGCTTTATTAAATGCAGCTTTTTCCAAAGAGAAGTTAGAGGCGGAAGAAATAGAAAAATTAAAAAATCAAAGTGCAATGGATAATATGATGGAAGAAATGGCGGAATATCTGCCGAATGTAAAAGAAGTGTTAATCGACGAACGCGACCGCTATCTTGCTTCCAACATTTGGAAAAGCTCCGGAAAAAAAATTATTGCCGTCTTAGGTGCGGGACATCTTCCCGGAACGGAACGGTTTATTAAAGAACTTGAAGCCGGAACAAAAACTACCGATGTTTCGGATATTGATGTCATTCCGCCTAAATCAATTTTTAGTAAAGTTCTTTCATGGATTTTTCCGGCGGCAATTCTAGGTTTAATCGCTTTCGGTTTTTATAAAGGCGGCGGAGCAAAAACCGGCAATATGCTCATTGCCTTTATTTTATGGAACGGCGGGCTTGCAGCAATCGGTGCTCTTATTGCATTAGGACATCCGCTTTCGGTATTGATTTCGTTTTTAGGTGCCCCGATTACTACGATAAACCCATTCTTGGGAATAGGAATGCTTTCAGGGCTTGTTCAGGCTTGGGCAAAAAAACCGCAAGTACGTGATATGGAAAATCTAACCGATGATGCGGTAACCTTAAGAGGCTGGTATAAAAATAGAATAACAAAAGTGCTGCTGGTATTTGTTCTTTCATCTCTTGGAAGTGCTATCGGAACTTTTATAACCGTCCCGGCACTTATTGCAAATTTAGCAAAATAGACCCAAATCGATTATGAATTTTAGTATTTATTTTTACAGATAAACATATTACGGAATATAAAAAAGGAGGGGAACCCTTTCGGGTTCCCAATTATGAAAAAAAACTAAAATTGGATAAAAGGCGCCGATCAGAATCGAACTGATGCATAAAGGTTTTGCAGACCTCTCCCTTACCGCTTGGGTACGGCGCCGATATTTGAGCAGTATATCAAAAAGTAAAAACTTTTGCAAGAGGTTATAGCAATTTAAATAAAAAAATTGTATACTATTTCTATGTTTGATATGAATCCGATAATTGAAAAAAAGATACTCAAAGGCGAACCTCATTATATTCTCACATGGTCGCCGCTTACAAAAGCCGATAAATATAAAATAAACAGAGCCGTACCTGCCGTATCCGGCGTATATGAATTATACAAAATGGATAAAGAAAAAAAGCTGAATCTTTTGACGGTAACACATGCTTGGTACGGAGGCTTACGCAGCAATATCCGCGAAGCGATTGACCCATCAAATAAAACCGACTCCGAAATTAGAAAAATACTTGAAGATGACGATGTAGAACTTTATTACCGGTATTCTTGTTCCGATTCGTTCGGCGATATTTTGGATGTAGTTTGGTTTTTGCATTGTTCTTATTTTCCCGAAGATGTCCGTGTGGAATCTTCAAATAGATATGAAAACTTTTTCCTTTCGGAAAAAGCTCCCGATAAAGTTTTTTGGCTGGAATAAAAATTCGTATGAAAAAAAATATTCGGCTTTTTTTCACTGTAGGAATTCTTTTTGATATTCTAATTATTGCAGGTCTTCTATTTAGCGGCACACGTGCATATACTCAAAATAAATTGCCTAATTTTTATGATAATTTACCCGATGAAGAATTGGCGGCTGCAATCACGGAAGAAATGACCGATGAAGAACTCTTGGCACAAACCTTTATGTTCGGCTGGGCAGGTCAAGAGCCGGGAGATTTACTTGTTAGTTGGATTGAGGAAGCCGGTTTAGGAAGCATAAAAATTTTCGGCTGGAATACGGGAGACTCAAAAAAACTTGCCGCCTCTATTTTAAATTTGCAAAAGAAATCTATGGAAGGCAGATTCTCTATTCCGTTGTTTGTTGCAACAGACCAAGAAGGAGGCTGGGTGCGGCATGTGAAAGGTCTTACGAGCGAAACGCCCGGCAACCTCGCGATAGGTGCTTCAGGAATTCCGAAAGACGCTTATTATTCCGGTTATTATATTTCGAAAGAATTACGCGCATTAGGAATAAACTTAAATTTTGCTCCATCGGTAGATCTTTTGACCGATTTAAATTCCACAATCATAGGGCCGCGGGCTTTCGGCGATTCTCCTGCGGCGGCAGGGCTTTTGGGAACAGCCTTTATGCAGGGCAGCAGAGATGCCGGAGTTCTTACAACAGCAAAGCACTTTCCGGGTCATGGCGATACAAGCGTCGACAGCCACGGAAGATTACCGCAAATAAATATTTCTGAACAAACCTTACGCTCCCGCGAACTTATACCCTTTAAGCAGATGATCGACGCAGGTGTTCCTGCAATTATGACGGGGCATCTGAATTTTCCCGCAGTTTCGCCCAACGGTGAACCCGCAACTTTTTCAAAATATCTTTTAAATGATATTTTGCGCGGCGAAATGAAATTTGACGGACTTATTATTACAGACGATATGATGATGCACGGAGCAATCAATTTTGCGGGAGGAATTGCTCAAGCAGTGCGTATGGCATTGGAAGCCGGCAATGATATTGTAGAATCTTCTACAACACCGCGCCGTTATCAGCCCTTTTGGCAAGACAATTTAAAATACGTAAAACAAAATCCGCAATTCAAAAAACGGATAAAAGATGCTGCATATAGAATTCTTCTTGCCAAATTGAAATATTTTAAAAGCGGAAACCACGTACCGATTTTTCCGGAACCGTCTACTATCGCGGAATTAGTGCCGGACAAAGAAGGAGAAAAATTTTTTTTGTCTCTTGCGGTGCGTTCAGTAACGCTTGTACGCGGAAAAAACATTCCGTTTAAACCGAAAAAAAATGAACGAATTCTTTTGGCTTCCGACTATGGAGATTTTTTTAAGTATGGTTTAAAACGTTTTCCTGAAGCAAAAACTACGCCTTTAAGCGGTACGGTTTTTCATACGCGCAATTTTGATACGCTGATATATTGCCTGTCGGATAATTATTCTTCAGACATTTTAAAAAAAACAATGACAAAATATCCTGAAAAAAATTACATAGTAATTTCGATTTTGTCGCCGGCACCTTTGATAAAAATTCCTGAAGCCGAAACGGTACTTTCCGTGTACAGCTACTCGCCCGTATCTTTTACCGCAGCCTTTGCAGCCCTTTGCGGAGATTTTATTGCTGCCGGTAAAATGCCCGTTTCGGGAATTAAGTGAGTAATTCAAAAATGAATTTTTTTGTTTCGCCTGTTACAAAAAAAAATATTGATGCAGTAATTCATTCAATTTTACCGTATGAACAAATGTGCATAAATTTAACCGAATGTTTAAAACGGCAAAAACAATTTTTTGATGAAGGAAAAAATTCTTTTACATTTATAAAGGCTGTAGTTTTTTCGGAAGAAAAAACTACAATCGGCGTTTTACTTTTATCCGCTTCAAATGTTTTGCTTCATTTGTTTATAAAAAAAATCCCTGAATGTATATATGGATATATGGAGACTTCTTTCTTTGACGGCATCATTCCATTATCTGTTATGGGGGAACAAGAGACATCTTTAATTTTGGAAAGAATAATTGAAAAAGTTTTTTTTCAAAAACCCAAACGTGCTGAAGAATATAAATTGCTTGTCTTAAAAGAATCTCCTAAAGCTAATTTTATAGAAAAACTTAAAACCAATGTAAATTTAAATTTGGAGTTTATAAAGGCAGTGCCTTCCGATACTAAAAAATTATATCCGCTTGAAGAAGCATATCAAGAGGAAGAAGTATTGCCTAAACGGCAAAAGGCATCTTTTGACTTATGCTTTAAAATACTTTCAAAACGGATAAAATCAAAAGAACTTTATGCCGTAAAAAACGGAAATAATTTTATTGCAAAAGCGGCGGTTAATGCCTCCGGTTTTTTTTGGAATCAGATAGGAGGTGTCTATACCGTCAAAAAGTTTAGGAACAAAGGTATCGGGACTGCCGTAGTTTTTTTTCTTATTGAAGATTGCTTTAAAAATAAAAAGAAATGTGCACTCTTTGTTAAAGTTAAAAATTATGCAGCACGTAAAATGTATTCAAATATAGGTTTTAAGGAATATTGCGATTTTAGAATTTCATATTTTTAAAAATTTGCCAAAAAGAACATCGCCAATAAAACCGAACAGCGGGCTTTTTCTTCAGAAATATTATTTATTTTTGAAATACTGCTAATGTAATACCAGAAAAAGCCGAAATCGGGGTCTATGCGCAAAGCATATTCTAAAAAGTTACCTGTTTTTACCAAATTGCCGAACAATAGAGAAACGGTGTCATGCAAAATCGAAAAACATTCTTCAAACAGTTTTTTGTAAATGCCTATATTTTCTGCCGACAAAAGTTTTTCACATAAAGAGTTTATTCTGTAAAGGGTTTCCTCTTTAAATTCTTCTTCCGTTTCTTCAACCCACGTTTTCTGAACAAGTAATTGAATATTTTTCATAAAACTTGTAATTAATTTTTTTTCAATTTCAGGGCTGCAATCTTTTGTATAAACAAAAAAATCTCCGCGTCCAAAAGCCTTTGCTATCCGTAAAGCCGCTTGAAACAAGTCATCGGCATTATTGGAGTCTGCAAAGTCGCTAATTGAACGTGCTGCATTTTTTATTGTTTGAGGTATTAATTCATCATTAAAACTTGAAGCAACCATAGTTTATAGATTGCTGTTTTTTAAAACTTTTGTCAATACCTCAAGAAACATGAAATTTGCATTATTGGGTTTCGGGGTTTCTCCAATACCAACAATGTTTGTATTTGTTAAAAAAAGAAACAAAACGAGTTATAATTCTACAAAAAAGATAAACTGTCTGACAAACTTGAATTATAAAAGCATATTGTGGTATAATAAAAAACAGGACACAACTAAACGGTACGATAAAATCGGGGTGTTTTTCCTTTTTATTTCCGCCGGTTGCCTCTAAAACAGATTCACAAAAAAACACGTTGTAAAAAGTAATTATCAATGTATATAAAAAAATAGAGCAATGTGTGTACCATACTAAAACGGCTCCTACTGCCGCCGAAAATGCAATATGTAAAAACAAGCGTATGCTATACTGCTTTGTTCTTATAATTGAAACAAATCCCGTAATTCCGGCTGCTGCGTATGCTACAAATATAATGATTTGCGGAATACTGAATCCTAAAAATATTTCTTTTAAGTTCAGCTCATAAACGGCTTTTACAGGATATAGTGAAGCCATACATGCTATTGCCATTATTCCTTCGCTTGTGCTGAATGCCGCAAACCGCATAATTCCCGATTTTAGTCTTTCCCAAAAAGTTCCGATTTGACCAATGTATAAAAACTGATATACGCAAAAAAATAAAATGGGATTTGTTACACGGAACGAAAGCATAAGCGTTCCCGTTAAAAGCCCCGTAACAAAGCTGTCCAAGAAATGATCAAAGTATTCACCTAACGGAGAGCCCGTATGAGTCCGCCGTGCCTGTATTCCGTCGGAACAATCTCCGACAATATAAATAAAACACAAAATAGGAATAAGCCATAAAAATCTATTTGTTCCTTTTATGTAATTTATATATGCAATTATAAACGAAATAAGAACAAAACTGTTTGAACATATTGTTATTATATTTGCAGGCACACTGCGAGGCAAAATTTTCATAAAGGGATATACAAAAAAATTATAAATGACAGGAGTAAGCAAAGACTTATCCTCTGCACTATAAGAGTATTCTTCCATAAAATAACTTAGTCCTTATACTCGTTTGTAATTTTTTATTTCAGTACGAATCTTTGAAACCAATTCGGTTCTGGGAATTCTAACTTGCTCCATAGAATCCCTAAATCGCAATGTAACCGTATT
>CALINC010000156.1 GCA_938045195.1 uncultured Treponema sp.
GTTCGGCACAAATGGTGCCTCACTGTTTATCTTCGAGTTTGCCTCATCGGCAAACGTCGTGTTATTGTATGCAGTTTGTGAACAAACTGCGTGAAAAAACTTTTTTTCAAAAATTTGATAATTTTTTCAAAAAGTTTTTATGGGAGTGTGATAAACAGTTCGGCACAAATGGTGCCTCACTGTTTATCTTCGAGTTTGCCTCATCGGCAAACATCGTATTATTGTATGTAGTTTTGCAAAAGCAAAACTGCCTGAAAAAACTTTTTTCGGAAGTTGAGACTTCCTGCAAAAAGTTTTTATGGGAGTATGTTATGGTTAATATATCCAATTTTTTTACACCTCTTGCTAAGAAAAGCGACTTTAATATGTTTGTACGCCATATTCAAGCCGTTATTGACATTCTTGACAATTGTAACCCCGCGGAAAGTATTGCAGATAAAATCAACGGCATGATAAGCGCAAAAGCCGTAAAACCCGAACAGGTAAAATCTATCCTTTCCGTATCGCTTTTTGACAGATGGAACTACAAAGTAGTATCTGAAAATTTAAAAATTGTTCCCGAAAAAGCCGCCGCTCTTACGGAAGAAATCGGAAAATGGAACGGCATTGATATTATTTTCGGTTATGATCACCCTGATTTGGGCTTTTTGGCTATAAATCCGAAAAATCCCGGAGCTGCTTCCGTTATTCAAGGTTTTAGAAAAAATGAACTTCTTCTAATTTATATAGGCAAACAAGATAAGGGTGAAGTTTCGGAAAGTCTTGCAAAAACGGTTGCAGCTGCAATTTTGAAATTATTTGAGGGTAAATCGGCTTCGGTTCCCAATGAGGTAAAAACAGGACCTTTTAAATATGTTGAGCCTAAGAAAGCCGCTCCGGTACGGGCTAAAAAAGCTCCGGTAAGAAAAACCGTTAAACGGAGCGTTGCACAACCCGTACAAACCGCTCAAGCTCCTTCTGCAAAAGCCGTATCTGCCCCATTGGAGCGTCCGTCCGCAGTTTCAACCGGACCTAAAAAAATGTCGCAGCTGGTTTCAGTTCCCGTTTCAAACGAATTGTTCCACAATGGAAATGTTGAAGCATGGAAGCGGATTATACGAAGCTATAATGCAAAATATCCGAGTGCAGAAGTTATGGTCTTTTATGACGGTGAAAGAATCGTCGATATAAATACACTCTTTAAATGGGGAAAGGTAAAACACGGCAGTACCATTCAGTTTGCCGTTTCTGCGGAAGAAATTATGGACCTTTCAAAACTGTCCAAATATTTTAGACAGGGAGCAAGTCCGATGTTTGAAGCCTTTTTGCGCGGTTCCCCCGATACCGTTTTGAATTTGTTTTAATTAAAAGGAGAGAAAAATGAAACTTTCAAATAATATACATTTTTTTAACAGTAAAGAAACCGTTAATACTAAGGTTGATAAAAATTTGCTCGGTATAAGAGGCAGACAGGCAAACGAGTTTGCCGAATTAAAACTTCCCATTCTACCGGGACTTATAATAGATTCCTCAGTAATGCAGGATTTATCCGAAGCGGAGGTTTTTCCTGAACTCGTGCCGTTTCTTAAAAAATTCAGTAAAGAAGTACAAAAAGTCTACGGCGATGCTGAAAATCCGCTTCTTTTAAAACTGGTAGTTTCACCTAATATGCTGATTGCAAACTATCCGACGCTGCACAATTTCGGACTTACAAAAGATACGGTTGTAGGCTTTCAAGAGAATGTCGGAGAAGATTTTGCCGCAAATGAAGTATATTTCCTTTTAAACGGAATTTTAAATATTGCGCATAAAATTGCAGAATTGGAAGAAGACACAAAAAAAGCCGCTTCTCTTGATAAAATACTTAAAGAAATCAAGCAGATTTTAAAATCCGGAAAGAAAATGCCTACTCCCATTAAAATTATGAATGAGTATGCAGAATATCTGCCGGAAGACTTTTTTGAAAATGCCGAAGTTCAGCTCGAAGAATCTATTAAGATGATTAGTAAACTGCTTCAACTTGAAGAGGATACTGACGGCGATGTCGCGCTTTTAATTCAGCCGATGGTTTACGGAAACTACGGAAAAGATTCATATTCCGGTTCTTTTTTTAGCCGAAACATTGTTACCGGCGAAAAGAAATTACAGGGGCAATTTTTTGCAGAAAAATTTAACGAAATTGATGCTGAAGGAAAGGATATCAATTCGATTAAGCCTGAATACTTAAAAACCTTTCAACAAATTGCATGGCTCTTGGAAGACCATAGCAAAGAAATCCGTAATATCCGTTTTACAATTGAAGCGGGAAAACTGTGGCTTATTGAACAAAAGTCGGTAGAGGCAAAAAGTACTATCTCGCTTGTTCATCTGCTATTAGATCTTTATAACAGGAATATCGTAGATGCGGAATATGTGGTACGCACCGTAAAACCCGGTCAGCTTAACGAAATTCTTCACCCTGTAATTGATATAATGAGTACAAAAGGCTTAAAGTCTTCTAAAGGCGGTATTGCCGGCGCTCCGGGTGCTGCTGTGGGAAGAGTGTACTTTACTGCCGACTCTCTTATCGAAGCGCAGCGTGTTGCTAAAATGGAAGGCAGAGACACTCGCTGTATTTTGTGTATGCCGGCGACGTATGCGGGCGATGTAAAGGGTATTGAAGTTTCGACGGGTGTTATTTCAAATGAGGGAGGATATTCAGCTCATGCGTCCGTTGTTGCCCGCCAATACGGAAAAATCTCTTTGGTACGTCCCGATATGAAGATTATGCAAAAAAAGGCGATTATCGACGGAGTAACGGTAAATGAGGGAGACTACATTACGCTCAACGTTCCGTATTACGGAGATTCTACGGTATTCTTCGGCGAGGCGAAACTCATTGAGCCTGATCCCGAAACATCCGGTCTTTTGGACTTTATTGCTTTGGCAAAAGGTTTTATTTCGGACTTCCATGTGCGGGCAAACGCCGACAGTCCGCGGGACGCAGAACTCGCCCTTGCGTTCGGTGCCGAAGGTATCGGTCTTTGCAGAACGGAACACATGTTCTTTAATGAGAAGCGCATAAATATGTTCCGCAGTATGATTCTTGCCGAAAGCCTTGAAGAAAGGCAAAAAGTGTTGAATAAACTTCAAAAATTCCAGACGGAAGATTTTTACGGCATTTTAAAGGCTATGGAGGGCAAGGAAGTTACAATACGTCTTTTAGATGCCCCCTTGCACGAATTCCTGCCGCATAATGATACCGAGCTTGACGGTTTTATAAAATATCTTGCTTCCGAAAAGAAAAAGGCAAACAAAAAAGATTTGCAGGCTGCCATTGATATGCTTTCCGAAATCAACCCGATGCTCGGACATCGAGGCTGCCGAATTGCAATAAGCTATCCCGAAATTTATGCAATGCAAGTTAATGCCATTTTTGAAGCGGCTTATAAGCTCAAAAAAGAAAAAATTGACGTGCACCCCGAAATTATGATTCCGTTAATTATGAATTTTAGAGAGTTAAAGCAAATCATATACGGAAAGAAAATTGAAGGACATACCTACAGCGGTATTTCTGCTATTGCGGAAGAAGTACGTAATAGGGTTTCCGGCGGAGATTTGGAATACAAGGTAGGAACTATGATAGAACTCCCTGCTTCCGCTTTGAGTGCTGACGAAATTGCCCGCTATGCGCAGTTTTTCTCATTTGGAACGAATGACTTAACGCAGACGACGCTCGGTCTTTCGCGCGACGATTTTAACAGTTTTATGCCCGATTATACGATGTATGACCTTATCGAAGGGAATCCCTTTGCGGTTTTAGACAGCCGTGTGCGGGATTTAATCGAAATTGCAATTAGGCGCGGAAAATTGACCCGCCCCGATTTGCACATTGGTCTTTGCGGTGAACACGGTGCCAGACCCGAAAATGTCCGGTTCTGCATGGATGCCGGTTTGGACTATGTTTCCTGTTCTTCGTATTCGGTGCCGATTGCATTGCTTTCGATAGCCCAAGCCGAAATTGAAAATGCGGAAAAAGAGGGCAGAAAGATAGAACCCAAAATTGTTGCGGTTAAAAAAAGCGCATCGCAAACGAAAAAAAAATCCGAAGCCGATGAAAAAAAAGGCAGCAGCTCTACAGCCCAAAAATCGGCTGCAAAAAAGCCGGCTGCACAAAAGTCCGCATCAAGTACCGCTTCGGGAAGAAAACCTGCAAGTACAAAAGCGAAAACAGGTAAAAAGAAATAAAAAATAAATGTAAACCTCTAAAAGTTTCAGTTTTTAGAGGTTTACCCTAGATTAAAAAAACGCTGGCTATGCCTCTTGCGCTTTTTAGTCGGCGTTTTTTATGCTAGCCGTTTATTCGTGCGGAGGGTTTAATACCCTGTTGCTGCGCAACGTATGCTCTGCGCCGGGGGTGTTGATTAAAAAAAGAAAGCTCTATTTATTTACAGTGTTTTATGGTGTAATGTATAAAACTCGAATTTCAGGCTGACTACGAAACCGGCAATCACCGGTATCGGAAAATATCATAAAAATAGTATTTTTTTGGCAATGCCTCTTACAATTTATAATTTTTCTAAAAAGTCTGATAAAAGTCTGACAAAATCTGATACAAAATCTGATAAAAGTCTGATAAAAGTCTTGACATATTAGGGATTATCTGTTATACTGCTACTCCACATCGCAGGGTAGAGCAGTTGGCAGCTCGTCGGGCTCATAACCCGGAGGTCGGAGGTTCAAGTCCTCTCCCTGCTAGCTTAATTTAAAGGCACTCAAATGAGTGCCTTTTTTTATGTTTATTCGTGCGGAGGGTTTAATGCCCTGTTGCTGCGCAACGTACGCTCTGCGTCGTAACAAAGGGTATTAAAGCCCGACTGCAATCACCTTATGAGAACATACAATGCAAAACATTGAGCATTGTACCCCGATGCTCTGCGTCGGGATTGTTGATTTGCTTTATATTCAGGCGGTAAACGTTGAAGAGAAAGCATGGGGTTGGCGGTCTCTAGCGATAAAGCTCAAAATAAACATATTATGGAACTAGCCGAAGTATTAAGAAAAAAATAAAGTAAAAACAAAAAACATCCCTTCTTTCATACCGGACGTAAAAATTGATTTGCGTGCTTGACAGTTATAGCTCCTTGAATTTTGACGGTTGTTGAGGTATATTATATTTAATTATGTCCGTGTCAAACCTTTTTATTAAACAGCAAAAACTTTTAACGCTTCTTTCGGAATATTTACAAAACGGTTTATGCCTCGCGCTATCAGGGGGAGTAGACAGCGGCTTGTTAGCCGGTATTGTTTCTAAACTTATTTGGAAACAGCACATTACTAAACCTTGCCAATTTTATGCCGTAACTTTTCAAACGCCTTTATATGCTCAAGATGAAATCATAGCGGCTCAGGAATTATGTAACCGGTTAAATATAAATCATATTGTGCTTGACATTAACATGAGCAAAATGCCGAAGTCCCTTTTTAACAATCCAAAAGACCGCTGTTTTATTTGCAAGAAAGCCATGTTTAACAATGTAATTAAATTCTCTAAAGAAAAAAAATTGAATACAATTATAGACGGAACAAATTTTGACGATCTTTCAGTATACCGGCCCGGCAAAAAAGCTCTGGAAGAACTAGGCATAAAAAGTCCGCTTGCAGAATGCGGGTTTACAAAGGCTGAAATAAGAAATTATGCAAAAAAATTAAAACTTTATTCTATTGCTTCTAAACCGTCAGCTCCTTGTTTTGCAACACGGCTTCCTTATGGAGCCTTTCTAGATATAGATCTCCTCCAAAAAATCGCCGCTTGCGAAAAATTTTTACATTCCCTGAAATTTTCCGAATGCCGTTTACGGTTTCATAATCCCGTTATCCGAATAGAAATACCCGAAAAGGATTTCAGCGCATTTTTAAAACATAAAACGCAAATTATTTCCGTAATAAAAAATAAGGGGTTTAAATATATAACCCTTGATATTGAGGGCTTGCGTTCGGGAAGTATGGATATTTAAAAAATCAACATCCTCGGCGCAGAGTACAGCCGAGAAACGGCAGGCATTAAACCCTCCGCACGAATAAAATTTATAATATCAAATTGCCTAAATCACGAATTAATTCCCTGTAGAATTTTAAGGCAAATATTATTATAATATAAAGAAATGATTTTAGTCAGCACACGGAAGAGAGAAAATAAAGTATCTTTTTATGACGCGGTTACAAATTGTATTCCTGATGACGGGGGCTTGTATATTCCTGCCGATACGGTCGATTTAAGCCCTTGGATTGAACATCTAAATGAAACGTCGTCATTTGCTTCAATTGCAGGCTCTTTAACTTCCGCCCTTTTACAAAGCGAATTCAGTCCTGCCGTTTCCGAGCGCATTGCCGTTTCGGCTTTCGGTAATTATAGCCCAAGGCTGCGCCAACTTGATGAGCGGCTCTTTTTATTAGACCTCTTCCACGGACCGACAGGCTGCCATAGAGACTTCGGATTTTTGTGGCTGGCATCTTTGCTGGAAAATGTTTTAATGATGAATAATGAAACTGCAATAGTTTTGGCAACAGGGACAAAAAAAAACGGTGCAAGTATGGCAGCCGCTTTTGGAAATAGAAAAAGACTTAAAACGCTTCTTATTCATCCTAAGGGATTTGCCGCCGGCGTACCGGAAAAGTACCTTGCAGAAAACGGCGGGGCAATTTATTCGGTAGAATGCGAAGGAACGCTCAAAGATGTAGAGAATTTAAAGCGGTCAGTCTATCTTGACAAAAATCTTGTTAAAGACTATCATCTAACTTTAGCAAATACGGTAAATATAGGCAGACTTTTACCGCAAATGTTTTTTTACATTTTTGCATTTACCCGTTTTAGAAAAAGTGCTTTTGGGGAAATTTACTATGCCTTACATTCGGGAAATTACGGTAATTTGGCGGCAGGATTGTACGCATGGAAAAACAGCCTTTCGCTTAACGGTTTTATAACCGATTCTACTCAGGAATTATGCGGGGACAGTGCCGGCGAGTGTTTTTGTAAAACGCTGAATATTCCTCTTGAAAAACGGAACGCGGCGGATCCTATAAGCCCGTCGAATATTGAGCGGCTGGAGAGTATTTTTGAAATAAGCCCTGCGATTATGAAAGCTCTGATTTTTCCCGTACCGGTAAATCCTGCCGATTATCCTGAGTATATACATACGGCATATCAAAAATATGGTATTATGTTTGATACATCTACTGCGGCTGCTTACGGAGCGGCGGTTCAAAGCCGTTTTATGAAAAAAAACGGGCAGGAAACTTTGGTCCTTATTGCAAAAGATCATCCGGCTTATGAGTCGGATATAATTGAAGCTGCATGCGGAGAAAAACCGAGGTGTCCTAAATATATGGAGGATTTGGAAAAACCTATAAAAAATGTAAAAAAAATAAAAGCAAGTAAACAAGAAATAGAAAATATATTACGATATATGGTGAGGTGATTATGGCATATAAACTTGATGGAGCAAAATTTCCGACCTTAGAAGAACTTGTAGAAGCGTTATATCCTATTTACTCCGATAAAATGAGTGAGGAAGAATTTAAAAAATACGCAGAAGAAAATGCCGAAAAAGCATAAGCAAAAGGTGAATTATAAATTCAATTTGTTCTTCCATAAATTTATTCGTGCGGCGGGTTTAATACCCTGTTGCTGCGCAACGTACGCTCTGCGTCG
>CALINC010000157.1 GCA_938045195.1 uncultured Treponema sp.
GAAAGTTGCTTGAGCGGTCGCTGCTGTCGCAGCTCCCTTTTTAATGCAACTTTCGCGCCAACTTTGCCACCGCTATGTGCGTCGACAAAGGCACAAATGCAGCTTAACTGCATGTTAGGACGACACGCCTAACGGCGTGCAAAATTCAGGAGAATTAATGAATAAGTTTTCAAAAGTTACAGGATTAATTGCATTTTGGACAGAACTAAGTTTACTTATTGCAATAATTCTTTTAATTTTTTTTCAAAAAAGTATTGTAGGAATATATTTGTCATCCTTAGATGAGTATAAAGATATATTTATTGTTCCGTGGCAAGAAATTATTAAGAACTTTATTTTTTTCTTTTTACTGGGAATTTTCTGTTTAAAAAGTAATTCAAATGAAAGGGAGTATGGAATTCTAACACTTTATTTTTATATTCTCATAACAATAATATTTGATAATCCTTTTTCGGTTTCCGCCTTATTTATCGCTGTGTCACAGAAAGGAGTAAATTACCTTACATTTTTTTCTGCATTTAATTCTGCACAGAATTCCATTTTATATATATTTATTCTGATAAGAAATATTTCTTTTATTTTATCAGCAGGTAGTATGATTGTAAAGAGCGAAAGCCGATATTTGGAAATAAAAAATAATAAAAGAATTTCACCAAAAAGCAGAACTTATTTAATACTTTATTCTGCATTTTTAGGTTTTTTAGGAATTGATAGATTCTATATAGGACGAACGGTAATAGGTATTGGAAAATTATTACTTGGATTGATTATTGTTACTGAATTTTTTTTGGTTTTTCGCTATTGGTATTCACTTCTTCTTATAGATAGAAGTGTATTTATTATATTATTAATAGGTTTTGTAAGTATATCAGTGCTCGTAAATAGCATAGATTTCATTCTTGCAGTTTTTGGAAGAATGAAGGATTCTGAAAAAAACTTAGTGAGAAATTGGTAGATTGTCCTAACACCTGCTTCAACGCTGACATTGCAGACAAGCCGCAAATGCAGGTTAAGCGTTAGTTAGGTTGATGCCGCGTTGCGGCACTTACTGTTAGTAAGGTAAATCTTCCAGCATATTTTTGACAACTAAGTAAAATCTAGGAGGATTTTATGGCAAAAACAACAATAAAACCCGGAAATCCATACGTAGGCGAAGGTGGAAGGATGCCCTCCACAACAGGTAATCCAAGTGGTGGTAGTCGTGGAAATAATCCGCCAAGTAGCGGGAAAGGTTCTTCTTCTGGAAACTCGGGAAAGAAATAATCTTATTTAGTACATCAGATAAATAATGATTAGTTGATGGTTTTATGGCGGGGCAAACCCGCCTTTTTAATTGACTAAAAGTATCAAATATGATACACCATAAATATGGAAATCAAAAAGAAACTAAAAGTAGAATTTTTCAAAACAGAGCAAAATAATGAACCTGTAAGGGATTTCCTGAAATCACTATCGTCAAAAGATAAAAAATCTGTCGGAGCTGATATCATGGCAATAGCAATGCTGTGGCCGATAGGTTATCCGACAGTGAGAAAACTGGATGCTGATTTGTGGGAGGTTCGGTCTGATATTTCAGAAAAAAGAATCTGTCGGATACTGTTTACAATCAGCGAAACAAGAATGGTATTACTTCATGCCTTTATAAAAAAGACACAAAAAATTCCGAAAGATGATATGGAGTTGGGAAAAAAAGAAAATCTCTGGTTTTAGGAGTTCAGAAATGAATAATAATTATGTAGGAAGTTCTTTTGATGATTTTCTCGAAGAAGAAGGAATTACAACCGAAGTAAAAAACGAAGCAATTAAACGTATTATCTCATATAATTTGCTCGAAGAAATGCAAAAGCAGAATATAAACAAGACTGAAATGGCAAAGAAAATGTCTACATCTCGTGCGGCGTTAGATAGACTATTAAATCCGTACAATGATTCTGTAACTCTTGCAACATTAACAAAAGCTGCGAATGTGCTTGGTAAAAAATTAGTTTTGCAGTTGAAGTAATATAAACCTAACACCGTTTTCAAAGCCGACAACGCAGACAAGCTGCGTTGCGGTTTAAAACAATGTTAGGCACACGCCTCCGGCGGAGGGAAATATTTCTGCATTGATTATTGAAAAGAAAAATACGACGGGGTATTCTGAGAATGATATTAGGAATATAAATTATTACTATTAAAAGGAGTTCAAGAATGACTACAAATGATTGGGTGGATCCAAAAGTTATGGTGGCAATTTATGCTGCTGTTGTATCAACAGTTTCGCTAAGTTGGAATATTATTTCTTCTGTTAATAACAATAGGAGAAAAATAAAAATTAAAACAAAATTTAACATAGTATTCACAAAAGATGTTTTTGGAAACTTCTCACCAGTTGTTGCTGTATTATCAACAGAAGTTACAAACTTTGGCAAAGAAGAAATTCATATTAAAACAATTGCTCTTAATTTTTGTGGAAAAAAGATAGAACTAATGGGAGTTCAAGCAGATTCAGTTGCTTGTATTGATATGTCAGGAAAAACAAAATTACCTCACATATTACGAAAAAACGAGATATTTAAGGATGACATGGGTACAGATAGCTTACTTGATAGTATTGGCAATAAACTAGAGGCAAATGATAAAGTAAGAATTGAAATAGATGATACCTTAGGAAATAAATATTTCTCATCCACAATGAAGTATGGAGATATTATCAACCATTCAAAAAGTGCAAAAGAAATAAACAGAAAAAGTGCAAAACAAAAGCATTAAAGCTAATGACCGATAATATTTTTTGCCTAACACCCGCTTCAACCTGACATTGCGGACAGCCGCAAATGCAGGTTAAGCGTTAGTTAGATTGACCTGCCTAAAGGCAGGCGGG
>CALINC010000158.1 GCA_938045195.1 uncultured Treponema sp.
TCAATGCTCAAAAATTGATATTTTTTCCGCTTGATGAATTTTTATAGGGAGGTTTATTTTAATCGTTGTTGTTACACCGATTAAAAACACTTCAAGTTTGCATAAAGCAAACTTGAACCGTTGAATGCACTTTTTCAGCTTTGCTTGCAAAAGTGCGGAAAATTCATCAATGCTCAAAAATTGATATTTTTTCCGCTTGATGAATTTTTATAGGGAGGTTTTTGTGAGAAGAAAAATAACTATTATAGGCGCAGGTTCGTGGGGAACTGCTCTTGCAGCTTCCCTCGCACGGAATGGGCATGATATTCTTTTGTGGGCAAGAAATAAAGATTTTTGCGACGCTCTTAATAAAGAACATATAAATAAAAAATATTTACCCAACCATATTTTACCTAAAAATATTTCGGCATCAAATGATATGGAAAAAGTTTGCAGCAAAGCAGATACGATTTTTTTAGCAAGTCCGTCTATTTATCTTGAAAGTGCTGTGAACGAAATGTTAAAAGTCAAACCTTTTTGTAATGATGATGGGAATCAGAGTTATCCTACAATCGCCGTTTTAACAAAAGGTTTTATTCCCGATAAAAACGGAGAACCGCTATTTATAATAGATGTGTTGGAAAAAATGCTTCCTGATTTTTATAAAAATCATCTGGTATATGTTGCAGGGCCAAGTCACGGTGAAGAGGTTGTTTGCGGAAAACTTACAGGTCTTATTGCCGCATCTAAAAATCCTATGTCATCAATCCGCTGCCGCGAAGTATTAAAATCGGGAAGTTTACTTGTTTATTCCAGTTTAGATGTAATCGGTGTGCAAGTTTGTGCCGCTGCAAAAAATGTAATTGCAGTCGCATTCGGTATTTTGGATGCCATAAGCGATTCTTCCGATACCTTTGGAGATAATACGAGTTCTCTCTTACTTGCAGCCGGCTTAAATGAAATTCAAATTATAGGCAGAGCAATGGGAGCTACCCATCCTGAAACGTTTACTTCAATTTCAGGTGTCGGTGATTTAGACGTTACTTGCCGAAGCCGCTATGGACGTAACCGCCGATTCGGCCGTGAAATAATAACCGAAAATGTACTTTCCAAATTCAACAATCTTGACGATTTAATTTTAAATATAAATAAGATAGGTTATCTTCCTGAGGGTGCTGTTGCCTGTAAATATGTAAACATTCTTGCAAAGAAAAATAATTTGCGGCTACCGATTTGCACAGGGCTTTATAAAATCTTAAACAAGGAATTAGAACCTCTTAAATTCATAGAAAGTTTACTAAATTAAACCCCGTTATTCTTTCGGTTTGTTTTTTATAAAAAATACAAAATAGATAAAGTGTCCTAACCAAACAATAACAAGCGCAATTCGGCATAGAGGAACTCCTTTCATCATTATAAATCCTATGATGAGCAGCAAGGTTACAACCGTCATAATTTTTATTTTTGTAAGCGCGGTCATACCGGAACCCTTTACAAAACTTTCCAAATTATTTTTGTATAATTTTGTATTTTTAAACCACGTATCCAGTTTTTCGGAACTTCCGGCAAAGCAAAATGCCGATAAGAGTAAGAAAGGTACCGTCGGTAAAAAAGGCAAAACGGAACCAATTGTTCCTAATCCTAAACTTATACAGCCTATGGTTATATATATTATTTTTTTTATATGCATATATTCCTCATTATAAAATTTTAAAATTTAATTTTACAGAAATTATTTTAACTATCCCTTTTTGCAGCATTTAGATCTTCTATTGATATAATTTCATCACAAATTCTTACAGTCGATTTTCTATGCGACACCAAGATTACGGTTTTATTTTTGTCTTGTTTTTCAAGAGATTTTAAAATGACAGCTTCGTTTAATCCGTCCAAGTTGCTTGTAGGTTCATCTAAAAGCATAAGAGGAGCATTATGTAAAAAAGCTCTTGCGAGCCCTATCCTCTGCCGCTCTCCGCCTGAAAGACTCTCGCCGAGTTCTCCTGCGTCAGAGTTATACCCGTTCGGAAGCTGCATAATAAAATCATGGATTGACGCTTTTTTGCATGCATCTTTTACTTCATCAAGACTTGCGTCCAATTTTGCAATTTTTATATTGTTAAAAATAGTATCTTTAAAAATATGCGTAGTTTGTGTTACAAAACTTTCCATGTCTCTTAGATTATTTGTGTTAATTTCATGTAAGGCGTGTTCTGAAATTGCGATTTTTCCGCTTGCAGGTTCCCAAAATCTCATCAAAAGCCTAAGTAATGTTGATTTTCCGCTGCCGCTTTTGCCTACTATGCCTACTATTTTTCCTGCCGGTATTTCAAAATTTATATCCTTTAATATGGTAGAATCTTTATACGCAAATGTTACATCCTTTGCAGTAATGCCGTTAAATTCTATTTTTTCTTTACCGTCAATATCTTCAATCTGCGGTTCTTCATCTAAAATATTTAACACACGGCTCCCAGATGCGAGTGTTGGTTGAAGCGTACTTCCAAGTGCTGAAAGTGCGGAAGTCGGTCCAAAGGATGGAAGTATCATAACAAGAAACATCAGTGCGGTTCCAAAGTTGACGGCACCTGTAAATTCAAATTGTTTTGTTATTAAAATTATAGCGAGTGTTAAAAGTGTAATCGCAGCACTTGTAATTGCAAACCCCTTTGCAGACAGTGCTTTCATTTTTTCTTCTATGGAAAGAAGTGTTTCCGTTTGTTCATTTAATTTATTTAAACGGCTTTCCGCATTATTAAATTGTATTGTTTCAAAAAGTCCTCTTAAATTATCAAGTATTACGCTTGAAAGACTTCCTGCTGCGCTTCGTTGCTTTTTTCCAAGGTCTTTACTTGATTTTGAAAGAATTACCGACAGCAGCCCGCCCAATGCAATATGTACGGACAAAAATAAAACGGCAATTATTACGTTTGTGCGGCTGATCATTACGGTTAATGTTAACACAAAAATTACAGCTATTGCAATCGGTGAAATTGTATGAGCATAAAAAACTTCGAGTAATTCTACATCTGCCGTTATAACCGAAATTAACTCGCCCTTATCTTTGCTTTCAAGTTTTGCAGGACAAAGTTTTCTTAGTTTTTTAAAAACTTTATCCCGTATCATTGCCAGTGTTTTAAATGCAATATAGTGATTACAATATTGCTCTACATATTTTAAAAAGCCGCGAGTAATGCCGAAAACGGCAAGCATTATAAATATTGTATTTAAATTTTCTGCATAAGTAAATGCGAGATAACCGCAAAACGGAATTGCCCAAGCAGCAAGATGACCTAATACTCCAAAAAGAATTGCAAGTAGCATTATAGGGGTGAGCGGCAAAACTAAAATTATCAACCGCAACATTATTCTAAGATTAGAAATCTTTTTCATTATCGTTTCAATCCTCCGCTATTTTATTTTCATTTGATACACCGGCATTCTCAAGGTTTTGCTGTATTTCCCACAGTTGTGCATATTTTGCGTTTTTTTGCAATAGTTCTTTATGCGTCCCTGCTTCAATAATTGCGCCGTTTTCCATAACATAAATTACATCGGACTTTACGACATTTGCAAGTCTGTGCGAAATAAAAATAATTGTCTTTTTTCCTTTCAGTGCATAAATTTCTTTCATAATTGTGTTTTCACTTTCAACATCTATATTTGATGCAGCTTCATCAAAAATATAAATTTCGCTATTCTTAAGAAGAGCTCTTGCAAGCGCAAGCCGTTGTTTTTGTCCGCCGGATAAATTGGAAACACCATTTTGCAAAATTGTATCAAGCCCGTTTTCATTCCGTAAAAAATCTGCAAGCTGCGCTTTTGATAACACGTTCCACATTTCTTCTTCAGAAGCATCCGGTTTTGCAATCACTAAATTTTCACGTACAGTACCTTGAAATAAATAACTATTAAAGCCTATATAAGCAATCGAATTCATCAAACTTGTTTCATCAATTTCCGAAAGGCGGCTGCTTACTTTATCATTGCTTAAGATTATTTCACCGCTGTAATCCCGTTGTCTAAAAGTTAAAAGAGAAGTTATTGTTGTTTTTCCGCAGCCGGACTCTCCTACTATAGAAACCATAGAACCTTTAGGAATAGTCATATCGATATTATGCAAAACTTCCCTTTCATTATCATAAGAAAATGAAACGCCTTTTAATTCTATATTGCAATTCATAGGACAGTTTTTATTTCCTTTTTTAGGTTCTACGGAATCAAGCAATATAAATATTTTTTCGGCAGCAGCCATACCATTCATAGCGATATGAAAAAAACTTCCAAGCAGCCGCATGGGCAGAAAAAAATCTGCCGATATTAAGATTGTAAAAATCATAGTCCAAGAAGTAATACCGCCTTTTACAAACTCTAATACACTGATGATTATTCCTAAAGCTGTTCCCCCGTAAGCAACTAGATCCATTATAGTTATGGAATTTAATTGCATTACCAAAACTTTCATCGTTATTTTTCTAAATTTTTCAGCTTCCGCATTCATTTCTTTATGTTTAAATTCATCGCTTTGATAAATTTTTAAAGTAGTCATGCCTTGCAAGTTTTCTAAAAATGTATCACCTAAACTTGTATACCTGCCCCAATATTTTGCTAAGAGTTTTTTTGCAAATGTTTGTACTGCCGCTATCGAAATCGGAATTAGCGGAACTGAAATAAAAAGAATAAGAGCCGCTTTAAAATTAAAAGGTGCAAGAACGAAAAAAAGAATTATCGGTGCAAGTATTGCATAAAAAAATTGCGGGAGATAGGCTCCGAAGTATGATTCTAATTGCCCTACTCCTTCAACGGCAAGCTGTACTACTTCGGAAGTTTTGACATTTTGATTATATGAAGCGCCTATTTTTACCAGCTTTTTATATATAATTTCACGCAATATTTTTTTTACGCTTTTTGATGAGAGATAGCTCATTTTATTGGACAGTATCGTACAAAAATATTTTACAATCACGCTTATAAAAATAATAAGTACACCGTTTACCGCTTTTGATTGTTCTTGCAAAAAAATAATATCAATAAATGTTTTTATAATCACAATATTTGCAAAGAGTGAAAATATTTGAAGCATTACATTTATTACCAAATATTTTTTACTTTTGCCGACTAAGTTAATCAGCCTTTTGTTAATCATTAAAATCTCCAATGTGTATTTTTGATAGTTATATGAGGCTAATTATAATTATAATACGTATTCTTTTCAAGGAGTTGAAATAATAATATATACGGAAGCCGATTAAGTTTAAATTTTATAATCAACAACCCCGACGCAAGCGTCGGGGTACAATGCTCAATGTTTCGCATTGTATGTTCTCATAAGGTGGTTGCAGTCGGC
>CALINC010000159.1 GCA_938045195.1 uncultured Treponema sp.
GTTGGATGAAGATAAGTAAATTCTTCATTCTCTAGAACAGTTTTTAATTGAGAAATATTAATTTCAAAATCAAGAGTTCCTTTTGCTTGTTTTATCGCGATTTCCCATAAAGATACGAAACTGAAAAAACATCTTTTTGTTTCCATCAAATCTCTTACAGTTATAGAAAGTTCATTGCTTCCTATTACGTACCAAATTATTGCATGAGTATCCAATAAATACATCACATATACTCCTCAAATTCTTCAATAGGCTCATCAAAATCGGGAGACATTTTGCAAGGAATATTTTTTAAGCAGCCAAAACCTTTTTTTTGACTTTTTGATGCAGAATTTTTTTCTAATGTAGTAAATTTAAATAAAATATAATCCACATAAGAAGAAATCTCTTCAAGAGCTGTTTGCGGAAGCAACTTTAATTTCTTTTCAAGACTAGTATATAACACAATCTTTCTCCTGTTTTTTATTAGTATATCATAAATTTCAGATTTTTTCTATGGATATGAAACAGTCATATTTTTGAAAAAGGGTAATTTCAGATAAATTTGATGAATTTCTATATAAAGCATTGTACTACAAGATTAGATAGAAATTGGCACGAAAACTGCTATAAAAGATAGTCAAAAGACTATCTTTATACAAACAACTTTCGTACCAAAGCTAATGTCATCAATAATTTCTAATATTTATACGTTCCAGTTCCTTTACATCTATAACACTTTCCAGAACCTTGGCACGTACCACAAGTATGATTAGCATAATCCTGTCCAGTTCCATTGCAACTTGAACATTTTCCAGTTCCCTGACATTGCACACAGGTTACTTCTTTTACTCCACAGCTTGCAAATCCAACTGTCACTGACACTGCCAACATACAAGCTAGCAACACAACAAATGTTTTTCGTTTCATTTGAAATCTCCTATAAATTTATTTTTAGATCGATAAATGTTATAGGTCGGTTCCGAACCTGCCTGCCTTTAGGCAGGTCAACCTAACATTCGCTTAACCTGCATTTGCGGCTAGTCCGCAATGTCAGGTTGAAGCGGGTGTTAGGTTTTCTTTTCAAAACCAAAACATAATTTTATCTCAATTTTTTATGCATTATTTTCAAATACATATTTAAAAATAGTCTACATTTCTTTTGTTCAAACTATTTTTAAATTTTAGATTTTTACTTTTTATTCCTATCCGTATAAGTTCTCCCGCTCTTTTTTTCCGGAGCAACTTATTCTACTTTATTTCCTAGTTTTAATCTACCCTTAACGATTAAGCCGAAAATGTGTTAGGTTTTACAAAAGCAAGGTTAACACATTTCTCCAACGCTCATTGCAAAACAATGTAATTTTAATGCTTATATAAGTCATTGTTTTCGAATTTTCTCTTGAAAATAATTGATAAAATCATCTAACTTTTCTGGTAATTTTATTATTTTATGAATTCTATTTTTACTCAATAACTCTTTAACCTTCTTTTTAGATTCTTTTTCCAGTTTTTTATCTGGAAGTATAATTGCGGCTAAAGTACCATTTTTTACATTATTGAGGGTATTCTTTAAAATATCTAAACAACCGTATTTTGACTCGAAAGGAGGATTCATCAAGATTTTATTGATAGGTTTGGAAGTAATCCAAGAATCAGCTTCATATGTTCTGGAATCTAGTAATTCTAAATTTGTTTTACCATCCTTGTGTATTAGCATAATTAACACAAGCTAACGTAAATATTTGCCTATCAAATTCTATTCCAAATAATCGTTCTGCTTTTATTTCTTTAGCTTTATTAGTGTCTACGCCTCCAGCTTCTTCAATCATATTACTCATCGCTTTAACTAAAAAAGCACCTGAACCAAGTGTAAAATCATTTACAAGGTGGTTTTAATCATATGAGATTAAAAGTAATAAGATACTTTCTTTTTCAAAAATCGAAACAAAGCATCTATTTCACTGCTAGAAAGCAAACTGCTTTTGTGATTTAAATAATGGTGGCCAAACTCATTATCTGAATATTGCTTTTCTAATATACTGACTGGATTTGAATATCTTGGTCTAATATGAAAATGTAAATGTGGCTGCGGATTATCAGACTTATAGGCATCATTCATCAAGCATGTCCAATTAAACATAGTTGCATTTAATTCAACTTTTAACATTAGTTCACATGAATTAATTATATTTTTCAACGAAATCCACTGATTAATCGTTAAATCACATAAGCTTTGTATATGTTCCTTAGAAAGGACAAATAATCTTCCTATATAATCCTGCTTATCTGATAAAAACACTATCCATTCTGTATTTTCGAATAATAACCATTTTTTGTCATTCTTATTTAATTTGCAAAGTTCACAATCATTCGCAATAACAGGTATAGACTCTTTTTTTATCATATCACTCATTTCGCTGGCCTTTCTAAATTCATTTCAATTTTTGTTTTTATTGTCCATAATTTATAAGTATTTTATCCTTTCGCGCCGATAGGCGTCAATCTAACATCCACTTAACCTGCATTTGTGCCTTTGCTGACGCGCATAGCGGCAGCAAAGTTGGCGCGAAAGTTGCATAAAAAAGGGAGCTGCGACAGCAGCGACCATTCAAGCAACTTTCGTGACAAAACAAATGTCAGCGTTGAAGCGGGTGTTAGACGTTGTCTTTATATAATAGCTTTTTTTCTATAACAGATTATAAATCTTTTCATAACTTATATATTCTCGTTTCTTAAAATCAAAATCTTTTCCTTTAATCTCTATCGAATTTTCATTAAACATAAAATCTTTTTCAAAACTTATATCTTCAATTTCTTTTGAATAAAATCTTTGCGAGAACAATATGCAATCTGAAAATAACAATTCAAGAGTTTTTGATGAAAAAGCTAAAAAATATATATCGGTTATTGCCATCCCCATAGAAGAATTATTACCAATTCCATAAAGGATATTTTTTCCACTGAAATCATATTTATGAAATAATATTGGAGTGTAATTTGAATGTGTATAATTAATGCTTGTAACATCTTTTTTTCTTGAATCATATATAAAAAAAACTTGATGTTGATATAACAATCGATCAAGCATTTTTATTGATTTTTCATTTTTAGGGGAAAGCTGTTCATCAATCCTGATCAGATAATTCATAAATATTTTATTATTATCCAATTTAATAACATTCAATATTTCATAATTTTTAATTGTTATATAATCTGAAAGAGCATCCACCATATCATCATCCGGATATTTATTTTTTAGTTGGGAAATGATATTTTTTTCAAGAACATCATTATATAATGATGTTAGTTCTTCATTGGTTACCTCAATAATCTTATTTTCAAGTAAGGTGTTTATTTTATTTATGATTATTTTATTTTCTTTTGCATTTAAAATGAATATACTAAAAAATAAATTTACTACAACTAATAATATCCTTTTTTTCATTTCTTTCTCCTAATGCGCTCCTGTGGAGCGTCTGTCTAACATTCGCTTGACCTGCATTTGTGGCTTGTCCGCAATGTCAGGTTGAAGCGGGTGTTAGACAAATTTATTTTTTGAAATCATATATTCTCTGTTTTTCGGATATTACTTTTTTTATTTCTTCCAGTTTATAATCACGTGCAGTTTTACTTAATTCTGTAATTCTATACTCTTTATCTTCTCTTGTATTTAAGATTATTTGAAAATATTCCTTTCCATCAAAATCAGAAAATTCTTCTTTATGTATTGATATAATATTATCAATATGGATTAAATCCTCTCCTAAATCAATAAACGCCATACCTTTTACGCCTCGCAATAATAATTTTAATAATTGATGTATATTCTTTTTTCTTTGCTTTTCATATTCTTCTTTTTTATTATTCTTAAACCATCGTCGCTTATAAGCTTTTATTCTTTCTTCTATTTTTTCTATACATGTAGTACAAGTAACACTATTTTCCGACATTAAAGAATAAGGTAATTCTTTATTACATTTATCACAAATAAAAATATATTCATATTGTTGATTTACCAATTTATACATCCTCTAAAATTTTTATTTTACTCTCAATTCCATTTACAATCTATACAAACAATTGAAGCTGGCATGCCAACAATTTGAATATCAAATTTTAAACTTGTTTCTACATAGGTTGCTGCATTATGAATTCTAAAACTAAATTGCCAGCCATTATCCATATAAAGTTCAATAGTATTTGTACTTCCTTGTTTGAATTCTATACCGACAATTCTTGTAGGTAAACTTGCTACCGGAATAATAATTTTTGGTTTTATTTTTCCTGCAGCTTGATTTAATTTTCCTCTTAAATTATATGTTTGAATTTGAGTTATTTTTCTACTATCTAAACTTATTACTTTATAAAAATCAAATTTGCCGAGTAAATACTCAACAAGTTTTCTAGAAATTGAAGGGTCTACATTATTTGCTCTTTCTACTTCATTCTTAAATGCCGTTAATAAAGGAATATAAACTTTGTCTATTTTATCCCGAACTTCACTCCACTTTAATCCTTTACAATCATTTTCCAAATAAGAAAAAATAGACTCAATTTCTTGCCAATAATTAGAAGAACATTTTATGCCATACCACTTTTCCCCGAAATCAAGTGTTTTAGCTAATCTGCTATGTTTTACAGCAAAATGATTATGTTTTAAGCTTAATCCAATTTCCCATTGGATATTTTTACGAGTTATTACAATATCTCTTACATCGCCTTCTTTTCCTTTTGCGTCAGTTTGAATCTTCAATACTAATAATTCGTTATCGTCTTCTAAAATGCGTGGTTCATAATCAAATAAAGCATAGGTTGCCGTTTTTGCACTTATTTCAAGCGATTTTTGTAATTCTCTAGGTATTATCTTCCAATCATTTAGTGCAGCTTCATAACTAGAGTTCTTTTCTATTTCAGCAGAACGAACTTTTACTATTTCTTTTTGTAACGTAATTAAACTTATATACTCATACGCCCTACCATTATTGTTTGAAGCATTGCTCATTTCTTTTTTCCCCTCTCTCATAATTTTCCAAAGTTTTTTTTATTGCTACTGCAATTTCATAAGCTAGATTAACAGGAACTGCATTTCCTATCATTTTATATGCTTCATCTACATTATTGTATTTAAATTTGAATGTGTCAGGAAAACCTTGTATTCTGGCAATTTCTCTAACCGACATACGCCGATAAAGATTTTCTTCTCCCTGTACAAATTGATATTTATTTAATCTCACTTTTTTCATTTTAGGTGCTTGTGGGTGTATTTGACATTGCCGACCTGTCGCTTGAACTGTATAGGCTTGTTCGTTCCACCCTTTTACTCTATTACGGCTCATAAAAATCGGTGAATATGAACCTGTAAAATATTCATTGTTATTGATGGCTTTTTCATTATGCAAATTTTTTGTATCGGCAGGAATAGCTGTATCTTGTAAATCCCAAATTACATCTTTCAAGGTTAATTTCTTATCATCTTGTTCTGTAGAACCTTTTGGAAATTGAAAATCTATTTTTAAATCTTTTCTAAAACCAATATAAAACACACGCTTACGCTCTTGTGCTACTCCATAATTTTTTGCATTAACAAGATTTAATGTTATATTATAACCGCACTCTTTAAACATCCTTAAAATATTTTCCACTGCTTGCGAATGCCGATTTGCAAGCATACCACTTACATTTTCGGCAAGAAAAAATTTAGGCTGTTTATTTTTTAGAATACGAATGTACTCATAAAATAATTTTCCTCGTGAATCTTCTATTCCTTTTAGGGAGCCAGCTTCCGACCAAGATTGACAAGGGGGACCGCCAATTATACCGTCAATTTTATCGGGAAAATCTGATTCCTTTATTTTACGAATATCGCCTTTTATTAACTTTGTATGTGGGTGATTTTCTATGTATGTTTGCCAAATATCTTTATCAAACTCATTTGCAACAGGAATTTCAAATCCAGCTGTTTCAAAACCTAAGTCTAAACCACCACAGCCACTGAATAAACTAAGAATTTTCATAATAGAATATTTAGTATAGCATTATTTTTTAGTTTTTTCTAGTACTTTCTTTTTCTGGCGGTGCTATACACCGTCCGCCTAACATTCGCTTGACCTGCATTTGCGGCTTGTCCGCAATGTCAGGTTGAAGCGGGTGTTAGACGCATTGAATTATTTATCTTTCTATCAGCTTTCCAGTTAAATATTTATGTAAAATACTTCCTGCAAAAACTTCATATTCCATACCTTCTTCAAAAGCTTTAGCCTTTAGATTATTCATATCTTGCTTGACAAGCATTATATCTATCTTCTCTCTTTTCATAAGCATACTTTCAGCTGCTTTTTTAAAATCATTACTAAGATCATAAAAATTTTTTACCGATTTCCATTCATCATTTTCTATAGATTCATACAACTCTTTTTCACTATTCATTTTCTTCTCCTTTCCAATCAAGATATTTCGATGTATATTTTCTACTTGGAAAAATAGTTTTCAAAAAACAAACATCATTTTCAAGTACGCAAGGAACTACATATACATATCTATCAATTTCTACAAGAAGCAAAAGTTGATTCGGATATTTTTCTTTATTGGGATGCTCTAAAATATCCAACAAACCATCTTGTTCAATTGCTACAATAATCCGCTCAAACGATATATTTCTATCTCTTTTAAGCATTATATTCTTTTCATTATTCCAATCGAATATCATACTATAAATAATATATTACTTTTTCAGTTTTTTAACAATAAATCTAATACTACAAATAAACTTTATTTTTTATATTTATATAACAATATTAAAACATAAAAACTATAGTTTTATTTTCTTCACAAATAATTATAATAATTACCACGACCGTCCGAAGGACTTATAACTTGTTGATTTCCTTAATAAGTTTTAAAATCCACAGATAAAAGTTTTATTTCCTTATATAATAAGTAGATATTATAACAAAACTTTACTCAAAAAACTAAGCTTTTAATTTGGGGTTCACGCTTTAATTTACAAAAACACACCCTATTTTTCAAAGTTACAGTTTATCGTGCCGTAAGGCATCCGTCTAACGGGCGGCG
>CALINC010000160.1 GCA_938045195.1 uncultured Treponema sp.
GGATGCCGCTGGTTCCAAGCTGCAGCAAGTTTTTCGTCAGAAAAACTTGTCGTTGGACAGCGTACACGAACGAACGCTGTCCAACATGCCTGCGAGTAATTTTTGTTCGTGCCTTGTACTTGCCTCGTCCATTTGCAAAAAAAATTATCATAAGGGGTACATATACTGCGCTGTACATCATAAGAAATCTCTTTTAAACTCAGCCTTAACATATATACAGACTTGGAAAAAATATATTCGTATATTTTCCGGTCAAAGTATTTTTTTATTGACAGTAGTTAATAATAAAGCCGCAATCGGCACAGGATGACGGCGATTGCACGCTTACAAGTTCTGAACGATAAAAAATTTGTATCTGAAAACTCTACATCCGTGTACAGTTTTCAACTTGAGTGTTAGACTTATGTCTAACATTTGCAATGTCTAACATTTGCAAGATAAAACCCCCGCACTTTCTGTGCGGATAATTGAACGTCTTGGATTGAGACCGGTTAATCCATCGGGTAATAAGTAATTGCTAATTGCCTTGTTATCCGTTACTAAAGCTATTTGGAGGCTATAAATGAAACATCGTTTTTCACTGAAGAATAAACTAATCATTATCTTCGGACTATTGATTTTAATAACCGGGATTATCGAAGGCGTTATGGCTGTTAGAGCTGCCCGCAAAGCCGTAACTGAAAAAGTCGAAACTCACTTAATTGACAAAGCAACCGATACGGCAAATATTATTGACGGACGTGTAACTGCATTTTGGCAGTTTCTCGAAGGCATTGCGAGAATGCCTGCATTAACGGATCCGAATGTATCATACGCAGGGAAAATGGCGCAACTAAAACTTGAAGCGGCGTTTAATGAACAAATAGAGGAGCTAAATGTCGTTGATATGCAAGGAAACAGACACAGCAGCGACGGCACAGTTTTCAGTGTTTCGGACAGGAATTGGTTTAAAGCTGCAGCTCGGGGTAAAAAGTTCTTTTCAGAGCCTTTACAATCACGCATACACGCCGGTAAATTAATTGCCGTTTTTGCAGTTCCTATTTATAATGAACAGCGGCAAGTGGTCAATGTACTCGCTGCAAATGTTGACGGGTTGTGGCTTGCCGGTCAAATAAAAGACCTCGTTATCGGGGAAACCGGATATTGTTATGTTCTTGGAGAAACAGGCACAACGATAGCGACAAAGCTAACTGATAGAGTTGCAAAAATGGAGAATGTACAAGAGATGGTAAAGACTGATTCAAGTCTTAAATCTCTTGCCGCTTTTGAAAAAATGGCGGTAGAAATTGATGATCCTTCCATCGGCTTTTATGAATATGACGGCATAAGCAAAATAGCCTCGTATGCCACAATGAAAACGACAGACTGGACGGTTGTTATAAATGCTCCCGTCGAAGAATTTATGGGTACAGTCAATACCTTACGTCTATCGATGATAGGTATCGGTATTTTTATTTTACTTGCCTCTCTCCTTATTGTCTACTTCATTGCCCGCGCTATGGTAAAGCCGGTACAAACTGTTGTTGCCGCTTTGAAAAACATCGCACAAGGCGAAGGCGATTTAACAGTCCGGTTACCGGTTAGCGGTAACGACGAAGTAACCGACCTGTCCCAATATTTTAATCAAACAATCGAGAAAATAGGCACATCTATCCGGCAAGTCGGTGTCAGTTCAAATGCAATGGAAGAAATCGGGAACGAGCTTGCGAGCAACATGACCGAAACCGCAAGTGCCGTCCACGAGATAAGCGCAAACATCGACGGCGTTAAGCAGCAGGCTCTTACCCAAGCTGCCAGCGTTACAGAAACAGCGGCTACAATTGAAGAGATTGTCCGCACGATTAAGCAATTAAATAACAGCATTGAAACGCAGGCTGCAAGCGTCGCACAATCCTCCGCATCGGTAGAAGAAATGGTCGCAAATATAGCATCCATCGGACAGACACTCGGTAAAACCGACGACGTTATAAAAAACCTTACTGATGCAACCGGCGACGGAAAAGCGACACTTGGAACTTCCAACAGTGTAACCCAAAAGATTGCTGAAGAGTCCGGTTCGCTTATGGAAGCGTCAAGCGTTATTCAGCACATCGCTTCGCAGACTAACCTTTTGGCAATGAATGCCGCTATAGAAGCCGCTCACGCAGGGGAAGCGGGTAAAGGCTTTGCCGTCGTTGCCGACGAAATCCGTAAACTTGCAGAGGAATCTTCAGCGCAGGGGAAAACCATCACTGCAACCCTAAAAACGTTATCAGGGGAAATCGAAACGCTTTCTACCTCGTCCAAAACGGTAGAAGAAAAGTTCAACACAATATTCAATCTTGCGGAGCAGGTCAGAGAAATGAGTACTCGGCTTACCGAAGCGATGAGGGAGCAGGAAAACGGCAGCAAGGAAGTGTTGATTGCTATTAAAAACATCAACACGGTAACGACGGAAGTAAAAGCAGGCTCCGAAGAAATGCTGAAAGGCGGTGAAGGTGTTGCAGGCGAAATGCGCAAACTCGACGACCTTACCCGCATTATCACAGAAAGTATGAACGAAATGGCTTCCGGTGCGGTGCAAATCAATAATGCCGTGCAGGAAGTAAATGAGATAACACAAAAGAACAAAGCAAGTATTCAAAGCCTTTCGGAGGAGGTCGGGAAATTTAAGGTGTAGACTTATGCGGAGGGTCTATACAAAAAGTATGGAAACCCGCCTACGGCTATTCGCACACTGCAAAGAGTTTACGCTCTGCCCAAACCGAATTTCTCCCATCCGGAGTATCGGATAGGACGTACATTCTTGGAGGGCAGGGGGACGGATCAAATTAAAGGACTTCTTAAAAAGGTCAAAAGAGGCTTCGGAAAATCACGGTATTGTTCTACCAACTTCTTCCCAAAAGTAACTAAAAAAATAGCTTGTAATGTCGTTCGGGTCGGCATCGTTGGGTGCTAAATAAAGGCAATTTGTCCGGTAAAGGCTAGTTACCTTTGTTTTCGGTGAAGCAAGGATTGAAAAGGCGTAGATTGCAGGCATATTGTCGCAGGTTACTTTTTGCCAGCTTGAAGCCGTAGGAGAAGAAAAGAATTCTGCGGTATTTTTATCTTGGGCAAGAGCAGTTTTCAAATCCACCCCGTGAGTAAAATCAGATGAAATCAACAAAAAGTTCCCGCTTCCTGCTTGAAAATTTCGGTATATGCCGTCAGCATATTTTTTAACCATAACGCCGCTATAATGCTCTAAAACCTCATATAAAACTGCGGCAACTTTCGCTTCGGGAAAATATTTTTTTATAAATGGGACAAGTGTTGAAACTCCATGTTCGCTGTAAAAAGCTCCGTCATCATAGCCGACACCGAAAGAGACCGCAAGATTTTCAGTGAGTACCGTATCGCTTTTAACAAATCCGAAAGGCGTTTTCCAACTGCCTCCGGTTACCGAAACATAATCTTTGGAGAACTTAAAATGACCCGGACTTAACAGAATAAAGGTGTCAACTTTTCGTTTTTTGCTTAATACGAAAAAAAACTCATCAATCAGTTTTCCTGTTAGTGCATGATGACTCACTACGCCGCCCCATGGAACGGCATTTTCAGGAAGCATGTCCCATTTTTTTATCGGCTCTATCTTAGGAAAGTATTTTCCAAGTCCGCTATCTGTAGGAAAAACCGGCACGTTTGCGGCGGCAGGTTCAGCCGCAAGGTCTTGAGCTGCTTGAGAGCCGCTTTTTTCCATACAACACGGAAAAAGAAAAACTACCCAAACAGCACAAGCAAGCACACAATATTTATTTTTCTTCACATTAGTTGCCGAATAATTCCTTATCCAGCCAATACGGCTTATACTCAAGCATTTGTGCATCGATTTGCTCGTACACTTTTTCCTGCCATTGCTCATCGGTCAAACGATTATCAGCAGGTTGTGTAAATTCATATCCGTTAAAACAATAACCGACAGCAATCCGTTTTCCGCCCTGTCCGTCATTAAGAGCAATATACATTCGATATGGAATACCGGTTGCCGATTCAAGCACCTGCCCCGTTTCCGCATTGGTAAACACATCTGCCGCAATAGCCGCATTTTTTGAATGATCAGAAACTTCGGTATAGTTTTGGAATTGCATACACGAAGCAAGAATAGAGGGCGTCTTTTTTATTTCAGCAAGGAGTTCTTTACTAACCGGTTTATCTTGAATTTCCAGTTTTACAATTTCCAAAAGTTTTTTACAGTGCTCTATAAACTTTTTTATATAGCTCAACGTGTTTTCATCTGCAAGACCGTATGCTTCATAGATCTCATGCAAAAAAGAAAGCGACATAATAACACTCTCAAAATACGGTGAATTCGGTTCGACATAATCGAGCAATCTCGGCACTTCTTTTGTCCGCGTCGTACAGCCCGGTCCGCCGCCCAATTCCGCATACGCTTGTTTTGCATATAAAATAGTGTCATGCTTTAGTTCGGCATACACACCAAGCCCCGTGTTAAGCTGCTTTAAATCCCAGTAGGGAGTTTCGGTAAAGTAAAAACCGGCACCGCTTTCAAACTGTGCAATACTTACAAGTTCTTGAAGCACACTTCCATAATAGGTTTTACCGAAAGCCTTTTCAGCTCCGTTTTTTTCAATAGTATTTTTAAAAGCATCTAAAACAAGCGGCAGTTTTTCAAAAGTGCTATAGCTGGGGCTGAGCATAAGGGCAGCTCGTTTACTTCCAAAACAGGTAAGCACATCCAAAACCGAAACCATATCCCGTCCGATAGTTTCACCACGTCCGTCAACGCCGAGCATACGCGGTGTACTCGTTTCATGAAAGATAAAGGAGTCGATTGTGTACCGCTGTCCGAAAAGCCTGAACCCCATCGGCGGTTTTCTTTCTTCGCTGCTTCCCGCACTGGCTGCTTGAAAAAGAGAATTTCCTGAAATAACCGGAGAACTCAATTTTTCAGCTGCTAGTTTAATAAAGGCTTCTCTATTCTTTTTATCGCCGCTCCACGCTGCAAAATCTGTAACGCCTAAGTTTTTCCAAAGAGGCAAACATTCATAAAAAGAAAGGTCATCGGAAGCTCCTATCAAAGCCGTCAAAGGGTCAAAAATATTTTTCCAATACTGCAGCAAATTCGGGTCTTGGTTGACAATTTCGGTAATAAGTAAAGCGATGGGAAGCATATTGTGGGTAAGTTCTCCGGCAGTAGAAGCTCCAGCGGTACTTTCGTTGCTGCCTTCCGAAATAATAAAATTTGTGCGGCCGAACCACATCATTGTTTTAAAGTATGTCCCTAAAATCGGATTTTTTGTATAATGTCCCCGCACCTTGTATTGGGTGTAGTCTTCCTTGTTTGAACTGCCGTCTGCAAATGAAAAAAGCGGAGAGTTCATAATTCCGGCAGCCGCTTCGATGAGGGCAATTTCATGTTTTACGGTTTCGCTGTATGGTGCCAAAACAGCGGTTTTATCTTTTTCGATATACTCAACTTCTCTATATTCTTCCTGTTTTTCTTCCGGAGCTAAGGCAATTAAGGCTTTTGCCACATTGAAGTAATCGCGGGCTTTTTGCAGGGTTTCTTCATCGGCTGTAATTTTGCCGGCAGGAGTATTGACTTTTTCCAAAGCCGCTAAAAATCCTTTAACGAATTTGTCCAATTTCGGTATAAAATAGTTTTGTTCCGCCTTTTGCAAACTTTCATCGAAAAGCACGTGTTTTGCATGAGAGACAAAATCGCTCGTAATAAAAATAGGCTGACAGGTTTCAATATGATCGCTCGGCATCCAATAGCGTATATCCTGAACGTAAAGGCTTACCATCTCATCAAAATCACGAAGTTCTTCAGCAGGAATAGATTCAAAAGCAATCCGGTATTTCTCTAATGAAGTTTTAACCTCCGAAGAAAGCGGTTTGCCTCGGTATGAAGGTAAAAATTTTTCAGGTACGCCGCCGTTTTTATAAAGCTCGCCTATTATCCGATTTTCAAATTCCACGTAGTCCTCGCCTCGTAAATCCGCACCGAAGACCAAGCCGGTTTTTCCATTGTATTCTGTTGTGTAAAAATAGTTCCATTCATCTTCAAATTCAATCGGTTCACCGGACGCGGCCTCTATGTAGCCATACTCGGATTTATAAAATTCCCCGCCGACTATTTTTTTGCCGGAATCCTCCTCCAGAACGCCAAAGCGGTATGTAAGTTTAAGTACCGTGCCGATAGGAATAAGGGTTTCACTTTTCAGTTTTTCTACATCCTCAAATGAATTTAAGATTGCTCCTGCATAAAATTTACAGACATCACTTCCGACAACAGCAGTTATATTGTCCGGAGTGAGATTCGTAGAAAAATCAAATGGATCAAAATACGCCGGGTCGTTGAGGTATTTTGCATGAGCTTGAGCCGGCACCTGTTTTGATAAGTTTTTAAATTCGGTTTTTAGCGTAACAGAGCTTGCGCGCTCCAATTGGTACGGCTTTTCGTTATTTGCAGCAACAGCAGAAACAATTTCATTGTTAATTTTTTCAACCTCAGCGTTAGAAACACTGGGAACTTGCTTTACTTCATTTTTTTTACAAGCAAAGACTAAAAATGCAAAAAACAAAAAGACAAACATTCTTAAAACATATTTTTTCATATCTCTTCCCATAAAAACTTTTTGAAAAAATTATTAAATTTTTGAAAAAAGTTTTTTCACGCAGTTTTGTATTTTGTAAAACTGCATACAATAATACGATATTTGCCGATGAGGCAAACTCGCCGAATAAACAGTGAGGCGGAATTCCTGCCGAACTGTTTATCACACATCCCATAAAAAGCCAACAAACAAAATCGGCTTACCTATTACCGATTGATTATAATTTTTTTGTTCCGCCTTGTAAAAACGTTTGTCGGTCTTCAAGGCAGATGTTTTCGAAAGTATAAAGCGGTTTGCCTTTTCCGACTGCGTCAAAAAGACAGACGAAAATAATGAAGCTGCCGTTTAACGCCTTGTAGTGAGTACCCTTGTCCAAACAGTCCGAGGTGTATCGATTTGGATTCGGAGCCGATAAGGACGGTATCTTGGGATGAAAGGTAAGCGATTTTTCCTATTTTATCGGCTAAAACCATTTCGAGGAATTCCTTGCAGACCGCCACGGATGGCGGTGGTTTTGGCTTCACGATGTTTTGAGCTTTGCGCAAAACTCGAAGTCAAGGAATGTACACGGAAGTACATTCCTTGACGGCATTACCTTGCAAAACATAAAATCATCGGCGATGGTAAGTTCGTCAAAACTTTTTTTTCATACGCTGCCCCTTTTACTTTTTGGTTTTCTTAAGTTTAGTATAGCACAATTACCGCAGTTTTGTAAGGGGCTTTTTTAATTATTAGCCGTTAAGACATTAAAAATCTTTCTTTTATGATAAAATTTATATTCCCGCCCCCATTTAAAGAAAATTTTCTTAAAAAAAAGTATTTTTTGTCAAGAGGGGCTTGACAACTTACCTAACAGATAATTCAGATAAAAAAATAAAAGAAATAGATAATGGTATAAGATTTACTTCATATCAAAGATCATCTTGTCCTGCTGAATATGTAACATATTATGATGGAAAAAATGAAGAATTAAAAATAGAAGAACTAAAAGCCTTCCGTAATCATACTGAAAAACAATTGGGAATTCGTATTGATAATGCAATTATTAAGAATTTGAACTTTACAAAAATAAGTAATGCTACTTTTTTTGAAGGTTGTTTATTAAAGGATGTTACCTTTCAAAGTGGAGATTTATCAGGATTTATATTTAGGGGTGTAAAAACAGTTCCTAGTTCTATCAAATTTGAAGATATAACACTACCACCTAAACATAAGATGCCAGAAATATATAATGGTTCAATAGAAATATATAATAAACTAAAAAAATATATATTTGGTGGTGAAGCAAAAATAATAAATGGACAGAATAATCAGAATTATGTAGATTCTTTAAACAAAAAACCATCACTCTTATATTATATCGTATTGTATCGTATAATATCTCTTTCTTCTCCTTCCATAAATTTTGGATTATATATCAATATCCACAACATTAAGTGAATATAATCAACAACCGCGGCGCAGAGCATCGGGATATTAAACCCTTCGCACGAATAAAAGTTTTCAATTTTCACATCTATAAATATTTACTTTTTTATATTTTTGTGATAAACTTACACTTAGACTGTGGTATAACCACAGAAAAGAGTATAAGCTGTCCGGAATAAGGGAATATGATAAACACTTAGACACAAATGGAGTGCCGCTGTTTGTCTGCCGAGTTCCGGCAAGAATGCCGGAGATTATAGCTTTTTATGGAGGTAATTATGAGTGCAAAAAAATCTAAAGAGAAAAAAATACTGTATGCAGTAGACTACAAACCGGAAAGAAAAAGTCCCGTTTTACTGGATTTTGCAAACCACTTGAATAGAACAAAAACCGGTTCCAAACGCAGCATCACGTATGATGATCCCGAATATTATGTAATGGAACATATCGTTACCGATGAAATGGCAAAAATCGGTATGTTTTTAAAAATACGCACTCCTCAAAGTGCAAAGGATATTGCGCCGCTTTGCGGAAAAACCGAAGAAGAAACGGAAAAACTCCTCTGGGACTTAGCCTATGTAGGCTGTTGTATTACCAATATAATCGACGGTGTAAACAAATATTGGACTGAAATATGGGTACCCGGCATTATGGAAATGATAAACAACAACAAAGAACTCACTTCAAAATATCCGGAAATTACCATAGCCTTTGACGCTTACGGGAAGAAAAAGGGCGAAATAGCACCCGGAATTTTACCTATGGGAGTATCACCCATGCGTGTAATTCCGATACAAAGTGCAATTCAAAGCGATACCCGTCATGCAAGTTATGAAGAAATTTCTCATTATTTAAATCAACATACTATTTTTAGCGTATCGGATTGCTCGTGCCGCACCGTTCGGGAAAAAATGGGTGAAGGCTGCGGACATTTAAAAGAAGATATGTGCATTCAAATGGGACATGCCGCCGAGTATTATATAAAAACAGGACGAGCCCGTCAAATAACGCGTGAAGAAGCTTTTGAAATTATAAAGCGGGCGGAAGAAAACGGTTTAATGCACGATATTCCCAATTTGGACGGTGAGGGAAAAACTCATGCTATTTGTAATTGCTGCGGCTGCGGCTGCTTGGCAATTAGAAACGCTATAATGTACCGCAATCCGGACTTTTCCCGATCTAATTATATTTCGGTAATTGATGAAGAAAAATGTGTAGCCTGCGGCGAATGTGTAGAACACTGCCCTGCAAACGCATTGAGATTGGGGCAAAAGATTTGTTCGCACACCCCTATTCCCGTAGAAAAAACGGTAAAAACGCCGCGCGACCATAGGTGGACGGTAGAAGATTGGAACCCCGAATACAGAACAAACCGGCAAGTAACGGTAAAAACGGGTACCAGCCCATGCAAGGCAAACTGCCCTGCGCACATAGGCGTGCAAGGCTACATAAAACTTGCCGCACAGGGAAAATACAGAGAAGCTCTGGAGCTAATTAAACTTGAAAATCCATTTCCTGCCGTATGCGGACACGTTTGCCCGCGTTACTGTGAACAAGGCTGTTCACGTTTAGGCATTGATGAAGCGGTTGCTGTAGACGATATTAAAAAATTCATTGCGCAGCAGGATTTAAATACCGGCCGCCGATATGTCCCCAAAAAAAGGCACGACTATCACGATAAAAAAATCGCCGTTATCGGAGCCGGTCCTGCAGGGCTCTCCTGCGCTTACTATCTTGCCATTGACAATTACGATGTAACCGTTTTTGAAAAAGAAGCCTCGCTTGGCGGAATGCTTAAATTCGGAATTCCTTCATTTAGGCTTGAAAAAAATGTTATTGATTCTGAAATAGATGTCCTTAAAGAATTAGGTGTTCATTTTAAAACCGGTGTGGAAATAGGAAAAGATATTAGCCTTGATGAACTGCGCTCACAAGGTTTTTCGGCTTTTTATCTTGCCGTGGGAGCACAAAAAGGAAGAACGCTGGGCATAGAAGGTGAAGATGCACAGAGCGTTACTACCGGTGTCGATTTTTTACGGGAAGAAAATTTACATGAAACAAAAAGCCTTAGAGGAAAAGTTATCGTTATCGGCGGCGGAAATGTCGCAGTAGATGTTGCAAGAACTGCTGTGCGGGCAGGCGGCGAAGAAGTTGTTATGGTCTGTCTTGAAAACCGCAAAGAAATGCCCGCCTTGCCTGAAGAAATTGCTGAAGCCGAAAGTGAAGGAATTACGATAAATAACTCTTGGGGACCTAAACGGATTCTAACTTCCAACGGAAAGGTTTGCGGTGTTGAATTTAAAAAATGTATTTCGGTATTTGATGAAAACCGTAAATTCAATCCGGTATATGACGAAAACGATACAATACAAATAGACTGCGAATTCGTTATCACCTCTGTAGGGCAAGCAATTGATTTAGGGAATATCTTAGAAGGCAGTTCAGCCGAAATTAATAAAAACGGAACCGTAAAAGCCGACCCTATAACATATCAAAGCGGACAAAAAGATGTGTTTGTCGGAGGAGATGTACTTACCGGACCTAAATTCGCAATTGATGCGATAGCACAAGGAAAAGAGGGAGCAATTTCAATTCACCGGTTTGTACACCCAGGTCAAAGTTTAATTTTAGGGAGAACAAGAAGAGACTACAAACCGCTTGACCGTGAGAACCTTGATTTAGCAGGCTTTGATATGCTGCCGCGTCAAAGGCCTGAAGAACCGTCAGGTAAAGACGGCAAAAAAACATTCCGCGATTTAAGAAAAAATCTGACGGAAGAACAAGTTAAAGCCGAAACCGAACGCTGCTTAAAATGCGGAGCCGTAAAAGTAGACGAATATATGTGCATTGGGTGCGGTATGTGTACAACTCGCTGCCGTTTTGACGCTATCCATTTGAAAAAAGTCTACGATGCTCATCCGAGTACATTAAAAGACTTAAAAGGACTTGTCCTTAAAAACATTGCAAAGCGTGAAGGGAAAATTCTGCTTAAAAAATTATTCGGTACTAAATCTGAAAAGCGCAAATAATTTTCTTTCACAAAAAAGACTGTATTATGCATGAGTTGAGTTTAGTTATGGAAGTTGTCCGCCGCGTCGATGCTATAGCAAAGTCCAATCACGTAACGGAAGTAGATACTATTGTCTTACAAATAGGTGAAATTTCTACGGTTATTCCTCATTTTGTTCAAGCCTGCTATCCTGCCGCTGTTGACGGCACATGGATGCAGGATACAAAACTAAAGATTGAAACGGTTAAGGCTTCCGTATGCTGTACCGCATGCGGAAATGTTTTTGACCCTATTGATTTTCACGGTATTTGTCCGAAATGTTCATCTAAAGAACATGAAGTAGTAACCGGAAAAGAATTCATAATAAAAGAAATTGTTTGCTATTAAAATAGGAGTTGTATGAAAGAATTTAAAATTTTAGAAATTAAAGAAAGCGTTTTTGAAGACAATAATCTTCGAGCCGAAAAACTGCGGAAAAAATTAAAAGAAGAAAAGAAATTCCTCATAAATTTAATGTCTTCTCCGGGTGCGGGTAAAACAACATTGCTTAAGGCAACAATAAATGCTCTAAAAGCCGAATTTAAAATAGGCGTTTTAGAGGCTGATATAGACTCTGCGGTAGATGCCGAAACTATTTTTAAAACAGGTGCAAAAGTAATTCAATTACATACCGGCGGAATGTGCCATTTAGATGCGGATATGACGGAACAAGGGCTTAACGCACTTGAAACCGATAATCTTGATATTATATTCCTTGAAAATATAGGCAATCTTATTTGCCCAGCCGAATTCGATACCGGTGCAAACAAGAATGTTATGATTTTAAGCGTTCCCGAAGGAGACGATAAACCTTTAAAATATCCGCTGATGTTTACAATTTGTGATGTTCTTTTAATTACAAAAATAGATGCCTCCGAATTTTTTAATTTCAATTTGGAAAGCTGTACAAAATACGTAAAAAAATTAAACCCGAAAATAAAAATTATTCCGGTATCCGCATTAAAAAATGAAGGGCTGACTCCTTGGCTGGAATGGATAAAGGAAGAAATTTCCGGATTTTAAATTGCATATCATATTATTATAGAATTTTGGCAGCAAGTGGAAAAAAGCATGTTCATTAAATACTCTCATACTGCTGTTCAATTTTAATTACGTATTTAGCATAATTTTCAAATACAATCGAATTGTTAAGAGGATGCTATACTAGTATTTATCCGCCAGTTTTGTTATATTGAGCGAAGTTAAAATATACTGTTACAAAATTAATTGAGGAGACCATGTCAAATATAAGTT
>CALINC010000161.1 GCA_938045195.1 uncultured Treponema sp.
GATTTACGCAAAAAAGAATATCTTTATGTAGATAAAACCGAATATGTTTTTCGGCTTGCACATTCCGGTAAGGTCTATTTTTTAAGCCGCCCCCGCCGCTTTGGGAAAAGCCTTTTTCTTTCAACATTGAAAGCATATTTTTTAGGGCAAAAAGAATTATTCAATGGTTTGCAAATTGAACACTTGGAAGAAGCCGAAAAAGAAAGACGTGCAATTTGGCAGGAGTATCCCGTTTTTTATCTTGACTTTAATGTCGGAAAGTACGATTGCATTGAAGCCTTACATACAAACCTCAATATTTTTTTATCCGGCTTGGAAAAAGAATACGGAGCTGAAAAAACCGAAGATAATTTTGCAAAACGCTTTGAGGGTATTTTAAAACGGGCTTATGAAAAAACCGGCAAACAAATAGTTTTTTTAGTTGATGAGTACGATAAACCGCTTTTGCAAACTATGGAAAAAGATGAAGCCTTAAACGAAGAATACCGCAACACACTTAAAGCATTTTATTCGGTTTTAAAAAGTGCAGACCAATATGTGCGGTTTGCCTTTTTAACCGGCGTTACTAAGTTTAGTAAGATAAGTATTTTCAGCGATTTAAATAATTTGCGGGACATCAGCATAGAAGAAGATTACGGTGCTGTCTGCGGTATTACGCAAAAGGAGTTGGAACATAATTTTGCCCCTGAAATAAAAATGCTAGAAGAAAAGTTTGCGTGTACGCATGAGGCAATGCTTGCAAAATTAAAAGCAAAATACGACGGCTATCTTTTTCATCCTGATAGCGAAACTGTGTACAACCCCTTTAGTATCATCAATGCGTTTGCGAAAAAAGAACTGAAGAACTATTGGTTTGCAACCGGCACTCCGACCTTTTTGGTAGACTACTTAAAAGAAGCCTATTACAACATTCCCGATTTGGACGGCAAAGTTGAGCTGAATGAAAACGGTCTTGAATTCTACCGCGCCGCCGCAAAAGAACCTTTACCCATTTTATTCCAAGCGGGATATTTAACGATAAAAGAATATATTGCAGAAGCCCGATTATACCGTTTAGGTTTTCCGAACGACGAAGTCCGCTACGGTTTTTTAGAGAATTTAATGCCTGCATATACGGGGCTTCGTCTAAGTGATACCGGTGTTTCCGTTTGGGAATTTACCAAAGCGATAAAAGCCGGAGATGCGGATGCTTTTATGGAAAAAATGAAAGCGATAATTTCCGGCATTCCGTATGATAGTTTAGCTAAAAAGGACGCAAAGTTACGGGAGCAAAATTATCAAGCTGCTGTATATTTGGTTTTTGCTTTAATGAATCAATTTGTAGAAACTGAAGTGCATTGTGCGACAGGCAGAGCGGACTGCATAGTGCAAACTGAGGATAGAGTTTATATTTTTGAATTTAAACTCGGTTCAAAGGGAAGTGCGGAAGAGGCGGTAGCTCAAATAAAAGAAAAAAACTATGCGGGCAAATATGC
>CALINC010000162.1 GCA_938045195.1 uncultured Treponema sp.
TTTTTTCAATAAACTTAATTTTAGGTTATTCATATTTTTATCTCCTTATTTGTTTTAATATACTTAATACTTCCAACCGAGCTTCTTCATCAACTAATCCTCATTCTTTCATATTCTATTGTATCATTTTTCCTTATCGTTTTTAAGAGGGAGCGATGAAAATCTGACAGTAGAAAAAACACCTTAAAAAGGGTAGAATAGTATCAAATATGTAATGAAATGAAAATTGTGCGTGGAATATAGTTATGGAAATGTTGATTATCGATATTTAAGGAATGACTTATCAATCGATAAGCCGGAACATTATATAAAATAACAATTTAGGAGATAAAAGTTATGCAGCTAATCGATAAAATTAAAGAAATTGAAAAGTATATATGTGAGCATTTTGAAGAATGGGATTTGGATAATCCTGTCGAAGAAGAATATCTGGACGACTATCAGGAAATTTCCGGAGCTTCAGAGGAAGAGATATCAGCCTTTGAGGAGAAGCTCGGTATAACTTTGCCGGAAGACTTCAAAGAACTTTACCGATATAAAAATGGAAGCAAATATTTAAGCATTTTTCCCTGCGTTATAGATGAAATAGAAATGCCGTTTAATCTGATGAGCTTACAGACTGTAACAAACACAAAAGAACATTTTCAAAACAGAGATGCGCTCTTAACGGAATTTACGGATTATTTTACAAACGAAGATATTGAAAATATGAAGGACAGCAGGATTAAACCCTATCTCTTTAATAAAAAATGGATTCCCTTTGCAGAGTACTGTGACAGCTGCTTTTTGATGTTGGATTTTGATCCGGATACAGCGGGAAAAGAAGGTCAGATTATCTGCTATATCCATGATCCTGATAAAGTGGTTTATGCAGCGCCGAGTATTACGGAATTGGTTGATGGGATAATTGCAGAAATTAATTAAACTTATTCGTGCGGAGGGTTTAATACCCCGATGCTTGCGTCGGGGGTGTTGATTTTCAAAAGTTAAGGAAAACATAATGGATGAACAATTATTTAAAATATTGAAAAAAGTTTACAACAAGAAAAGATATATCAAAGACGAACAAGGCTATCAGATTGCAATAGAAACCGGAGATGTATACGATTATAAAATAGGAATAACAAAATATGCGATGGATACTCTTTCGGCTAAAGAAAAACAATATTTAACAGAAAGTAAATATCCGGTAAATGAGATTGTATATGATTTACATGATGAGAATATTCGTAAATTAAAGGAAATACTTCATCATCCCAACTTAACATGGAATAATCTGATATATGCATATATTGCGGGTTTTGAAAGCTTTCCCAGAGGACGGCAACCTATTTTAAGCTATCTGTTTGCAAAATCCGTTCCTATCCATTCTTTTTGTAATGCTCATGGCGGAGAATACTGTGAGATTTGCGGAATGCAAAAAGAATTTTATTTGGAGAAAGGAAATGAAATATTTCTCAACTATTGGGGATATTCTTGGAATGAAGTAGTTTCTACATTTTATTTAGATTTAGCGGAATTTTCCAAGTTGGAACCGGTTACTCCTACTGAAAATGATTGGAATATTTTTTATTCCGTCATTGAATTAATAAGAAATGCACCGAAGGAAGAAACTGTTGGAAAGTTGGAGCAAAGAATAAAAAATGCAAAGTTAATTCCGAATTGTGAAAAGTATAGATTGCGGGGACAGCTCATTACTCTGGCCGAACTTGGTGTTATGCCAAACAGCTATATTCCGCCATTGTTTGATAAATTCACGGACGCCATTACTTTACAAAAAATTGACGGGAAGACTCCGGGAAGTCCGCGCTCGGATGTGCCGCTTCCGCTCAGCGGCTGGCATGGTGAAAATGGTATTTGTAACAAACGGCTTTCAGAGTTATTTGAGGTGTACTATTAGTGAAAGGGAGATGACAAATGCTAAAGATCGGAGAAAATCATACGTTTGAAGATGACTGGAATGGAAGACAAAGTTGTCTGATGTATTTTAAAGAAGATGGATATGCATCATGGTCAGTGCGGATATGCTGAACCCTATGAACAGGAAAAATTCGGATTATAGAAAAAGATTTTATGGAGAAGAATTAAAATGGATAAACTACAATATATCAGAGAAAATGAACAGTTAAATATTCTGCTTATGAATGAGTGTGATATTTATTTTTATAAGGAAACAGGAGATACTCAGTTTTTGGAAAATAATGAAGAATACTCTCTTAGCTGTAAGTCATTTGCACAAGATGGCAGCGGAGGAGAATATGTTTTTCTTGAAGACGGAAGTATAGGCTTTATCGGAAGTGAAGGTGAAGTTGGGCGAGCGGCGGAAAGCTTAGATGAGTTATTGACATTTTTAATCCATACCGGCTGTATTTCTGATTTTAGTTGTAAACATATTTATAAAAATAAAGAGCTATTAAAAACTTATTGTAATGGATATATATCAAAAATAAGGGAAAGGTATAAGGCTCAAAATAAGGATTGGGACAAGGTGCGAAGCGATATTGCAAACAGTCTGTCGCTTGTTTTTTCTCCTGATAAATTAGAGAATGTCACAATGAAATTTTACAAAGCAGCAACAAGAGAACCGATATTTTCCTGTAAGTATCTTGACGGTAAAGAAGAGTATATTTGTGATTCTATACTTTCGGATATTGTAGGAGTATGGATAACGGAGCTTGTGGGGATGAGCAGAGAAGAGATTGAAAATTACAAATAAATAATACAGATAGAAGACAGGGGTAAGGCAATAAACGATTAACAGACAAACCATTAGATATGTAAGAATTTTGGAGGAACTATGAACGAGATTGAGAAATATAGAATATTGAGTGCAGGAAAAGCCTTTGGTCACCGTGCAAAAATTGCTTTGGTGTTGCTTGATAGCCGCACAGCCTATGAAGAACTTAAAGAGGAAGCGGCACAAACTTCAGTTGCCGGAAGTTATGGTTGTACCGGAGGTTTTCCATCCGAAATACTTGAAAGAATAATAACAGAATTGATATGCCGCGATAGCCGTAATAGTTGGTATTTGCCTGACAATGTAAAATTTTGGGACAGGCGTTTCGGCAGTCTGTTTGAGACCAAGTTTTTTTGCTATGATGATGATGTAGAAACGTGGAGTAAGATACTTTACAAATTCTTTGTAAAACTCAAGTGGATGCCGAAAAGAGAAGATTATACTTCAACAAAAAGCTATAATAACGTTTGGGGATATTTTGCAGAACTTTTAGCGGTTGTGAAACAAAATAATCATCCCGAATTTGATAAGTATTATGAAATTGCAATCAAAAACGGAATGAATGCAGTGATTTTGGAAAGAAAGTTAAAAGAACTGTCTGAAATAAAACAGTCCTTTATCGGAGTTTAAATCAAGTAGTGAACTGACTGTTATGTGAATATGGGAGAATAATTATGAATTACTATAACTGGAATGCAAAATGGGCAGTAAATTCTATTACAGAGTTAAAAGATTATACAGGAGAAGAAATTTTAAAATTATATTGCTACGGATTATCTGAAGAAAAATATCCCTTAAAAAAAGACAGAGACAACATTTTAAAAAGCTGGATAGATTATTTTAATAATACAAAAACAAACATTAAGAAGCTTTTAGTAACAGGTATTGTAAATCAGAAGTTATTGGAAGCGATATGTAATCAAACGTCACTTGAAGAACTCGTTATATTTCAGGGCAATTTCTCGGACATACAGTGTATTGCAAAATTAAAAAACTTAAAGGCTCTTTCAATATATGCTTCATCAAGAGTAAAAAGTTTGCAGCCTATAGGCGAAATACAAAATTTAGAAGTGCTTATATTATCTAACTTCACCGGCGTAACGGATTATTCGCCGTTGGGCAAATTAAAAAATCTTAAACAGCTGGGAATTCATAGTTCTATGGGAAATATAATTAAAGTAGATTCTTTTGATTTTTTAAAAAGTTTGAAGAATATTAAAAATCTTCATACAACGGGATTTAGGCTATTGAATGGAGATTATTCGCCTGTTTTAGAACTTGAAAAATTAGAATTCCTATCTGTTAATATGCCTGCTTATGATTACAAAATATGGAATGATAGGTTTGCAGAAAAGTTTAAAGATATTCCAAAAAATGACCATGTTCGTTAGTTTGTATTTATATAATTTTAAAACCGAGATGATAATGATTACTGAATGGATAGAAAGAATAAAGCGAAAACATAATTGTAAAGCACATTTTGGAAATGATAGTTTTCAAATGAAAGACTGTATCGTAGCTCCAGTCCACCTGATTCCAGAGAAGATTTATGATAATCAAGAGTTTGACTTCTATGTCAAAACAAAATATGATGTTTACCTGCTCCGTATTATAAATAATGAATCTAAGTGCG
>CALINC010000163.1 GCA_938045195.1 uncultured Treponema sp.
GGTATTAAAGCCGACTGCAACCACCTTATGAGAACATACAATGCGAAACATTGAGTATTGTACCCCGACGCTCTGCGTCGAGGTTGTTGATTTCGCTCTGCATCCACGGCACCACCGTACCGCTCGTATCGGTTTCCGCATAGGAAATAAAACCGATTGAAACTTGCGCTTTCGGAATAGCCGCTTGCGATATGGCTCCGTCAAACTTGTGCAGCACCGTTTCGATAGACTGCTGTGCGGAAAGCACAGATATCACTACGCAGCTTATCACGGCTGCCGTAATAAACCGTTTTTTCATGTTAGTTTCTCCTTATACCACAAAAATATAAAACACCTCTCAAAAATGAGCGAAATTATCAAAAAGCTTTCACTTTCCCGTCTTTCCCGTTGCGCTGAGGCGGGCGGTACAAACAGGCGGGGCGTATTCGCTGTTTTCGTCGACAGCAGTAAACTGTGCAATAAAACCGTAATCGAAACAGGGTATAAAAAATGATAAAAGTTCATACATTTTATCCCGATAGACCGCCGTCCACAGTTCTTTACCGGAAGAAAGGGCGCGGCTTTGAAAAAAGGCGCACCGCCGTTACCGGAGCTATCCGCCGCTTTTTCGGTTCCCGCAATGATAAGCTCGCCGCTTTTTTCGTTCAGCTGCATATCCGCGATATACGCATAAGGCGCGCCGCCGGTATACGGTACGTTTTGCCGGTTTTGCGCAGCGTCAACCCTTATGATCACCGCTGTTGAATGTTCTGCGGTTCCGGTTTCTCCGGCGGTATACAGCACACCGGTTGCATCCTGCCTAACGGCTGCGACGGATTTGATTGCGTGTTGCAAGGGGACTCGCGTTGCCGTACCGTCCTCCGTAATTGCAAACAACGCAGAAGGCGGCGGTAATTCCGTTTCGGTATCAAGCAGATTGCAACATACAAAAAGCGTTTTTGTACGGCTGTCGTAGAGGGAGCGCGCACTTGTAATAAATTCGATTCCTGCAAGCGGCAGCATTACAGGAAAAGGCTTATAGCGGATTATGTTTTTTTTCGATACGAATCTTTCCGAACATGAGTTTATCTTCGCCGTCAAATCCGGTAACTAAAAAAGTCTCGTCTGAAAGAGGAATAACGGATTCAAAGCCGGATCTGGCGGTAATTTTTTGCGTATTGAGTAAAACGCCGCCGGATGAATACAACAGCAAAAGCCCGTTTTGCACATCTCCGCTCGTGTGTCCTACCGTCAATAGATCATCGTTTTCTAACACAATGCCGTCATACACGGCACTATCGCAGCCTATTTCGTCAAAAGCACGATTCCACCGTTCTTTACCGCTGTTTTCGCTGCATTGTATAAAACCGGCATCATAGGGATTGCCGTTTGCATCTTTCTTTCGGACTTTTCCAACGGCATAAAAAACGTCTCCCGCCTGGGCGGACATTATTTTTGAAACGGAAACGCCGTCAGCGCCGTTCTGCTTCCACAAAGGCTCATTTATTTTAAGCAGCGGACGTTCATCTTCTTTTACAATCTGCTCTCCGTCGAAGGCGTAGGTTTAGACGTAACCGGATTGAAGGAAGGTATTATCCGTCAGCGGGTAATTTTTACGCCCTACCTACACGCAGACTTTTACTGCCGGTAATGCTTCCGGCGGTTTTACTATTTCGTATACGACGGTTTTACCGGGCACTATATTGTGTTCTGGCTTTGCTTCGCGGCTGTTTATACATCCCTCAAGGCTGTAGGCAAAAATAGCCCCCAAACCGTTCGTGAGCCGTATGCTTTGCTTCGATATGTTTTTTACTATTTTTGAAAGGAACCTCTGTTTAAAGTCTTTTAAGGAGGGGGCTATAAAAGTCAATATCATACTTAGCCGATAAAATCTAAAATCTAGGTCCATAGGAAAACCGCTTTAACATTCGCTGCAACTTGTTATTTCCTTAAAGCATCATGTTTAAACAAGTGTTCCGCCTAAAGATTTTTTTAAATTTACCGATTTTCTAATAGTAATAGAAAGGAACTTTGCATGAACGATAATACACAGCCGGTACTCATAAATAACGATGTTCAGAGGCAGGAAATTTCAAATACCGATTTCAAAGTAAGTAATTTTGAGGGGCCGCTTGATTTGCTTCTTTTTTTAATAAATAAAAATGAAGTAAATATTTACGATATTCCGATTGCGGATATTACCGAACAATATCTGCAATATTTAGATTATGCCGTTTCGCCCGATTTGGATAATCTTGTGGAATTCTATTCAATGGCGGCAAATCTTATTTATATAAAAAGCAGAATGCTTTTGCCTGTTGAAGTAGAACTTGATGACGGTGATATTGAAGACCCCAGAACGGAATTGGTCGATAAGCTGATTGAATATCAAAAATATAAAAAACTTTCCGAATTAATGGAAGAGCAAGAAGGCGATGCCGAATGGTTTTTTGAACGTAAAAAAATTCAAACCTCGCTTCCTTTCGGAGAGGAATTATGGGAGCGGCTCGATACGTGGGAATTACTAAAAACATTTTCGCAGTTAATGTCCAATTATAAAACCGAACATATTTTGGATTTATATGAAGAAGTTTCGGTAAATGAAAAAATTACATTGATGAATGAACTTCTAGAAAAAAACGGCGAATGTCTTTTTACCGATTTAATTGTACGCAAAGGGAACCTATTGGATATTGTATGTGCCTTTATGGCAATTTTAGAAGCCGTTAAATTTAAAATGGCAACTATTTGGCAAAACAGAATGTTTGGTGATATAAAAATAAAAACGTGGGAGCAGGAAAATGGTGCAGGATTATAATTTAGAAAAAGAAACGGCATTAGTCGAAGCTATTTTATATTTAGAAGGAGAACCTCTTACGGATGAATCTCTTTGCAAAATTTCGGGATTATCACAAGAAATATTAAATGACTGTATTTCAATTTTAAAAGAAAATTATTCTTTGCCGCAAAGAGGAATAGAGTTGGTAAAAATGATGGGCGGGTGGTTTATTGTCCCCAAAAAAGATTTATGGGAACATTTAAAAGACAGGTACGGCAAAAAAAACGAGGGAAAACTTTCGCGCGCTGCTATGGAAACGCTTTCTATTATTGCATACTCACAGCCCGTAACCCGCTCTGAAATTGAAGCAATACGGGGGGTTTCCGCCGATAATATGATACGGTTATTAATAGAAAAAGATCTAATAAAAGAGGTCGGCAAAAAAGATGTCCCGGGCAAACCGGTATTGTTCGGCACCACAAAAGAATTCTTAAAAGTGTTTAAACTGAATAGTATTGCCGATTTACCGAAACTTGACGAGACCGAAAGCGAACGTTTTGAACTTGCAAGATAATTATTATCACGGTAACCGATTTTATGCAGATTGAACAGAACAAAGAAAAAAACATAAGGCTGCAAGTTTATCTTGCACGCTGCGGAACAGCTTCAAGACGGGCGGCAGAACAGCTCATACTAAACGGACGCATTACCGTTGACGGGAAAACCGTTACGGAATTAGGAACAAAAGTTTCAGGTGAAGAAATAATTTGTTTTGACGGCGCGCAGGTTTTTCCGGAAAAAGAAAAACGGTATGTCCTTTTAAATAAACCCGAAGGCTATGTATGTACACTCGCCGATGAAAAAGATAGACCCATAGCAGCGTCGCTCTTAAAAGACGAATATTCGGAGCGTCTCTACAATATCGGCAGACTGGATATGCTTTCAGGCGGCGCAATTATTTTTACCAATGACGGAGAATTTTCAGCAAAAGTCGAACACCCGTCTTCCCAAATTGAAAAGGAATATGAAGTAACAACAATTTATGATTTCCCCGATTCTATTTTGGAAAAATTTTTGCGAGGCATACGGATTGAAAGAGTTTTTTATAAAGCTCTTGCAGCGGAACGAATTGCAAAAAACAAAATGAGAATTATATTGATAGAAGGTAAAAATAGAGAAATACGCAGGGTACTCAAATTTTTTAATATTAAAATAAAAAAATTAACCCGCACAAGAATAGGTCCAGTTATACTTGGTAATTTACCGGCGGGAAAACACCGGCCGCTTACTTCAGACGAAATAAAACGGTTATTGTGAGCAATCCGCAGAACCTTATTCAAAGCTCTCTTTTGAGGCTGCTTGGCTTACATCAAGCGGATATTTTCCGTCAAAACAAGCGCAGCAAAAACCGGTTTCGGCACCGGCTCGCTTCATTGCATAAAGCATTTTTTCTTGACTTAAAAATGCAAGTGAATCGGCTCCGATGTACGTTTTTATTTCTTCTATTGATTTATTATGCGCAATTAAGTTTTCCGGATTGCCCATATCTACACCCATAAAACACGAATAGCACACGGGCGGTGAAGCAATTCTAATATGCACTTCAGCAGCCCCTGCTTTTCTCAGCATCTTAATAAGCGGTCCTATAGTACTTCCGCGTACAATGCTATCGTCTACCACAACTATTTTTTTCCCTCTAACCGCTTCTTCCAATATATTGAATTTCATTGCAACACCTTGGTCGCGTAGCTTTTGGGTAGGTTGAATAAAAGTACGTCCGATATAACGGTTTTTTGAAAAGCCCTCATCATAGGGAATTCCCGATTCTTGAGAATAACCGATTGCAGAAGAGCGCGAAGAGTCTGGAATTGCAATTACTATATCGGCACTTACGGGGGCAATTTTTGCAAGTTCTTTGCCGAAATTTACTCTAGCAGTGTGAACGGATGCTTTATTCCATACGGAGTCGGGACGTGCAAAATAAACATATTCAAAAATACAAGGAGAGAGGTTTTCTTTTGCGGGAATTGTTTTGCAAAGTTCTACTCCGCTATCCGTTAGTTTAAAAATTTCGCCTGCTTTAACTTCAAAAAAATTATCACAGCCGAGCGTGAGCATTGCGCAGCTTTCGCTTGCAGCTGCCGAAATTCCATTCTCAATAGAACCGATACAAAGCGGACGAAACCCCCATGGGTCGCGGGCTATGTAAATTCCGTCTGTTGTAAGCACCGCAATCGAAAAGGCTCCCTCCCATTCTTTCATACAAGAAGCAATGCGTTCTGCCCACGAACTGCCTTTGCTTGCCGCCAGCATCATAATCATAACCTCAGTATCAGAGGTTGAAGAAAGCCCGACACCGCGTTGCAGTAATTTTTTTCGTAAAGAAGACGCGTTTACAAGGTTTCCGTTATGCGCTAAAGCAATCGGACCGTATAGCGTTTCAATATAAAACGGCTGAATATTGCCTAAAGAAGAAGACCCTGTTGTGGAATAACGGGTGTGCCCGATTGCGGCATATCCCTGCAAAGAGGCTATATCGTTTTCGGTGAAAATATTTGAAACAAGTCCGTTTTTTTTAAAAATACGTATATGTTTACCGTTAGATACGGCAATACCGGCAGCTTCTTGACCGCGATGTTGAAGAGAAAAAAGAGCATAAAAAACAGAACGTGCGGCATCGTCGATGTTCTCGGTTGTTGCAGAGTTATGCAGTTTTGAATCCCAAACAGCAGCAATCCCGCATTCCTCTTTTAAACCGGATTGAAAAAAAGAACATTCGTTTTCCATTTTATCCTCTCTAGATTATTTAATATAAAATATAATTACTGCAGAATTAACCTGATAAAATCAACAAACCCCGGCATAGAGTGTTGACGAGGAACAACAGGCATTAAACCCTCCGCGCGAATAAAAAGGAGAGATTCTGCAACTTAAAAGCAGACCTCTCCCATTTCCATGTTTCCGGTAGAACTCTTAAACCGTTTAGGTTTTAAGAATGTACCTTAAATTAATGGAAGTCTTTGGGGCGTCTTTCAACGCGCTTACATTTTGAACATTCGGCAATATTTTTTATTTTGCCGTTTTCTACCATTGTTTTTAAAACAATATCTCCGCCGCACGGACATATAAACTTATGCGTAGCTACGGCGGTTCGTGAGTTTTTACTTGCACCAGCCATTTTGTTGCCTCCTCGTACTGATATTTATCACGGAACTTTAGAAGAATAAAGTCCTGTTTATATCAAATTATAATCTAAGACGCTTAGTATATGCAGAAATGCTTTTTATGTCAATAGGACACCGAATATCTTGACATTTTAGTCTATAAAAATATAATTAACCCACATGCGGTGCAATAACTGTTTAAAAGGTTTGAGTAATAAACACTTTTGCAGAAATGTTGCTTCACTGTTTTCTCTATCGAGTTTGCCTTGCGGTCAGACGGTGCGTATTGTATGCGGTTTGTATACAAACCGATTGAACAAAGTTTTATGAGAGGTTTATATGAAGAACAAATTGATTGTAATATTATTTTTAATGCTTGTACTTTCCAACAAAATTTTTTCGTTTGAGGGAATGCAGATAAAAATTGATAATTATGAAATTACCGTTCCTCCGGAATGGCTTGCCAAACGGGCGGATTCAGACCCGAATGCCGTATTTTATTTATATGCTCCGCTTGATGAAAATGGTGCCATTCGGGAAAACTGTAATTTAACAGTGGAAAAGTTACCGGCAGATATTACAATAAAAGAGCTTATGCAGATTGTAAGAATTTATCTTAAAACGGTATACGATAATTTTACCTTAATAGAAGAAGGCGATAATTACCACATATTTTCAGGCGAGCTTGAAGGAGTAAGCGTTCAGCAAATACAATTTATTACCATAAGCGATCGTACAGCATATAGTTTTACTTGTACGTCAACTCCCGAAGATTTTGACTGTTATCTGGATATTTTTATTGAAATATATAATAGTTTTAAATTTTAACATTATTGAACTAACTTGAATTTGCTATGCAATATGTAAATTATTATAAATCGCCGCTTGGAGATTTATTGCTTTCAAATGACGAGCAAGGGCTTACCGGAATTTGGTTTTCCGGCGGTAAATATTTTGCAAAGGTTCTTTCTTCCCCCTATTTAGAACAAGAAAATAAGATTCTTGCTGAAACAAAAAAATGGCTGGACATTTATTTTGCGGGAAAAGAACCTGATTTTACACCTCCGCTTCATTTAACGGGTTCCGATTTTAGAAAACGAGTTGGGCAAATTATGTGCGGAATACCTTACGGTAGAACCATTTCATATTGGGACATTGCAAAAATAATTGCTAGAGAAAAAGGTATACCTAAGATGTCCGCACAAGCGGTAGGCGGTGCTGTGGGGCATAATCCGATTTCAATTATTATTCCATGCCACCGTGTTGTAGGCAAAAACGGAAGCCTTACCGGTTACGGCGGCGGCATTGACCGTAAAATAAAATTGTTGACGCTTGAAAAGGCAGACATCAGCCGGTTTTTTATCCCCGCAAAGGGTACGGCGTTATAAACTGTATCTTTTTGCGGTAATATTAACATTAAGTGCAGTCCGGTTAAGTACTGTAAATTAACGAAGCCGCCGCAGCGCATACAATGGGAATAAGAATATTATCAAAATCTTTTAGCGGTAAAGCCTCCGCAAACATTGCAACAATTGCTATAACAAGACTTGTAATCATATTATGTGTAATGCAAAATGATGAAATATACACGGCACAAAAACAGGACAAACTGCCTGCGACTGTTTTAGAACCGATAAAGGGAAGCGGATGTTTTCCGAAGCATTTTCCAATTAAGCTTGCAAGGCCATCTCCAAAAGAAAGTGCCAATATACCTAGCACAGCAGGTGTATACGGAAACATTAAAAGAACTATAAGAATTCCTAGTGAAAGGGTTACCGGTCCTAATACGAATTTCCCTTTGTCTCTTTTACGGGCTGCAAATTTTGTTATTCCGGAAATAAGAATAATATTTTTTCCTTTTAAACGCAATAATTCAAACACTATATAAAATACCGTTACGGCAGACAGCACAATAATAGTTTCATTATAGAAGAATTTTGCAAACAAAGGCACAAATGCAGAACTCAAATGAATACTTTTTCGAAATATTTCTTTACGAATACTTTCATTTTGAGAAGTTTTATTAAACCTACATCCTGTTAGAAAATTCATTGATTACATTTAAAACAAACTTGCACAGAAAAAAGTTGCAATTTTAAAGTAAACAATTAAACTTACCGTATCAACAACGGTTGTTATAAGAGGACCTGCCATAATAGCAGGGTCTAGTTTTAGTTTTTTTGCAATAATAGGCAGAAGTCCGCCGGTAATTTTTGCAATTGTAACGGTAACAATAAGCGTTACCCCCACGCTCAAAGCTATAAGCGGATTTTTTCTTCCGAGAAATGCGGATTTTAAAAAAGTAACAGAGCCGAGGACAAGCCCAACCATAAGGGCAATTCTAAGTTCTTTCCAAAGGACTTTCCGCCAATCTTTTAAATCTATTTCGCCTGTTGCCAGCCCGCGGATAATTAATGTAGACGACTGACTTCCTGAATTTCCGCCGGTATCCATAAGCATAGGAATAAAAGCTGTGAGGATTGTTACTGAAGCAAGCAGTTGAGTGTATTGCTCTATTATTGTTCCGGTGAATGTTTCAGAAACCATAAGAAGCAAAAGCCAGCCGATTCGGTGTTTTGCAAGTTTTAGAACGCTCGTTTGCAAATACGTTTCTTCGTTGGGCTGCATAGCTGCCATTCTCTGGAAGTCTTCGGTAGCTTCCTGTTCCATAACATCCATAATGTCGTCTACGGTAATAATTCCTATAAGTCTATTTTCATTATCTACCACAGGAAGTGCTAAAAAACCATACTTTTTAAAAGTGCGGGCAACTTTTTCTTGATCATCATGTGTATTTACACAAATAAATTCTTTACTAAACAGCGTATCCAATTTATCTGAGGAATCTGCAAGTACCAAATCTTTTAACGAAATAATACCCTCAAGAATCCTATTTTCATCGGTAACATAACATGTATAAATAGTTTCACTCTTTAAGCCTATCTGTTTTATATAAGCGAGCGACTGTTCTACAGTCATACCTTTTTTTAGACCGACATATTCTATCGTCATTAGACTGCCGGCAGAATCTTTCGGATACTTTAAGAACTGATTTATCAGCATCCGGCTTTCACTGTCGGTATTTTTTAAAATTTTTTTAACGACATTTGCAGGCATTTCTTCTACAATGTCTACCATATCGTCAAGAAAAATCTCGTCTAATATAGGGACCAGTTCTTTATCGGTAGCCGCAGAAATAAACCTTGTCTGCTGGTCTTTTGGCAAAAGAGTGAACACTTCAGCCGCCATAGTTTTAGGAAGCATTCTAAACATTAAGAGGGCATTTTGAGCCGGTACTTCTTCCAAAAACTCGGCAATATCTACCTCATTAAAATCGGCAAGAAGCTTTTGAACTTCAATATATCTTTTTTCCGATAATAAGTATTCTATATGCTCAAATTTATTCTCTTTCTGTTCCATACATATTACCTCACAACATCAGCACTGCGTTAAATACGATAACAAATATAACACAAATTTGAGAAAAATACTACCATCCAAAAACGTAACTATAGTTTTTTTCAAAAACATTGTCTTTTTAAAATAATTGCATTAAATTACATTTTGCATTTATTTTGCAAGCTGACGAAGACTATGTTATTGTAGCAGATCCTGTTTTAGGTTTGGAAATGCAAATGGCAAAAGACTTTCAAAAAAAATAATCAAAAACGGTTCTTTTAGTAAAAATTCCTGAACAGATAATTAAATCAATGAATAAAGGTTCTGCTATTTATTGAATAAAATGTTGAAAATTTAATCTAACACCCGCTTCAACCTAACATTGCCTTAGTGCGGCAATGCAGGTTAAGCGAATATTTGGTTGATAAATTTGTTACGCAGTAAGGTATTTTATAGCGGATAATTATACTGAGGCTCTAAAACTTTAGTTTTTAGAACCTTTCCTTAAGATGTGTATAACTACTAAAACCTTTCGGAAATAGCTTTTTCAATGCGTTTAATAGCTTTTTCGATTCCCAAAATCTGAATGGAACCGACTAGGGGCGGGCTTATTCTACTACCCGTAACAGTAAGCCGGATAGGCATCATAAAATCGCCCATCTTAATTCCCATAGCCTCTGCTTCAGCTCTAAAAAGTTCGCCGGCAGAATGTTCATCCATATTTTCAATTTTCGGCATAACCTTTATTGCCTGCTGCAATACTTTTTTTGTAGTTTCGGCATCAAGTTTTTTCGGTATAATTTCTTCTGCTTGAGGAATAACAGGTTCTTCAAACAAAAATTGAACCATACCTGTAATCTCATTTAAAAGATGGAGCCTTTCTTTTACTAACGGCATTACACGCATAAGAATATTTTTTTGTTCGGCGGTCGGTTTTAAATAGGTTTGATTTTCAAAGCGGCATCCGGCTTTTTTCAATTCTTCTTCATCTATTTTCTCAAAAAGTCCCGAATTGGCGATATACGGCCATGTAAGTTCAAAAAGCTCTTCATCGGTTTTTTCTCGCATATACTGCCCGTTAAACCATTCCAGTTTTTTATAATCAAAAACTGCAGGAGCTTTATTTAAATGCGCAACATTAAAAAGACGCTCCAATTCCGAAAGGGAATACATATCGCGTCCGTCTTCATAGGAGCAGCCGAGCATTGCAACATAATTAATAATCGCTTCTTTAAGGTAACCCTTATTTCTGAATTCGTTGCAGCTTGTTGCGCCATGCCTTTTAGAAAGTTTTTGCCCGTCGTTTCCCATTACCATAGGAAGATGACAGAATTCCGGCGGTGTCCACCCGAAGGCATTGTACATAATTACGTGCATAGGCGTTGAGGGAAGCCACTCTTGTGCCCGCATTACATGAGTTATGCCCATTAAATGGTCGTCAACAATATTTGCCAAATGATACGTAGGGAAGCCGTCGCTTTTTAAAAGAATCTGGTCAGGGTTAATGTCTTCATTTTTCCATTCAATATCACCTAAAAGCGCATCTTTAAATTTAGTTGAGCCTTCCAGCGGAACTTTTAAGCGGATAACAAATGGGATACCGGCATCCAGTTTTGTTTTAATTTCTTCGGGCGTTAAATTACGGCAAGCTCTATCATAACCGGGCGGCATTTTGTTCATTGTTTGAATTTTTCTTATTCTATCAAGCCGTTCGGAATCGCAAAAGCAATAATATGCGTAGCCTTTATCAACAAGTTCTTGTGCATATTTTTTATATAAATCGAATCTTTGAGATTGGGTATAAGGCGCACAGGGACCGCCCTTTACGCCGCCCTCATCCCATTCAATGCCGAGCCAATCAAGCGTGTCATAAAGGTTTTCTTCATATTCTTTGCTATACCGAGTACGGTCGGTATCTTCAATACGTAAAACGAACTTACCGCCTTTTGAGCGGGCAAAAAGATAATTGAATAAAGCTGTCCGTACACCTCCTATGTGCTGAAACCCCGTAGGCGACGGCGCATATCTTACTTTAACTTGCATAATGCAGCCTCCATAATTTAGATTAGAAATTGTCAAGTTTCTTGTTTGAAAAGAATTTATTATACAATTTTTTTTGATTAAGTGCAATGTGTCGCAGGGCAACCGCAGATGTTATCAAAGAAAAGCTGAGCAAAGAAGTCGACATAAAATGGAAAAATAAAAGATAGTATATTAGAAAATATAACCGATGAGGCGTTAGAAAAAAAAGTAATGCAAGCCGCCGGTTCCATATTTACGAGTTTTTTGCGTAAGCGAAAACACTCGAAGCTGAAAATCGGACACGGATGTCCGATTATAAACCGGCACGGATGCCGGAGGTTCCATATTTACGAGTTTTTTGCGCAAGCAAAAACACTCGAAGCTGAAAATCGGACACGGATGTCCGATTATAAACCGGCACGGATGCCGGAGGTTCCATATTTACGAGTTTTTTGCGCAAGCAAAAACACTCGAAGCTGAAAATCGGACACGGATGTCCGATTATAAACCGGCACGGA
>CALINC010000164.1 GCA_938045195.1 uncultured Treponema sp.
CGCAGAGCGTACGTTGCGCAGCAACAGGGTATTAAACCCTCCGCACGAATAAAATCTGCTACTATCTATATCTATCCGCCTATGCGGAAACGATATGTATACCTTTTTTTTCTGTGCCGTTTTATAAGCTCAGTATAGCGTGTAAAATAATGATAAATCAGCTTTAAATAAAAACTAAAATGTGTTATACTGTATATATGACGGAACGAAAAAAAATGATAACCGAAGATCAAAAAATACATGCACTCGGTGAAACACCTCTTTTTAAGGGCTGGGGAAAGGAATATCTAAAAATAATTGTAGACAATTCCGGAATAGATTTTTATCAAAAAGGAGACATCGTTTTTTCTCCCGATAAAATAGGTGATAGGTTTTATCTTATCCTAAAGGGGAATGTTGTCATCCTTTCAGCAGAGGACAATACGGCAATTGCAGAATTTGTTGCCGGCAATATGTTCGGCGAAACCGCGATGCTTACGGGGCAGTGCCAAAATGCAACGGCGGCGGTAAATGACGAAAGCGTTATTCTTTCATTTCCAAAAGACGGCAAACCTATTGAGGAAATACTAAACAAAAACCTTTCCGTTTATGCGCATCTTTTAAAATCCTTTTTAATTACGGTTTCAAAACGAACACGCAAAGCAAATTCTTTAATAAAAGAAAATTCTCCTATTATGCAGGAATTGCAAAAACAAGTATACGGCGATAAGCTGACCGGTCTTTTAAATAAAGCATATCTTGAAGAAAATATTTCAACTTTTATGAAAAGCGATTTTTCACTTATAATGATGAAACCGGATAATTTTAAAACGATAAATGATATGTACGGTCATGAAAAAGGAGATGCTTGCCTTACATTTATCGGCAACTATTTAAGCCGCTCCTTAGATACGGAGTCCGTTTTAATTCGGTATCAAGGAAATGAATTTGCCGTTTTAACGCCGAAGCAAGACAGAAAAAATGCAGCGGAACTTGCGCAAAGAATAAAAACCGAACTTGAAACTTTAGATATATCGCCTGTCATATCGGCAGATTTAAAACTGACTATGAGTTTGGGCGTTCTTTTATATCCCGAAACAAATTACAATGCCGAGCAATTTATAAAACTTTGTGCTGAAATGCCGCTTATGGGCCGTGCAAGGGGCGGCTCTCAAATTCTTTTTATAGAAAACACAGGGGTTCAAAATGAATAAATCGAAACAAAAATGGCTTAAAATATTAAAAAAAGCCCGCATATTTTCAGGTTTATCTCTACAGGAAATTGAAGTTTTGGCTTCGGCAATGTTTTATTCCGAATTCGATGAAAACCAAGCCCTTGTATATGAAGGTGAATCGGGCAATGAACTTTTTATAATAGTTAAAGGCAAAATTGCCGTCTCGGTAAAATCCGATGGAAAAGAAATTGAACTCGTCCGTTTAGGCGCAGGAGATTTTTTCGGTGAAATGGCGATGCTTGAGCAAGAAACCCGCTCGGCTACCTGCAAGGCTGTAGAACCCGTTTCGTGTCTTGTTTTAAAATCACAGGATTTTGCTTCGCTTATAATTGATCAGCCTAAAATAGCAGCTTCGGTACTTCATAATATGCTTAAAATTACCGGTGGCAGACTTATGAATACCGATAGCCTCCTTTCACAGATTATACAGTGGGGTGATGATGCAAAAAAACGCGCTATTACGGATGAATTTACAGGTCTGTACAATAGGCGATATTTAGACGAATCTTTTGAAACTCTCATAAAACGGAGCGTCAGACAGCACCTCGGCGTAAGTTTTGCAATGGTTGATATAGACCATTTCGGACAATTAAACAGAAATTACGGCGCAGTTTTTTGCGATAAGGTTCTTTTGGAAATTACCAAAGCATTTAAACGGAATTTCGATACGGATGATATTTTAATTAGATACGGCGGTGATGAATTTTGTTTTATTATCCGCGGCGAATTGGATAGAGCAGAGCTGCAATGCAAAAAGGTTTGCACAGACGTATATTCTCTGGAATTTGCAGAACATCCCGATTTAAACGTTTCATGCTCAATAGGTCTTGCACATTACGGCTCAAATATGACGACGCAAGAATTATTAAAGCAAGCCGATGAAGCACTTTATTCCGCAAAGGAAAGCGGACGGAATAGGACAGCTGTACACTCAAAACAAAATACCGAATAGCCTTAAATCAAGGTAATCGGTATTTTGCCTGTAACTCTATTTTAATGCTTCCGCAGCATCATCACGATTCCATCTGAGAGCAATGTCGCGCGGAGTTTCGCCCGCAGTATTACGTGTATTTATGTTTACACCCGGTAATGTTAAGAGTTCGCGGATAATTTGCACGGACGCAAATTTTGCGGCATAATGCAAAAGTCCATCCCCCATTACATCGGTTCTGCCGACGGCAAATTCCGCTGCAAGAGGAACAAAATCCGTGTGGTTGGTAAATATCTCTCCAACAGCGCATAATCCTTGATTGTTAATTATAAAGGGATCGGCACCGGCAATTAACAATAAATGTGTATTTTCTTTTTGATTTTTTTGTACTGCCGAAAGGACTGCAACCGTTCCGCTTTTATTCCGCTTATCAACGGGATAACCTTTTGACAATAACTTTTGCATTATGTCCGAATTCACATTTTGTTCAACGGCAATATGAAGAGGTGTGTCTCCGTCGGTATCGGCTAGAAATTTATCGGTGCCGAGTACGGCATCTATTGTGTGAATATCTTTGCCAAGTGAAAGCAAAAACGGTGTTTTCATATATGCGTCACGGGCAAGCGGATTTCCGCCTGCTTTTCGGATTGCAGTAATACAATCTATATTTCCGATAAGAACTGCTTCATGTAAAGGCGTGCGTCCGTACATATCCTGTTGAACGGGAGATGCACCTCCTGCCAATAAAATATTGACGGCTTCAAGTTTACTGGTCAAAACGGCTTCAGTAAGTGGAGGTCTGCCTATCTCATCGGCTGCATTTATATCCGCACGGGCATTTAAAAAAGTTTTTATAAACGAAATATTACCTTGTTTTGCCGCCTCATGTAACACGGTCTTGCCGGCAAGATTTTTGGAATAAATAAGGGAAGTAAATCCATCCGAAGTCATACTTAACAGAAGATTTGCCGCATTATATGCCGACCATTTTACCGTCGCATGCAAAACCGAATTGCCTAAAAAATCTCTGGCATTTATATCGGCTTTTATTCCGCCGCCGGCACCTAATAATGTGCGTATCGCTTCAGGACTGTCGGCTTTTACCGCACTAAAAAGAGGAGTTTCATTGCTTCCATTACGGGCGTTAATATCAGCACCTTTATCAAGCAAATATAAAATCATAGCAATCAGTTTCCATTCTGCAGCAAGATGAAGCGGTGTATTGCCCGCTCCGTCCTTTGCCGAAATCGTATGCGAATTTATCATCCAATCTTCTCTGCCGCCGCCCAAAAGCATTGCAAGTTTTAACGGGGACTCTCCTTTTACATTCGCATAAAAAATATCCGCATTATTCGCAAGAAGTATTTCACCCGTTTCACGGTAATTATTTTCCGCCGCAATATGCAGTGCCGTGTTTCCGGCTTTATCACGTGTATTTACAAGTGCTTTTTTTTCTACAAGATAATAAATAATATCCGTACTTGCTTTACGTGAAACGGCAATATGAAGCGGTGTGCATCCGTTGGAGTCGCGGTACATACTGTTTGTGTCGGTAATTATATGTTGAACCATCGGCAAGCCGGATGCAATAGCCAGTGTAAAAGCGGTTTCTCCAGACGTATCTTCGGCATGAATATCTGCACCGTATTTTATCAGTGAATTTACTTGATTAACTTGATTCCGTTCTATAGCGAGAATAAGAGGGGTTTGACCTTTTTTATTCCGTTCGTTAGCATCGGCACCTGCATTGATAAGCTGCTGTAAAATACTATCATCCATTCCAATTCTGACTGCAATATGAAGCGGCGTTTCACCGTAGTTATCTTTAATATTGGGTTTTGCACCTGCCGAAAGGAGATTGCTGAATAGTTTTGAACGGGAGGCTTCAGGCATCACCAAATGAAGTGCCGTATTCCCCGAAGCGTCGCGGGCATTCGGGTCTGCTCCTGAAGCAATTAAAAGAGCGGCAGTTTCAACTTTTCCGTTCCGCACCGCTTCATGGAGAGCCGTAGAGTTTGCCATATTTTTAGCATCAATAGGAACTTTTTGATTTATTAAAAACTGAACAAATCCTGTAGAACCGTTCCTTGCACAGATATGTAAAAGGGTGTCTCCATCACCGAATCTCATAGAATAATTCCGTGCAATAGAAGCCGTTTCAAATTCTGTAAATTTTTTACCCTCAGGTTCTATTCCTGCAATGATTAACATGGAAGCTATTTCTGCGGCAGCTTCCGTTTCGGCATTCTCATAAACCAAATTAAGCGGAGTTTTTCCGTCGGCATTTTTTTCGGTTGCGGGCTTTTCTATTGATAAAATGGAACGTACTAATTGCGGTTTTAATTCTTTTGCCGCATAATGAAGTGCCGTATTTTTATGCTCGTCCTTTTGATGAATTGTTTTAGAATTTAAAACAAGATGTACCATATTGATATTTTGCGCATATCCGAAAGGATAAATTCCGGTTTCATCTTTTGCAAAGATATTTGCATTATATTCAACTAGTACTTTTAGTGCGTCATAGCATTCTTTATTTAATGCGAGCAAAAGAGGTGTCCGCTCAAGTGCATCCTGCGCTTCAATATCCGCATTCATACTGAGCAAAAAACGTACAATTACGGGGTTATTTTGCATGACGGCAATATGCAGCAAACTATTCCCATCTTCGTCTTTTGTATTTACAGAGTCTTCATCAAAACGCTCTTTTAATTCTTCAACTTTTCCTGCTTTAATTAAGTCAATAATGCTGTCTTTTTTGGCAGGTACTGTTTTACATGATATAAACTGAAATAAAATTGCGGCAATTAAAATTAAAATGCCTAATATTTTCACGGATTTTTTTTGCATTGATATGCCTCCCTGTATGAGTTTCGGATAAAAAACCGGCTGCCTTTAGAGGTTATAAGTTTATTTAATTTTTTTTAAAATTAAGACTTCTTTTAAATTATCGCCGTATGGCTTTTTGTTTTCATTTAAGATGGAAAGAGACCCGTCTTGATTTATCGAAAAAAATTCGGACGGTATATTGCCTGAAAAATATAAAATAATTATCCCCTCCGAATCACGCAGCCATTTGCCGCTGATAATATCGGGTGCTTCCGGTGAAATATCTTTTTCCGAATTGACCGCAGTTTTAAAAAGCAAAACACGAGCCGATCTATCGGCTTTAAATTCAACCGAATATACGGCAATACCTTTTTTAGGCGGAATAAATTTCACAGAATAAACGCCCGGAAAATCTTCAATAAAAGCAATTTCGTTTTTATCGGTAGAGGCGACGGCTTCTCTTTGCGGTTTAAAATTTGTTTTGCAGGAAAATAAGCTGCCTGTTAAAACGGCAAAAAACAATATGAATTTTAAAATTTTCACAAGAAAGCTGTAATTTACGCTGAGACAACTTCGGTAACTTCCGGAAACATATCTTTTAGCATTTCTTCAACACCAAGTTTTAAAGTATAGATTGCCATTGGGCAAGAACCGCAGGCACCTTTTAAACTTACATAAACTTTTCCATCATCCGAAACACTATTTAATTCAATATCGCCTCCGTCTGCTTGAAGGCGCGGACGAATTGCATCTATTGCTTTCTCAATTTCTTCTTTAACAAGCATAAAATACCTCTTGCCATAAAATATACAAAAAAAAGCAAAAATAGGCAAACCGCTAGGCGGCTTATTCGTGCGGAGGGTTTAATAAGCCGGCGTTCTGAGGCGAGGTATTGATTTCTATAGAGTACCTCCAAAAACTGCAATCCTATCGGGCAGAGCTGGAATGGTAATAGGGGTTTCAACAATAATTTTATACATTTTTACACTACCTCATTTTCAGCAGTAAAAGATTCGGCTGTATCATTTTCATTTGTTGCAAAAACCGATTTCTTTTTCTCAACTACTTTCCCCATAAAAATGTCTTCAATCATTAAAATCAATTCAGGATGTTTTTCTGCGGTCTCTTTTTTTTCTTCTTCCGTTATATTTTGTTCCGGCGGAATAAATTCTTTTATGGCAATTCTATATTTTGTTCCGGTGAGCTGCTCCACAGTATCTCGCAAAATGTCAATATGCTTTTGCAAGAGAGAAATGTCAAAAGCCGATTTTGCAATCATAAAAAGAGTTTCATTTTTTACCGTCCAATCTTTACTCTGACCGAGTGCAGAAGATAAAAGACCGTTTTTTTTTGAGAGAAGTTCAACGGTTTTGTTTTTTAATCCGTTTAAATCTCCAATGGAAAAATTATTAGTTTCTGCCGTTTGGATATATTGCGGTGTGAAAGCGGTTTGCGTTTGCACAATATTACTTTGTACGGAAGCATCATTTTTCGGTAAAGAATTTTCAAAAGTATTTTTTATTGTGCGGACAGTTTGATAAGACTGAACACTATGTTCAGCCTGTTTTCCTTCTTCTGAATTTTTAAAAGAAGAACCGCCCTGTTTATTCGCAGCATTTTCTTTTTGTAGAAAAGCCTTAAACCGGCCGGTCAAACTGTCCGCTTCGCTAAAAGACTGATTGCCGCCTCCATCTTGCCGTGCAGCATTGTATTCATTTAGTTTTGAATGTATCTGCGTACTGCCGTTTGCATTAGCGGCAAGTAAATCTCTTGCAGCGTCAAAAGCCGTTTTCAATTCTTGCGGTGAAACATAATCCGAAAGCCATGCAAGCCGAGAAACGGCAAGCTCCAATTCATAGCGCGGATCAACCGAAAAACGCAGGTCTTTAAAAAGCTGAAGCATTATACTTAAAGCCCGCTCAATCTGCACGGCATCCCAACCGGCGAGTACTTCTTTCGGGAAGCGATCTGCCCGCTGCCCTATGAGCGCTTCTTTTGTAATTCCGTGCTTTACCAAAAGGAGACTTCTAAAATAATCGGCACAGTCTGAAACAACCTGTTCTACCGAAATTCCGTTTTGCAAAATATCGTTTAAAATATTCAAAGCCTCTTGCCCCGATTTTGCAACGCAGGCGGAAACGAGTTTATTTATTGAATCAACCCCTGTAAGACCGAGCTTCTCATGGATTTTTTCAAACGTGATATGCCCGTCAGAAAAAGCCGCTACTTGATCGAAAAGCGTATATGCGTCGCGGACGCTTCCGGTTGCTTCGCGAGCAATCCAATAAAGGGCTTCATTATCAGCTTGAATATTAAGCTCAGCCGCCGCTTCGGCAAGTGCTGTTTTTAAAATTTCAATCGGCACAAGTTTAAAATTAAACTGCTGACATCGGCTTTTTATTGTTGCCGGTACTTTGTGAATTTCGGTGGTTGCAAAAATAAATACGACATAAGGCGGCGGCTCTTCAATCGTTTTTAGCAAGGCATTGAATGCACTTGTTGAAAGCATGTGAACTTCATCAATTATATAAATCTTATAGCGGTTTGAGTTAGGCGGAAATAAAATTTCGTCTTTTATTTGCCTTACATCATTTACACCGGTATTTGACGCACCGTCTATTTCGATTACATCAAGACACGAGCCTAACGTGATTTCTTCACAAGAAGTACACGTACCGCACGGAGTCGGGGTCGGTCCCGCTGCACAATTTAGAGCCTTTGCTAAAATGCGCGCAGAACTGGTTTTTCCGCATCCGCGCGGTCCTGAAAATAAATACGCGTGGGCAATCTTTCCTGCTTCAATCGATTTTTGCAAAGTCGCTGCCACAAATTCTTGCCCCAATAAATCTTCAAACTTTTGCGGCCTCCGCCGCGTTGCAGTTACCTGATATTCCATTCGTTTATTATACCACAAATAAAACGATTTAATCTATGCAATGATGCTTCAAATTTTCTCTAAGCCCTGCTTAAGAATTAAGAGCATTGAAAGCCGTTTGATAAAATAAATTTCAGTAAACAAATTGTTGTCGCAACACGGCCCCTTAAATGGTCTAGTTAATTAAAAACGAGTATACTATTGTTAACCTATCTCATTATCGGTTTTGCTGATGGGGCATCTCTAAAAATCTAACCGAGTTTTTTGCAGATGTCCTATAATTAATATTTAGATGTTATGCGGTAATAGATTAAATTTTATTTTTTTGTTATATTACCGGTATGAAAAAATTAATCGGTATTATTTTATCTTGTATTAGTATTACTTGTTTTTATTCATGCAATAAAAATGAAAATTCAAAAATAAAGAATGCAATAAATATTGCAGTTTTTTTACCGGGTATCCGTGCAGAAAGTCCCGTCTATGATATGCTGGCGTTGGGTGTTGAACAGGCTGTTGCTGAGGCAAAAGAAAAAGGCAGATTAGTTGAACTTAAAGTTTTAGAAGCGGGAACCAATCAGGCAGAGTGGGGAATAAAACTTACCTCACTTGCCGTTGACGGAAAATATGATTTAATTATTTCATCCAATCCGTCGCTTCCTGAAATTGCAGCCCCCGTTTCAAAACAATTCCCAAAGCAAAAGTTTTTAATTTTAGATGCTTATGCGGCTGGCAATTCTATGATAACAACGTTTCGATATAATCAAAGAGAGCAGGCTTTTATTGCTGGTTATATTTCAGCACTTGTCAGCATGAGTAAAATGCAATATGCAAATACGGAAAAAAAATTAGGGCTTATTGCAGGGCAGGAATACCCGGCGATGACAAATATTATTTTGCCCGCTTTTCTTGAAGGTGCCAAAGCTGTTGATAAAGATTTTACGGTTGATTTTAGAATTGTAGGAAATTGGTATGATGCTGCAAAAGGGGCGGAACTTGCCCACACAATGTTCAAAGCAGGAGCCGATGTTATAATGCCCATTTCGGGCGGTGCGAATCAAGGGGTCATTGCCGCTGCAAAAGAACTCGGCTTTTATGTTTCGTGGTTTGATAATAACGGTTATGCAAAAGCACCCGGCTATGTTATTTCAAGTTCCGAAATGAAGCAAAAAAAATTAGCTTATGAGCAAACGCTTAATTTTATCAATGGAAAATTAAATGAGGGAACTGCAAACACACTCGGTATAAAAGACGGATATGTAAATTTTATTTCGGATGATCCTATTTATCTTGAAACCGTTCCTGAAGAAATTAGGAATGCGCAAAATGCTATGCTGAAAAAAATTGCCGGCGGATACTTAGATCTTTCAATAGAATAGCAGGAAAGATCTAGGCTTATAAAATGGAAAATAAAAAAAAAGCCGAATTAAGCGGTATTTATAAAATATATCAAACGGAAGATAGGAGTACGGGAGAAATTTTTACAAATACCGCATTAACTGATGTAAATATTAGTTTTTTTACTTCTGAAATTCATGCGCTTCTCGGTGAAAACGGTGCAGGAAAATCAACACTGGTAAATATTCTTTCGGGACTTATCCCGCCGAGTAATGGGATAATAAAGATTGCAGATAAAATATATTCTTTTAATTCTCCCCATGATGCTTTGCATGCAGGTATTTCGATTGTACATCAAAAACCTCAGCTTGCAGAAAATGCTACCGTTTTTGAAAACATAATTATGGGTACGAAGCATAAATATTTTTTTTCTATTTTGAATATTACAAACGAGAAAGAAAAAATAGAAAAATTGAAATTGACATGGAATATTGATTTGGATTTAAATGAATATGTAAAAAACCTTTCCAATGAAAAAAAATTTTATACTGCAATGTTTGCCGCACTTTATAGGAATCCTGCTTTTTTAATTTTAGATGAACCTGTTTCCGTATTTTCAGAAAAAAAGCGGATACATTTTTTTTCTTCATTAAAAAATGAATGTAAAAATAAAAATTTGGGAGTTATTTTAATTACACATAAAGTAAAAGATGCCGTTTATGCTGCCGATAAAATTTCGGTTTTAAAAAACGGAAAACTGCAAGGTTCATTTTTGACAAGCGAGTTAATTAAAAACGATAATGCTGAAGATTTTATTAAAGAAAAAATATTTTCAAAAAAAACATTTTTAAATGTTCAGCATGATAAAAAAAATACAGCGGTAAAAAATAAAATAATTTTTTCAGTTTCATTCTCGCATAGTTTAAATTCCATACAAATAAAAATTAATTTACATGCAGAAGCCGGTAAGATTACCGGTGTGATAGGTTTTCCAAACAGCGGATTGGAAAATTTGGAAGATACTATTTCCGGAATGGCTGATATTCGGCAGAGATATAAAAATGCAAAAGATAATTTTATTTCAATATATTATGGGGGGGAGGCAATAATAATTCCTGCGATAAAAATAACGCCGGCTCTTTTATTAAAGTATAAAATAGGAATTATTCCCTCGGATAGAAACTATAGAGGTTCAAATCCCGTATTGACTATAGAAGAAGTTTTGAATTCTTATAATTTTAAAAAATGTTTTTTCGATAAATTTGAATCGGCACAATTTACCCAAAATATTTTAAATAAAGAAAATATATCTGCAAACCGCAACCGGCTTGCAAGTACACTATCGGGAGGACAATTACAACGTATTATTTTGGCAAGATGTCTTGCAGAAAATCCTGAGATAATTATTGCGGCAGAACCTGCTTGCGGCTTGGATGCAGTGAGCACTGAAAGTTTACTGAACGGTTTCCGTCTTCTTGCAGAGAATGGAAAAACAATTATAATTTTAACAAAAGAATTTGATACGGAATTATATAAAAATTACTTTGATAAAGTTTATTTTTTAGGAAACGAAAATTGAAAAAAATAAAATTTACGCATTCAATTTCTGCATTGACTTTAGGAATTGCAGTAATAATTATTCTCATTCTTGCGTCTGCAAAAAATCCTGCTGAGGCTTTATTGGAATTTTTTGTTAAGCCTTTTTCTTCACTCTGGTATTTTGGAAATATGCTTAATAAAACCGGTTTATTTTTAATTGCTGCCTGCGGGGCTTTATTCGCATTTAAATGCGGCTGCTTTAATCTAGGGGGCGAAGGTCAAATTTATTTTGCAGGTTTTTTAACTTCACTGTTCTTGCAACATAGATGGAATGCTAATTGCTATCTTCAATTTTTGCTTGTAATGTTTTTTGTTTTTATTTTAACTTCTATTTTGGGTATTATATCAGGAGTTTTAAAAAATAAATTTAATGCAGATGAACTTTTAACTTCTTTTTTAATTTCAAGCGCAATTGTTCCGGTGTTAAATTATCTTATCAGTTCTCCAATGCGTACAACAGACGGAAATTTATTGGCAATGCCGGAGATTTCTGAAGAATTTAAATTATATCTTTTTATTCCGCCGTCATCTTTGAATAGTTCATTTATTTTTGCGATTATTATTGCTGTACTGTTAATTTTCTTTTTTGTAAAAACAAAATGGGGTTATCGATTAAAAGTTTCGGGCAAAGCAAAAGAGTTTGCGAAATTTTCGGGATTTTCCGTTTCGGCACCGTCCATTGCAGGAATGGGAATATCGGCCGGTTTACACGGACTTACCGGTTTTTTTGCAATAACCGGTACATTCTATTTTTGTCATTTGGGTTTTCCATCGGGAATGGGGTGGGCTGCCCTTGCAATAGCCTTAATAGCAAAACAAAATTTTTATGCTGTAATTCCCGCTGCTTTTTTATATTCATGGATTCAGAGTGCTTCTGATGCCGCTGTTATGTCAGGTGCTTTAATTTTTGATACTGCGATATTTTTGCAAGCAGCGGTATTCTTTTTTATATCGGCGAATTTTCCAAGGTTTATGATTTACAAAAAAATATTTACTATGAGGAAACGGAAATGAGCGATTTAATTTTTTCCATACTTAGAATGTCTGCACCTCTTTTATTTGCCGTACTCGGTGCTCTTATTACCGAATATTCCGGAGCTCTTGCGGTATTTATGGAGGGAGCAATTATTATTTCGGCTTTTTTATGTACGCTCTTTACAATTCTTACCGGTTCTAAATTTTTAGGATTTTTACTTGCTGCAATTTTAACTTCGGGTATTCTTTTTATTGTCAGTTTGTTTACCTGTAAAACAAAATCAAATCCTTTTTTGACGGGACTTTCATTAAATTTGTTTGCCGTAGGTTTTGTTCCGTATGCTTCAAATTTATTTTTGTCAAAATCCGGAATTATTGCTTTTGAAGAATTTGTTAATACGCAAAACTTTATTCCTGTAAATAATTTTTTCCCTTTTATTGCGGCAATTTGTTTTTCAGTATTGCTTTTTTTATTTTTAAAATTTACGCCGGTAGGAATTGCATTGAGATATTCGGGAGAAGCACCCGCTGTTCTTATTGCAAGAGGAGAAGCCCCTGAAAAATATAAAATATTTTCATGGACTATAGCTGGTTTTCTAGCTTCTTGTGCGGGTGCTGCTTTGGTGTTTCGGCTAGCTTCTTATACTTCAAACATAAGTGCGGGACGCGGGTGGACAGCCCTTGCCGCAGTTTTCTTAGGAAATAAAAATCCGTTTTTTTGTATTCTTGCCGTTTTGTTATTTTCTGCGGCAGAATACACTGTAACGATTATGCAGGGCTCATTGAAAATTCCTTCAAGTGCTTTACTTTCATTTCCATATATTGCCGCATTGATACTATTTGTGTTTTCTAAAGCAATGAATATGTCCGGACATAAATCAAGAGAATAGCTAAAGCACAGACATTCCGTTCTACATTATAAAACGGAATTTGTACCTTTATCTTTTTTTCCGTTTTAGCAGCTTCCAGCGGATTTTATCGGCAATATTAAAAAGTTTATATAAACCGGGTCTGTAAATAAAATCGTAAGTGTTTATATATTCTACAAGCTGAGGATTATAGCCTGATTTAAATTTGTGAAAACCGTACCATGGATTGGAAGAGTCGGGGTTAGGTCCTAAACAACCCCATAAGTCAAACATTGAACAACCTTGGCTTTTTCCGTATTGAATTGCTTTCCACATTATTAAATTGTTCGGCATAACGTCTCTGTGTTTGTTTGACGAAGCTCCGTAAGGATAATAGAGTTTCCCGTTAAATTTAAATAAAATCCACGCCGTTAAAACTTCGCCGTTATAGATAGCTTCAAAAATTTTAAAATTTTCTTTTGGTAATATTTTAAACATTTTGTAAAAATATTCGGCATTATGATTAAAAAAACCTTGTCTTGCCGTTGTTTCTTTCATAAGCCGTACATAATTTGCAATGCCGCTGTCCGTAGTGTTATCAATTACCGTTACACCTTTTTTTTCTGCAAGGCGGATATTGTAGCGGGTTTTGGAATGGAAAGAACTCATAAGTTCGTCTTCACTCTTACTTATATCTAAGTGGAAATCATAATGAGTAAAGAGTGCTTTACCATGAACTATATTTTTCGATGACAGCGAGTTGTCTTTTTGTAGAAAAATATTATTAATTCCGTCTTTATTTTCTACATTTACCGGAACAAAAAAATCGGGTTCCAATTTAATAAAAACGGAATTATGTTTTTTTGCAAGCTGTTTTAATGCTTCAATTTCTGCCGCATTTGGAAAAATACATTTTGCAGAATAACCTACCGTTAAATTAGTTTTAGGTAATTTGGAAAAAATTACTTGTAAGGCTGAAACCGGTTTTTCATCTTCATAAACGCAAATCCGTTCGGGGATTGCGCCCATGCTTTTTTTAAATTCACCCCAGCTCCAAGATTGAAGGGGATGATTTATCATCTTATCAAATTCTTCTCTTTGTTCTTCTGTTAAAATACGGGTTATTTGCATTATTTTCTACCTTTTTCAATATATTTTACGGGATTTTTCGGAATTCCATGTTCACGTATTTCAAAATGGAGATGCGGCCCTGTTGACATTCCTGTAGACCCCACAGCTCCGATTATTGTACCCGATTTTATGCTTTCATTCAACGATACATATACTTTGCACAAGTGTCCGTAAAGGCTTTCACGTCCGTCGGTATGAGAAATTATGATATGGTTTCCATACATATTGCTGTATGAAATACTTTTTATTTTTCCTGAAGCACAAGCCATAACAGGCGACCCGGCTGGAGCTGCCAAATCAATTCCAGGATGATAGCTTTTTTTGCCGGTAAAAGGACTGGCCCTTTCGCCGAAGTCCGAAGTTAAAATTCCGTCTTTCAACGGAAACCTATAAAACGGCTTAAAAAAAAACGCTCTTACCGTTCCGTCAAAAACTTCATTCGGAAAACAAAGTACCTCACGTTTATTTTCGGCAGTGTATGTGCTATTTAAACCTGCCCGCGAATATACATTCAGCTTTATCGGTTCTGTCCGGTATTTTTCAAAAAGAGCCGCATTTAATTTTTCAATGCTCGAAATCGGAATATCCGGCAAATATACGGCGGGAACTGTCGGCAAAATAAGCGTTTTTCCTGTAATTTCAGTTTCAACCGATTCAATTCGATTAAGAGTTACTATTGAATCATAAGGGATGGAACAACGGGCGGCAATTTTTAAAAGAGAGTCTTCTTTTTTTACCGTGTACAAATAAAACCGGAACGGTAAGTCTTTGCCGGTTTTGCCTGCGGCAATAGCTTTACGTGCTTGCAAAACATCTTCGCAATATTGCACGAAAAGGGTGTCCGTAACTTGTAATGTTTTAATTTCAGGATAAACGGTTTGCGTATATACATTGAGAGTGCACAGTGTAACCAAGAATGAAATGAGTATTTTGTTTTTTAGGAAAAATGTAATATTTTCCACTTTATTTAAGCTTTTTCTTGAGGCAAGGCAAAAGCCAAAAAACCGTAGATTATAAATACGGCGGCAAGTACTGCAAGCGCAGCGGTTTTATAGTAGTTAAAGACAAGATATATGCACAAACCGATTCCGCCTATTACTGTAATTTTTTTTGATAATGAAATAAAAAAAGCGCGTGTATTTTTTTTGTATCGTCTTCTTGCTCTTTTTATAAGGAGAAAAAGAATAGTACAGGTAAAAACAGTTATGGAAATTACTGTGTATAGAGAGGCATTTTTTGTTGCCAATAGCCATAAAGGGTAAACGGTAAGAAAACCTGCAAGAATACATATTCCGGCAATCGCTGCAAAAGTTAAAAGTGCTGAAAAAACCGAGCCATAGCCTTTAAGAATTTTTCCGAAATTCATAATTTCCTCCGTATATATAATTAAAAGAATACCTATAAAAAGTATTTCATTTATATGCAGTAAATTCAAGGAAGCACCGGCTTTAACAGGATCATTACAACCGGTGCTTCAAATAATGCTTTTATGAAACTAAAAGTATTATTCTTCTGAGATTGCTTCTACAGGGCAAACGCCTGCACAAGCACCGCAGCTGATGCATGCATCAGCATCAATAACGCGTTTGTTTCCGCTTTCGCTGATTGCTCCAACGGGACATTCGCTTTCGCACGTGGCACAATTCGTGCAATCATTAGAAATTTTATAAGCCATTTGCATACTCCTTATTGTAAACTTCTATAATAATATTATACCCTTTATATGAGAAAAAAGCAAGCGGTTAAGATATGTGTAAAGATATGGGTTTTGGAAATCAATTTTTACGTGGCCGGTAGAGTTTTTCTTAAGTCCTTATATATCGATGACTTACTAAAAACATCGTAAGTAAGCTTAAGGTAAACCGTGGCTGTCCATGAAGTTTTGGGTGAGCAAAGCTCACCTTCTAAAAAATGAGGTTCTTAGAGGTTCCCTATAATTAAATTAGTCATTCTTAAGAACTGAACGAGCCTGACCAGCCTAATTTTGAGCGGAGAGCCTTGTAAAAATTATCCGGAGAGCAGCCTGCCATTTTTACTTTATTTTTGGATTCTGTTATATATATTTCATCTTCGGCTTTTAAAGAAAAAATTTCTTGTCCGTCTATGGAGAGGATAATATCTTGAGTTACGGCAGGCAGCACTTTTATCTTCATTTCGCCGGAGGACGGCAAAACAAGCGGGCGGTTTGAAAGTGAGAACGGGGAAATAGGTGCTAATACCAATGACGAAACGCCCGGATCTAATATCGGTCCACCCGATGCCGCCGCATAAGCTGTAGAACCGGTGGGAGTTGATACGATAATACCGTCCGCTCTAAATGTACCGAATGAAATACCGTTAAAACTTATATCCAGATTGGTCGGTTTTGCAATACCCGAACCTGAAACGACAGCATCATTTAAAGCTTCAAAGTTGCCTACCATTTTTTTTCCCCTTTTTACGGCGGCAGAAATTAAAAGCCGTTCGTGAAGTTCAAGTTTTGCAGCTAAAAATTTTTCAAGCGCCGGTTGCCATTCGTCCGGTTCAATATTTGCTATAAAGCCGAAGCGCCCAAGGTTTATGGGAAAAACCGGTATATTTCGCGGCGCGCAATACCGTGCCGTAAACAAAACCGTACCGTCGCCTCCTAAACTCACGGCAAAATCAAATTCGTTTTTTAATTCCGGCAAATGAGAAAATCCCTTATATGAATATATGGTCGAGCCGATATGTTTAGATGTAAGAAAATCCGTTATTTTGCTTCCAATGGATTCTGCTTTGGGTTTTTCCGTGCTTACGACAATTAATGCTTTTTTCAAAATAATTTCCTTAATAACAGCAAATTTAAAAAGCTAGGGCAGGGTAGCCAATACTTTTGCAATTTCCGCAGCTTTTTTTGCGCCCAGACGAGGATAAAGAGGAAACAAAACGCAGCGCAGTAAAAGAGATGCTGCATATATAAATATTTCTTGAGACTCTTGTAAATAGTCAATTACCGAATTTTTAAATGCCGCTTCAATTTCTATGTTCTTTTTTGAAGCATATTTTTGAACTTCAGTAAGTCCCGAATTCAATATTACAGGGAAAGAATATACCGGATTTGTCGAACCTTCGGTTAATGGCATTGTTTTGTGTTTTCCCTGCATTAAAGCGCGTAAATACATTTCATTCATTTCCGTACGCAGTGCAGTATTTTTTGCCATTTGTTTAAGCTGAACAAAGGCAAGCGAGGCATTTATATCGGGAAGTATATCTGTTACGGGTGCTTCGTCATATAATTTTTTTAAAATAAACGCATTTCTGCGTTCAGGAGCCAAAAGGACACCTCCGCCTCCGCCGGTTAATATATCTTTTTCTTCCAATCCCAATATTGAAAAAACACCCAGAGACCCCGCAGGCTTGTCCTTGTAAAAAGCTCCCGCACTCTGCGAAATATCTTCTATAACGGGAATATTAAGTGCTGCAATCTTGTCCATATCCGGTAAAAATCCTAAGGTTTCATGCAAAACAAGCACTCTTCCTCCCGCAAGGGCTGCTTTTTCTACAGCTTCTGCACTTACAAGAGGATTATCCTGTTGAACGTCAATAACAAGAGGTTTTAATTTTTTACGTTTTAATTCTATATATTGCCAAGAAGGGGCAAGAGCTGAAATAATAACCGCTGAGTTTTCTTCTAAATTAAGAGCCGTTAAAGCATAAGAAAAAGCGATTGCGGGGCTTCTAAATGCCGCCGCACCGGATACGGAAAAGGTTTCACATATTTGCTTAATGAGTTTTTGACACACCTCACCCGGCCCTATTTTCTCTTCGACCATACAGGTAAGCACGGCATCCATTTCGGAACGCCTAATTGTGGAACTGTATACAGGTATTTTCATAGCTATAAATTGGTAGTAATTTTTTGCAGTTCTTTCGAGTTAAATAGCCTATGAATATCCAAAATAATAAGATAGCCGGGATCTCTTCGGGCAACACCATGTATATATTCCGCTCCTATACCTGCGATCATCTGAGGCGGAGGCTGAATTTCATCTTTTTTTACATCGACAACGCGTGCAATCCTATCAATTACAATTCCTATCTTGTTATTTTCAATTTTCAGAATAATAAAACCGCCTAAAAGCTGGTCATTTTCATCTGTCGACGCTTTTTTAATATGAAACCGCTTATGGAGACTTATTATGGGAATAATCTCACTTCGTAAATTAAATATGCCTTCTACATAATAAGGCGCATTAGGTATCGGTCTTACAGTCTGAACTCTGACTATTTGGTCTACATCCATAATTTCTACACCGTATAACTCTTTACCGAGCTGAAATGTAACTAACTTAAGAAGCTCATCATTTTCGGTTTTTACTTTTTTACCTCGGTTTGTTGCTTTTGCCATATAGCCGTCCTCCAATATCAAGAAACATACTACCACATAAACGAAGAAAAATCAAGTATAAAACTAGAGAATTTGCAGAAAAAAGAGCGGTTCTTTTGAACCGCTCTTCCCGTCAAACTGTTTAGCACTTACCTTAACAAAGTCATGACGCTCTGTGTCGCCTGATTTGCTTGAGCAAGCATTGCCGTCCCGGATTGCGTGAGAATCTGGTTTTTGGTATAGTCTACCATCTCCTTAGCCATATCAACATCACGGATTCGTGATTCGGAGGCTTGGAGATTTTCCGCTGCAACGTTGATACCTACAACGGTAAGTTCAAGCCTGTTTTGGTATGCACCAAGATCGGCTCTCTGCTTGTTGATTTTCTTGATGGCTTCATCAAGGGTACCGATTGCACGGTTTGCCGTTTCGGGCGTGTCGATTGTCATAATCGCCTCGTTTCCGACATTGCGAATGCCGAGCGCCTTAGCCGTCATTGTTCCAATGTACGCTCGTGTTCTCTGATCCATGTTAGCACCGATATGGAACCACATAGAAGCAGTAACAGTGTTTTCTCCGGTTTCTTGAGCAAATCGTCCGGTAAGCATATTCATACCGTTGA
>CALINC010000165.1 GCA_938045195.1 uncultured Treponema sp.
GCCCCCTCCTTGACTCCGCTTTTATAAAGGTCATAGCTTTTTTGGGCGGTAGAAAGCATGTATTCGATTTCGCCTTCATCGGCATAAGGAAAAAGAATTTCTTCTTCGTCAAAAACTATGTCAACCTTTGTAGGACCTCCGCGAACCTGAGAGGTATAGGTCGCCGCTTTTACTGCATAGCCGTTGTTTTCATTTTTAGCTTCCGCAAGAATTTCACCTGCAAGAAGAACGCCTTGTCCGCCTTCGCCTGTAAATCTTAATTGTCTTTTCATAAAGAGCCTCCTTTAGATACTCACCCTTCCGTTTTTTTGAGCGGCTTCCCGTACATGTTCATAAAGCTCGCAATAGTCGGGACGGTCTACATTTACAAAAATTCCTATGGGGAATTTCTTTGTTTTTTCTTCGCTGCTCAGTTTTTCGTATTCGTCCTTGTCCACAACCATATTTTTAAGCCAATCCATACATTGAACAGGTTCTCCCATTTTGTTTTTTCTTCCTAAGTTGGTGTGGCAGTTACTGAATACGTCAAAGAAGCTGTAGCCCTTGTGTTTAAAGCCTTCTTCAAAAATAGCGTCAAGCTGTTTTGCATTTGTCATAACGGCACGGGCAACAAAGCCTGCCCCGGCTCCTTCTACAAGGCGGCAGGCGTTAAAAGTCGGGTCAACGCTTCCGTATTGGGCAGTTACCGTCCAAAATCCTTGCGGTGTAGTGGGAGATGTTTGAGAATTGGTAAGCCCGTAGATAAAGTTATTGATAAGGATGTGTTTTATGTCTACATTCCGTCTTGCAGCATGAATTGTGTGGTTTCCGCCTATTGCAAGACCGTCTCCATCTCCCGTTATGACGATTACGTGTTTATCCGGATTGGCAAGTTTTATGCCTGTTGCAAAGGCTAAGGCTCTGCCGTGGGTTGTGTGGACGGTGTTACAATCTATGTATGAGGACATTCGTCCTGAACAGCCTATACCTGCAACTACACAAACATCGTCCATAGACCAGCCTATGTTATGGATTGTACGTACTATAGAACGTAAGATTACATCATCTCCGCAGCCCGGACACCAAAGTGTAGGCAGTTTATCCTGTCTTAAATAATCTTTTGCACTAAAAGCCATTAGTTTTTACCTCCTAGTTCTTTTTTTACGGCTTCGGCCATTTCCGAAGGGATTATGGGTCTTCCATTGGATTTAAGAATCGGGTGTATTTTTTTTCCTTTTGAAAGCCTTTCTACTTCGCGGATGTATTGCCCCATATTCAGCTCGGCAACAAAGATGTATTTGTAGGCACTGCATGCTTTTTCGATTTCTTTTTCGGGAGAGGGCCAAAGGATTATAGGACGCAAAAGGCCCGCCTTTATTCCTTCTTTTCTTAAACGCAAAACGGCTTCTTTTACACTCAATGAGGCGGAGCCGTAAGCTATGATACATATTTCGGCATCATCAAGCATAAATTTTTCGACTGCTGCCTCATCATCCAAACTGCCCTTTTCTGCCATAGGTACTTGGATCTTACCCATAAGGCGGCTCATATTATAGGTGCAAAGTTCTGCATCTTCCGTGGGGAAACCGGTAGGCCCGTGCTGTAAACCGGTTATATGATAGTGAAATCCTTTGAACATTGGGTTTAATATTGCAGGAGTGTTCATAGGAACTTTGTAAGGCTGATATTCTTTTTTTTCTCCTGTGTATTCCGCCCGTTTTACTATTTTAAGGGAAGAAGGATCGGGCAGCATTGCTTTTGAATACATGTGCCCTAAGGTTTCATCAAGAGCAAGGAAAACAGGGGTCATATATTTTTCTGCAAGGTTAAAAGCTCTTACCGCCTGTGTATAACATTCCGCAAGAGTTCCGGGAGCAAGGGTAATACTTGCAAAGTCTCCGTGGGTAGGATTACGCAGTTGAAGTATGTCTCCTTGGCTTACCCTTGTTGGCAGGCCGGTAGAAGGCCCTCCTCTCATAACATCAACTATAACAAGAGGAATTTCCGCCGCAAAGGCGAGACCTATGTTTTCAGCCTTTAAAGAAATTCCCGGTCCCGAAGTAGCTGTCATTGATTTGGTTCCGCCCATCGAGGCTCCCAAGGCTACGGCTATTCCTGAAATTTCATCTTCCATTTGAATGAAGGTTCCTTCGTTTTTAGGAAGAAGAAAGCTCATTTCATGGGCTACTTCGCTTGAAGGTGTTATCGGATATCCGCCGAAAAAGCGGCAGCCTGCATCTATCGCAGCCTTTGCAACTAAGGCATTTCCTGTTGTAATTGCCTGTATTGTGTTTTTTTCTTTCTGCATACTCTTAATGTCTCCTCATAGTATTGCTTTTATTTTATTGCCTATTTCGGCGGGGCTTAAAGCTACTTGTACACCTGCCGCACGAAGGGCTTCTATTTTATCTTGGGCAGTTCCCAATCCGCCTGAAATTATGGCTCCTGCGTGTCCCATCCTTTTTCCTTTTGGGGCTGTCTGTCCTGCAATGAAGGCTACAACAGGCTTTTTGATTCCGGCTTTGATATATTCGGCAGCCTTTATTTCCAAGTCGCCTCCTATTTCGCCAATCATTACCATACATTCAGTTTCTTCATCTTCTTCAAACATTTGAAGAAGGTCTATAAAGTTTAGGCCTATAATCGGATCTCCTCCTATTCCGACCGCTGTCGAAATTCCGCCGCCGTTTTGTACTACCTGATTTGCAGCTTCATAGGTGAGGGTTCCCGATTTTGAAATAAGACCTACATGTCCCTTTTTAAAGATATTTCCAGGCATGATACCTATCTTACATTCTTCTGCCGTTATTATTCCGGGGCAGTTGGGGCCTATCATTTTCATCCCGCATTTTGAAGCAAAGGACTTGGCTTTGAGCATGTCCTTTACGGGAGTTCCTTCGGTAATTACGACAGCAAGTTTTATTCCTGCATCGGCAGCTTCCATAATAGCATCTGCGACAAAGGCGGGCGGAACAAAGATCATTGAAACATCTGCTCCGGTTTTTTTTACGGCTTCTTTTACCGTGTTAAAAACAGGATGGCCCAGATGTTCTTGTCCTCCCTTAAAGGGGGTTACTCCTCCCACAATTTTTGTCCCATAAGCAAGGCATTGCTCGCTGTGAAAGGTGCCTTCTTTTCCGGTAAAACCTTGAACTATAACCTTAGTGTTTTTGTTTACAAGAATAGCCATTAATACCTCCCCGCAGCTTCGACTGCTTTTTTTGCACCATCGGCAAAACCTTGTGCAACGATTAAGTTTTTAATTCCTGCCTTTGATAGGATTTCGGCAGCCTCTTTAGAGTTTGTGCCGTCAAGACGAACTACAACTGGGATGTCCGTTTTGATTGTGCGGACGGCTTCCATAATGCCGTTTGCAACCCTGTCACAGCGGACAATTCCGCCGAAAATGTTTACAAATATGGCTTTTACATCTTTATTTTCGAGTATGAGTTCAAAACCCTTGGCAACCGTTTCGGCACTTGCACCTCCGCCTACATCCAAAAAGTTGGCAGGTTTTCCGCCTTCAAGTTTTATAAGATCCATTGTTGCCATTGCAAGACCTGCTCCGTTTACCATACAGCCTACATTTCCGTCTAAGGAAATATAAGAAAGCCCGTATTGTTTTGCCGTAAGCTCTGCGGGGTTTTCATCGGAAAGGTCTACCTGTTCTGCAAGTTCGGGATGACGGAAAGCTGCGTTATCGTCTATCGCCATTTTACCGTCAAGAGCTGCAAATTCCCCCGATTCGGTTATTACAAGAGGGTTTATTTCGAGCAGGCTTGCATCGGTTTGTAAGAATAAATCATAAAGTCTTGTGCATATTTGGGTAAAGGATTTTTTTTCTTCTTTTGATAGGTTTAACGAAAAGGCTATTTCGTTAATTTGATAGGCTTGAAGTCCCGCAAAGGGGTCAATCAAGGTTTTTAGTATTTTGCCGGGGCTTTCTTTTGCTACAGCCTCAATATCCATGCCTCCTTCTGTCGAAGTCATAATAACGGGCTTTTCGTTAGAACGGTCAACCAAAATACTAAAATAGAATTCTTTTTGTATTTCGGCTCCGGCTTCTATGTAAACTTTTTTAATAAGTTTACCTTCGGCTCCGGTTTGCGGCGTTACGAGTTTTGAACCCAGCATTGAAGAAGCATAAGCTTTTACCTCATCAATGGATTTGGCGATTTTTACCCCTCCGGCTTTGCCGCGCCCCCCTGCATGAACTTGAGCTTTTACAGCCCAAACCTTTGACGGAAGGCTTTTTGCCGCCTCTACCGCTTCTTCGGCGGTTGCTGCCGGTTTTCCGTCCAAGACCCTTATTCCGTTTTTTCGGAAAAGGTCTTTTACCTGATACTCATGGAACTGCACTTTTTCCTCCCAATATTCAAATTATATCAAACCCGATAAACATCGGGATAACACAAACTTCAAAAAGAAAAACGATTCCGGTCAAAGCTGGAAAAGAGTGCAGGCATTTATATTCACAACAAAATATACGCGTATTCTTAGGGTATTAAAGAACACACATAAGCGTCAAAATAAGAAAAACTTGACAAAAAATCTCAGTATCAACGCATAGGAGCAATCTTTTGAGAAAATACAAATGTAAAACACGATAATTTTTGCAACAACTCCGTATCCAAGCAGAGTGCGGCACGGATAAAAACCGGGGAGCTTTTACCCTCATAGTCATTGGCAGGTCTTACGGCTCGGATGTCATCGCTTGTTCCCGCCTTCCCGGAGTTACATAACTCCAGTGGCATATTTGGAAATTCGCTATTCTCCTTACGTCAGCCGGACTGCTCAGGATTTTCACCTGATTCCCTTTTCACCGCTAAAAAGCGGCACCAAGACCGAAATCGTAATGTAGCTGAAGTATAACCGATTAGTTTAAATTTGTCAAGGTGCCGCATTGACAATCGGATTTTTTCTACTGAAAACTTAATAAGCATTCGGAAGATTCAAAACATATTTAATATTTTTCTTTCGAATCTTTTTAAAATACCTTTCCGCCTATTTTTGCATCGGCGAGCGGTGTTACAAAGGTTGCCTCTCCGCTCTCGGCTTTCGGATATTGAACTCCAAGAATAAGCACCTGCGAAACGGTTTCGCCGATTTTTTTAGGTTCAAAATTTAAAATACCGACAACCTTTTTCCCTTTCAATTCTTCAGCGAAATGGTGCGTAAACCGCCCGACGCTTGTCCGCTTACCGAATTTTCCGAAATCAATTGTCATCTTGTATGCCCTCTTCGGAGCGGACGGTTCAATTTCAACAGCTATAATTTGTCCCAGCCGTATTTCCAACTTATCAAAGGTGTCTTCTTTTTGTACAATCTGTTTTATTACATCGCTCATATCAAACTCCATTTTTTTATCGGTAAACATAAAAAATACATTACCATAGTTCCCTTTAAAGCCGAAGTTTGCAGCGTACCCATAACGTAAATCAATACGGAAGTCTTTTATTAAAAACGAATGAACCAAAACAGAATAAGAAGACGAAAAAAGTATTTTTATTCGTGCGGAGGGTTTAATATCCTGTTGCTGTGCAACGTACGCTCTGCATCGGGGTTGTTGATTAAGTTATTATTATTTCTTTTCTCCTCTTGATAAAATTTTCTATTAGTGGTAATATTGCATAAAAAGGATTGAGGCTTATATAATTTGCTGCAAATAAGAGTTTCTTAATTTTTAATTATGAATAATACTTATATTAGATATTTTTTTATACCGTCTTTTTGTCTTTTTTGTTGTATAATTTTTTCGTGTAAGCCTGTTAAATCCGCTGCTCCTTCCTATCCTATTGTTGACGGAATTTTTAATATTGAAAATTTAGAGGCTTCAGAGATTATTGCCCTTAAAGGCGATTGGGTTTTTGTTCCTAATCAATTTGTTCCGCCTGATGAAGATTTTTCGCGGTACCGAAGATTTGAACATATAAATATAAGTTGGAACCAATATAGCCCGCCGGAACCGAATTATGGTTATGCAACTTATGCCGTCAAGATAACAAATTTCGATCCTGAAGGTGTATATGCAGTTAAAACCGGAAATGTCGCTTCTGCATTTACAGCCTATTTTAACGGCAAAGAGATTTTTCGTTCGGGACAGACGGGTACTTCAAAAAAAGCTGAAGTGTTTAATTTGAATTCTGTGTTTGTGTTTTTGCCTACACACGGCTTAACCGAAGGAAACCTTGTGTTCCATGTGTCTAATTATCATGACAGACTACCGGGATTTTCAAAACCTGTAGAAATTGCTTTTTATTCTACGCTTATAAATGAAAAAAATAAAGATATTCTTATTTTATTATATCTGCAGGATTTTTACTGGCTGTCGCAGCTTTTTTTATTTCGCTTTATATATTTTATCCAAAAGAAAAAAGTTCTATTTTCTTTGGAATGTTATGTGCTAATTTTAGTTTGAGAATTTGCTGTTATGACGAATTTTTACTTGCAAGAATTATTCCGCAAATAGATTCTATAACGTTATTTAAACTCGGATATGCGACTTTTCCTCTCATAATTATTTACGGGTCTTTCTTTATTCAAGAGTTATTCGGTTCAATAAAAAGAAGAACGTTATGTATAATACTTTTACCGGCATTTTTATATACTGCAATAAATATTTTTGCACCTATGCAGGTTTCCGCTAATTTGCTTATATATGCACAAATTTATATATTAACTATTGCAATGTATGATTATGTTGTTGTAATCATTGCCGCCTTTAAACGGAATAAATCCGCATATTTATTTTTATTAGCTCTTCTGTTTTTTTTCTTAGTTGCCGTGCGGGACATGCTTATTGCCAACAGAATTATTGAAGGTGAATTTTTATCACAACTTGGAGCAGCGGCGTTGCTTGTTCCTATGGCGGTTATTGTTTTACGTTATTTTAAAACGTCATCGGATGATCTCATTAGTATTACAAAAAAGATCGAACTTACAAATGCAGCCCTTGCAAAATTTGTTCCCAATGAGTTTATGAATTTTTTAAATAAAAAACACATCGATATCCGTTTAGGCGATAATATTTTAAAAGATATGTATATTGCTTTTATTCATTTAGGAATTCATAAGGTGCTGGATACGAAACAAGATAGACTGAATGTATTGCAAATATATAATAAAGTTTTGGCTGATATAAATCCAATTATTGAAAAACACAACGGATTTATCGATAAGTATCTTGCAGAGGGGTTAATGGTTCTTTTCTACGGTTCTGCAGCAGATACGATAAACTGTATGTTTGAAATAAAACAATTAGTACAAAAAGAAAATTTTGAACGCAAAATAAATAACATGCAAAAAATAAAACTTGCTTGCGGTATTCATTACGGCAAACTTATGATTGGAACAATAGGAGAAAACGCAAGAATGGATAGTACTGTCATTTCCGATGTTGTTAATATTGCATCGCGTCTTCATTTTTATGCTTTAAAAAAAGAAACGGAAATTTTTATAAGCAAGGCGGTAAAAGATAATATAAACATAGATGATGAAGCACAACTTCAATTTAAACACGGCGGATTTATTCGTTTTAGAGGAAAAGATGAACCGGTATCAATTTATGAGGTAAGTAAAAAATGAAAAATGCAAATAAACGATTATTGCTAGGATGTATTCCTTTTTGTTTTTTATTTGTATTTTTATATCTCGTATATTTGCTAAGCCCTTTCTATGAAGGTAAAACGGTTGAATTACAAGCAGTAAAAGGGAAAGTGTATATACCTAAAGAGTTCAACAATTCTTTAATTAAATTACGCGGCGAATTTGCTTTTACTCCAAATCAATTTTATTCGTTGTATAATACAAAAAAAGAAACTTACGGTCAAATACCGGGTACTTTTAAAGATACCGTTTTAAATTCACGGTTTGGTTTCGGCTCTTACGGTTTACAAATCTTCGGTTTAGATCCGGAAAAAATTTATGCAATACAGGTCGGTAATGCCTTAAGCAGTTGCAGTATTGTTATAAATTCCGACGACGTAGGCAAGCAAGGGCAGCCCGGTGTTGATGCACAGAATGAAATACCCGGAATTAAGACTTCGGAAGTTGCATTCCATCCGAAGTCCGACGGTTCTGTAAATATTATTTTGAATGTTTCCAATTTTACGAATAGAAAAGCAGGGTTTTCTTCTCCTATAATTTTAGGTGAAGTGAATAAAGTCGAAAATTTTTTTGGAGACGATTTAATTTTTAACGGAAGCATTTTTGCAATTACCCTTGCCGTTGCCATATTTTTCTTTTTGCTGTCTTTCTTTTATAAGCAAGCATCTTTTATAATTTGGTTTTCGTTTGCGTCTATTACTGTGGCAGTACGTGGTATCTTTTTTTATCCGCATATTGCACCTATCTTGGCACCCAATATGCCATGGCAATTAAATTTTATGATGAGGTATCTTACATTTCCTCTCCCTATAATATTTTTTACCGTGTTTTTAAAACGGGCGTTAAAAATTTGTTTTAAAATTCCGTATTGGCTGATAGTCGGTGTTTCTTTCGTCTATGCCCTATCTACACTGGTATTACCTCCGAACATATCTTCGTCTATTTTAATTTACTATCAATTTTTTTCCGTTTTTTGTATATTATATGGAATCTTTATACCGATTGCCGGTTTAATAAAAAAAAGAAACCTTGCCGCTTGGATATTAGCGGCTTTGATAATTATATTTATTTTCGGTGCTTATGATTTGGCTGTGGCTTTGGGTATAATAACTAAGGATTCTTTTTTTATTCATGTCGGCTCTGTATTTTCCGTAGTATTATTATCTATTATGACACTGGATGAATATGCCAATTCAATTAAAAAGATTCAAGATTTAAATACCGAGATGTCTCTTATAAACAAATCGCTTATCCGTTTTGTTCCGGACGGACTTGTAGGATTGTTACATAAAAATTCGATTACTGATGTAAAACTTGGAGATAATGCCGAATTAAAAATGCCCATACTTTCAATTGATATTCGTTCATTTACGCATACTTGCGAAAAACTTGCTCCCAATGAAGTGTTTAATTTGTTAAATAAATATTTTGCGCTGGTAGCTCCTATTGTACGCAGATATAACGGTATTATAACAAAATATTTGGGTGACGGATTTTTTGCTTTATTTCCAGACGGTGCCGACTCTGCACTGCTTTGCGGAATGAAAATACAAAAAGTAATTGCAGAAAATAAAATTGCTCCGCCTAATTTACCGCCTTTACGGATAGGAATAGGAATTGATTTCGGGGAGCTTCTTTTGGGAACTATTGGAAATGTACAGCGAATGGATAGTATTATAATTTCAAATTCTTATCACATTGCAAATATGTTACAAGAATCTACAAAACGGTATATTTCTTCAATAATTATTTCCGATAGAGTTTTTGCCGCTCTTAAAGATCCCAATAGACATTATATTCGTCCGATACAATTGGTTAAAACAATTTCTAATGAGGAAATTTTTTTATTTGAAGTTTACGATTGCGATGACGCTCCTGTTAGAGAATTAAAACACCGTTCACAAGGGTATATTGAAAGAGGTGTACAAGCCGTATTCAACCGTAATTTAAGAGATGCTGATACATATTTTAATAAGGCATTACATATTTTTCCCCAAGATCATGTCGCTGCTTATTATAAAAAAATTTTGGATAAGTATACAGCTCGTTAAAATAAGAAATTGAATTTTCTACTGTTTAAACCATTTTACTTTTTTTGTTATGTCTTGTGTTGAAGTAATTGAATCTCCCGAATAAATTATCTCTATATCGGTTTTTTCTCCTGAAAGAATTTTATTATTTGCCGACACTAAAAATTTCCATGTTGGAGTTTTTCCCAGTGCGGCGGCTTTTTTTGCAATTTCATCCGGCAAATTTGCAAACTGCCTTATGGTGGGCGTTCCCGCTTGGGTTACAATTAAATAACCTTCGCTTATTTTTAAATGGAGAAAAATCGAAGTGCCGCCGGATAATACCGCTATTGCTCTGCCGCCTCTCATAACTTCAATTCTTTCTATACCGTCTTCTCCATGCCATGAACCCGATAAAGCATCTATGCCGGTAACTTGTCTAAAATCATCTTCTGCATTATTGTCATATCTGCTTGTATTTGCCTGTTCATAAGCATGTAAATTTACAGACATATCAAAGAGGTCTGCTACTAAGACCCTTGAATCCAAAAGTATGAGATTTGCATTTTGATATATTTTTGCAATAGTACGGGTTACATTATCGGCAGTACTTTTTAAAATAAGTTTTAGCTCTATGCCTTCATCGCCTCCCGTAAGAGTTCCCATAAAGATATAATTAAATTCTCCCGAGTCTTCATCAGAAGTTTTGGGGCGCAAGTCAATTATTTTGTACTTTTTTTGCTCTTTTACAAAATTAAAAATTGCATTAGTTACGGCGGCATTTACCTGCTCCGAAACATTTTTGGCTTCAAGTGCAAAAGAACCTACTGAGGGTTCCGCATATATCAATCCTCTTGCCGTAAACAATAAAGCTGCACAAAAAAGAATTTGTAAATTTACCGTTTTAACCCCGTATTTTATCATCACTCCTTGTTCCTTGCGCGTAATTCTCTTTGCATCTCCCGCTTTAAATCATGTTCTTTTATGTCCGCACGTTTATCATAGGTCTTCTTACCTTTACAAACACCTAAAAGTACCTTAACGATACCGTTCTTAAAATAAAATTCTAAGGGAATAAGCGTATAACCTTTTTCGTCTACTTTGCGTTTTAGGCGTTTTATTTCGTCTTTTTTTAAAAGCAGTTTTTTCGGCCGTTCGGGGTCGTGGTTAAAAACGGAAGAATAAATATATTCTGAAATATGAAAATTTTTAACCCACACTTCATTATCTTTTATTTCAGCAAAAGCATCTGGAAAAGATATACGCCCTTCGCGCAACGACTTTACTTCTGTTCCTTTTAAAACAAGTCCGCATTCTATTTTTTCTTCTATAGAGTAATTAAAAAAAGCCTTTTTATTTTTTGCAATAATTTTTACAGCAGTGTTTTCCATATATTCAATTTCATATTATATTCACAGAATGAATACTTGTCAATTACGGTATAAAATGCTAGTATATAAAAGCGAGGTAAAAATGGCTGCAAGATATAGAGATTATTCTTATACGGCAAAACGGGAATATAGAAAAAAAGTTATATTTATTGTGTCTTTGGTTATTTTTGTTTTCTCTGTATATACGCTGATAACATCTTTTTTGATAAAAACATATATCATTCAATCGGATGCAATGAGTCCGGAAATTTTGCACGGAGAAGCCGTTTTAATTACGCCGATTTATAAGCCGGAATCATACGCAAAAAGGGGCGATGTAATAGTTCTTTCTCCTGCCTATGAAGATAAACGCAGTTTTTTTCAAAAAGCGGCTGATAAATTTTTCGGTTTTTTTACATTTCAAATGTTTAGACCTTTTGAAAACAGAGCAGGGCAGGGCACTGCCAATGTCATAAGAAGACTTGTAGGGCTTCCGGGAGATACCGTTTATATGGAAAATTTTATTTTGCATATAAAAACCGAAAATGCAGAACATTTTTTAACCGAATTTGAATTAGCGGAAATTGATTATAATTTGGAAATACAAGAACTGCCGGCAGGCTGGAATTCTAAATTACCGTTTTCGGGAACATATCCTGAAACAACCTTAAAAGAAAACGAATATTTTTTGCTTTGCGATAACAGAATAATTTCCGACGATTCGAGGCTTTGGGGACCTGTGGACGGAAAAAAAAGAATTTGCGGAAATGTGCTTTTTAAGTATTGGCCTTTTGGAGCATTTAAACTTTATCAATAAAATAACTTAATACATGAAAAAAGCAGGACTTTATATCCATATTCCTTTTTGTATACAAAAATGTGCTTATTGCGATTTTTTTTCGGTGAAGGCAGACCGGTTTGCAGAAATTCTTTCCGGCTCAAACGGCAGTAAATTTGCCCGCCGGCTTACGGCTGATATGGATTTTCTTGCCGAAAAATACAGTATCGGTGAATGGGATAGCGTTTATGTCGGCGGCGGAACGCCTTCGCTTTTATCGCCGGACGATTTTTATTTTATTTTCTCGCATATTTTGGCAAAGCAGCAAAACCCGCCTTTAGAATTTACCGTAGAAGTCAATCCCGAAGATGTAACAAAAGAACATTTGTCGGCAGCATATAGCTCCGGTGTAAATAGAATCTCTGTCGGCGTACAAAGTTTTTCGGATGCAGTTTTAGAAGCATCTCATCGGCGGGGCTGTAGAGAAAAAACCGTTTCGGCGTTAACACTAATTAAAGACTTTAATAGACTGCTTCTTTCATGTGATTTAATCGGCGGATTAAAAAAACAAACCTATACAATTTTAAAAGATGATTTAAAAACGCTGTTACGGTTTTCGCCCCAACATATTTCTTTTTATTCACTTTGTACCGAGCGGAAATTATCCGATGTGGAAGACGACGATATTGCAAATTTATGGCTATACGGTAAAGAGTTTTTAGAAAAAAATAATTATATCCGTTATGAAGCATCTAATTTTTCATATAAAAATTTATATAAAAGTATACACAATGAAAAATATTGGAAGTTAAAAGATTATATAGGTATAGGACCGGGTGCTTTTGGAAGTATTTTTTATAATTTTGCAATAAAAGACGGCAAGAGGCTCCCCGCTTCGGCATTAAGATTTTCTGCACATAAAAATATCGACAAATGGCTTAAGACAACAAAAAGAGATTCCGTTTATGAATATGAAATGCTTTCTGAAGTTGAATGTATTGAAGAATTTGTTATGATGAATTTACGGCTTACAGAAGGGCTTGACTTAAACGCCTTTACCGCACGGTTCGGGTTTAGTCTTTTTGATGTCATCGGTAAAACGATAAATCGCCGCAAGCATTTGAACGATTTGGAAATAAGTGCCTCTCATATTAGGTTAACTGACGAGGCTTCAATTTTTTTAAATTCCTTCTTACGCGAGGCCTTTGAAGAAATAGCTTCATACGTTGAGAAATAAACAATTTCACTAATCAGATGATTTCCGTGTAAGCACCCTAATCCTGTGGTCTAAAAAATCGGACAGAACGATTGTCTTTCCATCCGGCGACACATCCAAGCCGGTAGGTTGATTCCCCGCTTCTATACTTTCAATACGGCTAAGCGTTTCAGTATCGATTACATCAAGATGCCCCATAACATAGCCCTTATACAAATAACCCTTATCAGGATTATTCGGCCCTCTGCATGAAACATAAAGGAATTTTCCGTCCGGTGAAAGCTGAATGGTGTTCGGATGGCTGAATACGCTGATGCGTTTTAGTATGGTATCGTCTTTAAGCGAATACACTTCTACCGCTCCGTTTAGCATGTCTGAAACATATAGTTTTTCCGTTGTGTAATCGGTAACTATGTGCCGTTTAGCTCCTTTAATTCCTGCTTCGGAAACGGTCTTAAATGTCGAAAGTTCTTTTTTTATGAGGCGGCAATTTGAATTTCCTTGTGCATCTTCAAACTGAGCACAATAAATAAATTTTCCGTCTTTAGAAAATGCCATACCCCTAGGGACAGCTTTTGTTTTAATCTTTTTTTCTTCTGTATATGTTTCGGGATTTATAATGCTAATGTCGCAGGTTTGCCAATTACTTAAATAGACCTTGTTTAATATGGGATTATATGCCATTACTTTGCTCCACTTACCGGTTGTTTTAATCGTATTTTTATATTGAAAAGAAACAAGGTCAAAAACATGGATGCAGGCTTCGGGCATTTGGCTTATCCAAAGTTCGTTTTTATTTTTTAAAACGAGGGCTTCAACAAAGCCGAGTTTTTCCGCATATTCTTTTGGAGGAGCGATGCGTTTAGTTTCTCCCGTTTTAATATTGATTATATCGATGCCTTTACCGTCAAGCAGGGTTACCGCAACCATATCATTATTTACAAAGGTTACGCTTTTAGGCTGTCTTCCTGTAGGAAAGATATTTACCGTATCGTAATTTGAATTTTCATCGGATAAAATCGCAAAACCTTTTTTTAAAAGAATATGCTCTTTATTCAGCTTAATTGAACGGAAGCCGCTTTTTTTTATTTCAAGACAAGAAACTGTATCTTGTAAAGTGAACTTTACTTTTGCAAGGCTGTTATCCCGTTCCAATAAAACAGGTTGAATTTTTACACCGTCGGTAAAAAATTCGGTACCCTTATACGGTTGGACTGTAAGCTCAAAAATAATTTCGGAAAAGCACGGAAAAACTAAAAATAAAAATAGAATTGTAATTTTTATTTTTTTCATTAGCTAACTCCTTTCTCCTAATAATTGTTTAAGCTGTAAAATGTCCGCTGTCATTGCGGAACGCTGCATTACACGGTACTTTCGCGGAATCATTTCTTTGCTTGTACTTTCAACTGCCGCAACTAAGTTTTGCAGTTCTATTTCGTTGGGATATGTAGGGGGGATAAAGTCTTCTATAATTTCTTCTAAGTCTTTTTGATGCACCATAACCCTGCCGTCAACCGTTGCCGTCATTTTTGCTCTTACCAAAATCGCCTCAATATCTGCACCGGAAACATCAAATTTTATTTTTTTTATTATCGAAGGGAAATTGACTTCATTTGTCTTTATCTGCAATTTCCGTTGCAGTGTTATAAATAAGTCCAATTTTTCGGTATCGGTTTCGGGATAAAATAGGGCAAGATGTTCTTCTGCTCTGCCTTGCCGTTTTAAGTCTACGGGTATTAAATCGGGACGGCAGGTAATTAAGAACCAAATAATTTTGCCGCGGTATTCGGTATTACCCATAAAATTAGCTATTTGCGCAAATACACGAGCGGATGTTCCGGATACATCATTAGAAGTACGGCTTCCCAACACAACGTCGGCTTCGTCAATCATCACAGCTACAGGTGCCATTGCCCGCAGTATATTTAAAACTTTTTCGAGGTTAGATTCCGTTGTACCCTGCCACTGCGAGCGGAAATTTAAAAGACGCACCATAGGAATTCCTATTTCACCTGCAAAAGCGGAGACTATAAAAGTTTTCCCCGTACCTATAGGCCCTGAAATTAAGTACCCCATTGGAAGAACATCGGTTCTCGCTCTTTGCAAAGCCTTTGCGGCAATTTTAAAACGTTTTTTTACAAAATTATGCCCTGACACAAGAGATAAATCATAATCGGTATCTACAAATTCTAAAAGCCCCATTGCCTCATTCCGTATGATTTCCCGTTTCTTTTTTGCCAAATATTCAAACGTAATCGGTACATCTTTTTGAAAAGAGTCGGCAACGATTTGGTTAATGTTCATTAAATTTAAGCCGGAGGTTAGTGTTCCCATGCGGTTAGGTGTTAGAGTCCTTTCGGTTAAAAGAATTTCTTCACGCTGCTTTAAGTATTCCAAAAACTCTATACGTGTGTTTAAATCCGGCAACGGAACATGAATTTTTATTGTTGAAGGAGCGGTAGTAAGACGAGGATTTAAGTCGGTAAGGTTTTCAGCCATCATTATTATTGAAATATCTTCCCGTGTAAATAAGGGTTCATGAGACCACCTGTTTAGCGTTACAAAACAGTATCTGTCGGTTTCGCTTAAATTACCAATATCATCAGCAGGGATGATAGTTTCGGCATAGTCGATTATGAGAACAATCCTCCGGTTTTTTCCGAAGTTAAGCACAAAATAACGCTCTAAATATGAAAATGCAAGATGAGGATCGGTTGAAATAAAATCTTCAGGCGGAACATCGGGAAAAACACTATGCATTGTTTCAAAATAAGATAGCTGCATTGCCTCCGTACAAAACGAAACACCTCCCGATTTATCATAATAAACAATAATGTTTTTATTACCGAAAATTACTTCAGAAATATAATCGCGGATTTTTACAAATAAAAAACTGCCTGCAAACCCTTCGGCTTGGTGAGGTAAAAAATCTCTTATGTTTCCATGGACAAAATAAAGGTTTGCTATTTTAGTACAATATTTTTCCGAAAGGTCACGAGCCCAGTTCGGTAATTTTTCTATATATTTACTGTTTTCTTTTATTAGTTGTTTTCCTGCCATATTTTTCTCCAAGCAGTTTATAAATTTAAAAATATTGTATCAATTACAAAAAAAAAATGCAAGGCGGGGGTACGGTCAATTTTTGAACAATTATATTCCTGTGTCAGCGGTGCCGGCAAATTTTGTCAAATTTCTTTTATGCTTTTACTTTCTATACGGCAAATTTACCATAGGGCATCTCTAAAAACTTTGTTAGATTTTTAGAGATGCCCGGCGAGTTTTTCGTAAGTCCTTATATATCAATGACTTACGAAAAACATCGCAAGTTAAATCTAAGG